>JAPLNJ010000895.1 GCA_026692885.1 Planctomycetota bacterium | reverse complement strand
TGCGTGTGGGATGAACCGATTTGTTTCGCCCTTTCAGGGCTACCGTGCTGAATCGATACCGCACCCAGGGCGTCGCTCTGCGGCTGTCGCCGCGACGCTCTGCCCTGGGCTGATTTGTTAATGCCCCTTTGGGGCGGAAGAATTGTGGTTAACGACGAGGGGCACGCCGGGGGCATTCGTTAAATGCCAAAGTGAATCTCGACACCTGGAAAAACTGTTTGGTGCTAGGAAGTCCCACTTGCCAGGGGAGTGGGAGGGCGAGGCTGATTCATGCGTTCCAGCTTTGTTGCTTGGATATTGCCCATGGCCGGCCTGTTCCTGCCCGGCCTGGGATTTGGTTCGGCCCACGCCGAGGGGCGGGTGGAACTGGAACTGATCACGGAGCCGGGAGCGCTCATGACCGGCGCGCACGAATGGCTGGCCGCGCTCAAGGACCAGAAACTGGCCCATGTCCGGATCCGCTCCGCTCTACCCGGCGACAAGGAGGAGATCCGGCAGCGCGGTACTGACAGCGCGCCCCTGTTCCAAGTGCTTGGCGTGCTGACGCCACACAATACGCTGCGCGTGCCGGGCGGCGAGTTCCGCGTCGGCGACAAGGTCGGACTCAAGCAGTGGTTGGCCAAACTGCAGGCTGGCGGCGAGTCCGGGCTGTTCGAAAAACAGGGAGCTTTCGGGCTGACCGCGCGTCAGTTAGTCGCCGTGCACGAGGCGCTGAGCGTGCCGGTGAAGGTCAGCACGAAAGGCCAGAAATCGTACGACGTGCTGAAGCGGATTGCGACCAGCCTGTCGCTGCCGTTCTCGGCGGACGATCAAGCCCGGCAGGTCATGGCCGGTGCCGAGGTGGTGGCGGACGAGTTGCAGGGACTTAGTGCCGGCACAGCGCTGGTGGCAGTCCTGCGCCCCCTGGGGCTGATCATGGTGCCGCAACAGCAGTCGGGTGGGGAACTGAAGTTGTGGATCACCGACGTGCGCCGATCGACGGTTTCCTGGCCGGTGGGATGGCCTTCGGACAAACCGCCCCGCGAGACGTTGCCGGACCTGTTCACGTTCCTGAACGTCGAGATTCAGAACACGCCATTGTCCGAGGCGTTGGAGACGATCGGCGGGCGGCTCAAGACGCCGATCCTGATCGATTACAATTCCCTGGCCCGCCAGCGGATTGACCTGGCGCAGGTCAAAGTCTCGCTGCCAACGGGCCGCACGTACTACCAGAAGATCATCGACCGGCTGCTCTATCAGGCGAAACTGAAATTCGAGCTGCGCGTCGACGAGGCGAAGCAGCCGTTCCTCTGGATCTCCGCGGTGAAGCAGTAAATTCGCGCCGGCCAGGGTGGACCCGCCTAACCACTGGTGGACTTATTGGTACTCTTGCGGTATATTGACCGTTCAAGGGTTGAGTCGGTACCCGCTAGGGACCATCTTTCTGCCGTTGGAGCGAGGACTTTGTCATGATCCCGCATCCCGAGCGCAAGGCCGCGAAGGTAGACGCGCTGGCAACTCGCGTGGCCAAGTTGCAGCAAGTGTGTGGCCAGGCAGGCGAAGAACTCCTGCGGTCCGTAGACGCTCTGCCAGTTCCCCTGGCGATTTGGCAGGTGGCCGATGGGGAGATCCTCTACACCAACGCGTGTCTGGATGAGACGCTGGGCGTCCGTCCCGGCAGCCTCTGGGGGCGAGATCTGTCCGCGTTCATCCCCAAGCTGGCGGATCGCCGCAAAGTGGCGAGGCGGGCGGACCAGAACGGCTGCGCGCACGGGGTTGAGGTAGAAAGCCGGCGGGAAGATGGCCGCCCGCTGTGGCTGGCGGTCTGGCAGCAACGGATGATCTGCGCCGGTCGGGAGTGCCTGCTGACGTTCCTTGTCAATATCACCGACCGGAAGCAGGAAGAAGTCGAGTGGCAGGCAGGGCGGCAGGCGCTGCAACTCTTGCTGCATAAGTCCGATCGTGACCAGGAAGTCCTCGCCTGCGAGATCCACGATGGTTTGATCCAGGAAATCACGGGGGCGCTGATGTTCCTGGAGGCGGCTCAGCAGGCGATCGAACAAGGCCAGCCGGACAGCGTCAAGCAGTTGCAGACAGTGGCAGACTTGTTGCGAGACGGGATTAAGGAGGCGCGCCGTCTGATGGATGGTGCCCGCGGCCCGGACCTTGACCAGGAAGGGTTGGTCGGCGCCGTGGAAGTGTTGATCGACAAATTCTCGGCGACCTCGGGAATCGCGATCGAGTTCGTCCACGACCGACCCTTGACGCGGTTGGCACCGTCGTGGGAGCGGGCCGTCTATCGGATGATCCAGGAGAGTCTCAACAATATCCGCCGCCACAGTCAATCCTTGCGGGCGCGTGTGGAACTGACCCCACAGGAGGATCACTTGGAGATCGTCGTGCGCGATTGGGGCATCGGCTTCGACCCCGGTCGCTCAGACGCCAAGACCTTCGGCCTGAGAAGCCTTCGTCAGCGGGCGCAGTTGCTGGGCGGGAGCCTGTGCGTCGAGAGTTCGCGCGGCGCGGGCACGGTCGTCCGCATTCAACTACCGCTGAGTCGAGAAGCGGGGGTAAGTTAACCAGCTCGCGGTTGGCATTGACTCGTTTAACCCGGAGCCAACGGCGACGGTGCCCGGTGAAACACGCCGTCGCCGTTGGCTCCGGGTTAAACGAGGATGTGCCATCCTCAACCGCGTGCGGTATATCTTTCGGCTGTGCCCTACCATGCGGACGCCCTTCGCGAATACGAGTTATTCGCAGCAAGGCTTCGGCCGGTTGGCCGCGAGACCGCTCGCCGCAGGTGCGGATGACTTCCACAGATCCTCTGGGCTGGCAGTCCTCGTGGTTTAGGGTATGCTGATGACCACAAACCCTTGGACCATCAGGGACGAGTGAATCCCAACGAAAGGCAACATTTCATGACCACCGAAGGCGATCGCAGCGCGACCTACTCGCCGGGTCAATCCGCGGCGTTTCAGCGTCTGCAGCAAGCCCGTGCGAAAATCCAAGAACAATTGGCTCAGGTGATCGTTGGCCAACAGCAAGTGATCGAGGAACTGCTGATTTCGCTGTTCAGCCGCGGCCACTGCCTGCTGGAAGGCGTCCCCGGTCTGGCCAAGACGCTGATGATCAGCACGCTGGCGCGCACGTTGAACCTGTCCTTCAGCCGCATCCAATTCACGCCCGATCTGATGCCCGCCGACATCACCGGCACGGAGATCATCGAAGAGAACCGCAGCACCGGGCAGCGCGAACGGCGATTCATGGAAGGCCCGCTGTTCTCGCATATCATTCTCGCAGACGAAATCAACCGGACACCGCCCAAGACGCAATCGGCACTGCTGGAAGCCATGCAGGAACGGCAAATCACGGTGGGCCGCATCCGGCACCCCCTGTCCGATCCGTTTTTCGTGCTGGCCACCCAGAACCCGATCGAGCAGGAAGGCACCTATCCGCTGCCCGAAGCGCAGCAGGACCGGTTCATGTTCAAGGTCTTCGTCAACTATCCCAAGTTCGACGAAGAGTTCGAAGTCGCCCGCCGCACGACCACCGTGCAGTCGGATGATATCCGCCCGGTGCTGAGCGGCCAGGAGATCCTCGACCTGCAACGCCTGGTACGCGAGGTGCCGGTCACGGACCACGTGATCCGCTACGCCCTGTCCCTGGTGCGACAGACGCGGATCCAAAATCCTGGGACGCCGGAGTTCGTGAACGAAACATTGGCCTGGGGTGCCGGACCACGGGCCGTGCAGTTCCTGATTCTCGGCGGCAAATCGCGCGCGTTGCTGCAGGGCCGCACCCACGTGTCCACGGACGACATCCAAGCCCTGGCCAAGCCCGTGTTGCGGCATCGGCTGGTGCTGAACTACGCCGCGGAAAGCGAAGGCAAGACCCCGGACTCCCTCGTCCAGCAACTGCTGGATACGACTCCTACCAAGGAAGACGAGCTGACCCGCGATGCCCGATTCCAAAAGATTTTTGCATCCTGAGGCGATCAAGCGGATCTCGCGGCTGGACCTGCGCTCCCGGCACATCGTCGAAGGTTTCCTGTCGGGCATGCACCGCAGCCCTTACTTCGGCCAGTCCGTCGAGTTCCGCCAGCACCGCGAATACACCGTGGGTGACGACCTGCGCCACGTGGACTGGAAAGTCTGGGCGCGGCAGGACCGGTTGTACGTCAAACAGTACGACGAGGACACCAACCTGCGCTGCTCGCTGATCGTGGACGTGTCCGCCAGCATGGCGTACGGCCGCGGTCCGCTGAACAAGTACGAATACGCCTGCACAATCGCCGGCAGTCTCGCGTACCTGGTGTTGCGGCAGCAGGACGCGGTCGGCTGCCTCGCCTTCGACGACGCGATCCGCACGCGCGTGCCGATTCGCAGCCGACGGAACCACATCCATTCGATCGTCGACTCGCTGAACGTCAGCCAACCGCGGGATAAGACGGACATGTACGCGGTGTTGCGCGAGGCGGCCGAAGGGCTGCCGCGGCGTGGCCTGATTGTGTTGATCTCCGACCTGTTGGCAGACCGGCCGGGCACGCTGAAAGGGTTGCGGCTCTTGCGGCAGCGGGGGCACGACATCTTGGTCTTTCACGTGCTGGATGACGACGAGTTGGATTTCCCGTTCTCCGGACCCACGCGATTCGAAGGACTGGAGTCGTTGGATCACTTGAACTGCAATCCGCGGGCGTTGCGCGAAGGTTACCTGGAGGCGATGAACGCGTTCCTGGGCGAAATCCGCCGCGGCTGCGCCGACAACATGGTCGATTATGCCCTGCTTCGTACCAGCCAGCCGTTAGACGCGGCACTGGCGACGTATTTGAGCAATCGGCTGGGCATGCACCACAAGAACTAGGGAACTCTCGGCGGTCAGCTATCAATTGGTTTCCCATGCACTTTATCCATCAACCACTCACCTGGGGATTTTTCCTCGTGCTGTTGCCGCTGTTGATCCACCTGATCAACATGCTGCGGCACCGACGCGTGAAGTGGGCGGCGATGGACTTCTTGCTGCAGAGCTACAAGAAGCACCGCAAGTGGATCTGGCTGAAACAACTGCTGCTGCTGCTGCTGCGGATGGCCGCCGTGGCCTTGCTGGTGGCGATGTTGGCCCAATGGGTGACCCGCGGGCAGTGGTTGGATTTCCTGGGCGCCAAGGCCACGCATCACTACGTGCTGCTGGACGACAGCTACTCGATGTCGGACCGGGCGGGCGGGACCAGCGCATTCGATACGGCGTTGAGCATGCTGCAACGCATCGCCACTCAGGCCGCGGCACAAGACACGCCACAGAAGTTCACCCTGATCCGCTTTTCCCGTGCCGGTCGCGAGTCGAGTGAGCATGAGCCGGGCCAGGGTCTCGATCGAGTCGCGGACTTCAACGCGGAGGACATCGACCCGCACTTCGACGTGACGCTGGCCAACCGGCGCAACGCCTGCCAGGTTTCCCAACTGGCCAGCGGGCCGCTGCCGGCCTTGAGCGTGCTGGAACAGCTGTTCGATGCCGCGGCCGACGAGCATCGCGTGGTCTACATCCTGTCTGATTTCCGCGCGGTGCAGTGGGAGAATCCGGCGGAGATCCGCCAGCAGCTGAAGCGGATTGAGCAGTCGCCGGCCGAGATCCACTTGGTCGGTTGCGTCAAGGAGACGCGGCAGAATCTGGGCCTCGTTGACATCCAGCCGGCCCAAGAAACCCGTGCCGCCGGGGTGCCGCTGTTCATCAACATCGCGGTGAAGAACTTCAGTTCCGACACGGCTCGCAACATCCAATTGAAAATCAACTCCGTGTTCTGCGATCCCGAATTGGAGCAGGCGGCAACCCCGGACAAATTCGTCGGCAAGACCGAAGAGTTGCCCACGATCCTGATCGAGACGATCGAACCGGGTCAGACTGTGACCCGCCGCGTGCAGGTCTTCTTCCCCAAGCCGGGCCGACACGTGGTCGAGGCGAGTCTCGTGGACGATCCGGTGACCGCGGACAATCACCGCTGGTGCGTAATCGACGTCCCGGAAAACGAACCGGTGCTGATCGTGGATGGCTCGCCCCAACAGCGTCACGGGTATTTCCTGCAGGCCGTGTTCCAGCCGGGCGGCCGGGCCAAGACGGGGATTCAACCGGACACCAACACGGCGGCTTTCCTGCGGGATGCCACGCCTGAGTCGCTGCAGAAGTATCGAGCGATCTATCTGCTGGATCTGCCGCGTCTGGACGATCGGGCCGTCGAGAATCTGGAGGCTTACGCACGCAACGGTGGCGGCGTTTGCTTTTTCCTCGGTCCGGATGTCGACTCGATGTTTTACACCAATCGGCTGTACCGAGGTGGCCTGGGGCTGTTCCCGCTTCCGCTGGGACGCGAGGACGTGTTGGTCGCGGAGGACGTCGAGCACGCTCCGGACATCGAGGTCACGGAGCATCCGGTCTTCAGCGTCTTCTTGGGTGAGCGTAACTCGTTCATCCGGCAGGTGACAATCGACCGGTTTTGGAAGCCTCTGGACGGTTGGCAGCCGGAGCCGGATTCCACGGTCCGAGTCGCCGCCGCGTTACGCAACCGCTTGCCGCTGGCCGTGGAACGTAAGTTCGGGGAGGGCCGTGTGCTGGCTTTCTTGACCACGTTTGCGCCAGACTGGAACAACTGGGGCAATGACCCCAGCTTCGTGGTCATGGTGCTGCAGTTGCACTCGCATCTGGCCTCGGCCGAGCGGGCCGCCGAAGTGCGTCCGGTGGGCGTACCCATCGTGGTCCAACTGGAGGCCGGCAAGTTCCGGCAGGATCTACAGTTTGTCGCGCCGGGTGACACGCCGGAAACCAAGCAGGTGATCGACCGCGTGGCGACCAGAAAGGAGCCGAACTCGCCGCTCATGACCGCCGCGATCGGGCAAGTGACGCCCGACGAGACGGGCGAGACGGACCGTAGCGGAATCTACGAAGCCTGGCCGGTAACAAACGCCGGCGAACCCGAGGTGCGGCGGTTCGCGTTGAATGTGGAACCTAGCGAAGGCGACTTGAGCCGCGTGGACCCGAAGTTGCTGATTGCGAACCTGGCCCCGGTCAAGGCCGAATTCCGTTATGCTGACGAGTACAGCTACGAGTTGTCCGGGCTGAGCGGGAACAATCACAGCCTGCTGTTGATGTGCCTGTTGATCGCCTTGCTGCTGGCCGAGCAACTGGTGGCCTATTCGGCAAGTTATCATCCGGCCCGGGGCGGGGCGGTCTAAGCACGGCTCAGTTGGGAGAGATCAGGAACCATGTTATTGCAATCTGGCCGGACGTCGAGTCGGAAGTCTTGCCCTGAATGGGCGCAATATATCAGCCCCGGCAACGCCCCGATCGTTAGACACAAGTTTTCGCCCCGATAGGGGCAGCCACATAGCAGCCCAGGGCAGAGCGTAGCGGCGTTAGCCGCGTAGCGCCGCCCTGGGTTATGGGAGTATCAAGAACGCCAGCCCTGAAGGGGCGAAACAAGCCAACGCAGCACGCCGCGCGACAGTCCTTCTTCAAGAACGACATCCATCTGGTTTGAAGACGAACAACACGTGTGGGACTACCGATTTGTTTCGCCCTTTCAGGGCTACCGGGATGAATCGAACCCGTACCCAGGGCGTCGCTTTGCGGCTGTCGCCGCTACGCTCTGCCCTGGGCTGGTTTGTTAATGCCCCTTTGGGGCGGAAGAGTTGTGTATAACGATGAAGGCAACGTCCTGGGTTTCGGAGACCCAAACTTCCCAATCCTGAAAGGATGCGACAAGATGGTGACCGTGCGCCGGATTTGCCCTTGTTTCGCCGTTTCAGGAGTAACAAGTGTCCCCCATCATCGCAGTCCCTAGCCCCCTGAGGAATCACCGCCAGTGAGCATTGGTCTGGGCCTTCTAGCCACCGAAACGGCCGGCGACTTTTATCAGTTCGCCCGCCTGCAAGCCATGTCCGAGTGGTGGCATTGGCTGGTGCTGCTGGCGGTCTGCGCGGCCCTGTTGGCGGTGGTGGTGCTCCTGTACCGACGCGACAGTGTCGAACTGCCGCGCGGCGTGCGTTGGACGCTGTTGGCGCTGCGGGTGCTGGCTCTGCTGGGGATCCTGTTCTACTTCTTCAACTTAGAGCA
This sequence comes from Planctomycetota bacterium, assembly GCA_026692885.1. The sequence continues at coordinate 37,148 of JAPLNJ010000895.1, read as the reverse complement.
GCGGACCGAGCGCAAGATCGTCAAGAACTCGCGGGTGCTGCTGCTGGTCGACACCAGCCAGAGCATGATGTCCGACGACGAGACCCCCGGCGGGCAACCCCCAGCCAGCCGCATCCAAAGCGTGGTCCAGGAACTGGCCCAGGGGGCCTTGCTGGTCACCTTGCGTCAGCAACACGACGTGGTCGTCTACCGCTTCGATCAGCAGTCCAAACCGGCAGAGGTCGCTGCGCTGCCGAAGCTCGCGCCGCCGGGCGCTAACTCGCCAACCGTCTCCGCCGAGGAGGCCTTCCACGAGTCCGTGGCCGAGGCCCGGACCGTCGCCCTGGTGGGCGGCGGATGCCTGTTCCTCAGCATCTTCTTCGGACTGGTGTACCTGATTGTCGTGCGGCCGGGCAGCAGCGCCGAGTCGACGCCGTGGTCCCTGCTGGTCGGAGTCGTATTCTGCATCGTCGCGCTCGTGGTGTTCGCCGTGGCGGGCCTGCGCAACCCGCAGGTCGCGTTTCTGACCATGCTCGGGCTCCAAGAAGGCCGGTTCACCGAGACACAGGTCAACCCATCGGCGTCCGAAGCCATACCGCCGGGCGCCGTGCCGCAGGTCGAGCAGATCGACTGGTCCGAAAAGCTGGCGGCCCGCGGCCTGGAAACCCGGCTGGGTGAGGCGCTGCGCTACGTGGTGCAGAAAGAGCGTGGCGGGCCCGTCGCCGGGGTCGTGGTGTTCAGCGACGGCCGCAGCAACGCGGGACTGAGGCGTCTATCCGGGCGACAAGTTCACCCTGACCGGAAATCTGCAAGGCACCGGCTTTAGCAGCCGCACGCTGGAAGTCCGGCTGACGTCCGCGCCGGCCGGCACCAAGCAGGCGACCGTGGAGACCCTGGAGCAGGAAGTCCGTGTCGAGTTGAAGCACGAGGGCGAAATCGTGCCGGTCAAGTTTGAAGTCACGCCCACGGAGCCCGGGCGGCGAACCTATAAGCTCTCGGTCAAGCCACTGCCGGGCGATGCCGACCCGCGGGATGACTTCAAGGTCGCGAATGTCGAGGTGGTCGAGCGCAAGACCCGCGTGCTGTTGCTCGCCGGCGGACCTGCCCGCGAATATGCCTTCCTCCGCAACCTGTTGTTTCGCGACCGGGACATGACCGTCGACGTGTGGCTGCAGACGGGCAAGCAGGGGATGTCCCAAGAGTCGAACAAGCTGCTGTTCGACTTCCCGGAAACAACGCAGGAACTGTTCGAATACGATTGCATCGTCGCGTTCGACCCCGATTGGACGGCCTTGGATCTGGTCCAGGTCAAGAACCTCGAACAGTGGGTCGCAGACAAGGCCGGGGGTCTGATCGTGGTGGCCGGGCCGGTGCATACGCCGCTCTGGTCCGCGGCGCGCCGGGGTGACACACGCTTGGATACGATCCGCAACCTGTACCCCGTAATCCTGTACAGCAGCGGCTCGGCCGCGCTCGGGGTGGGCCGCTTCGGCGGCGACAATGCGTGGCCGCTGCAGTTCACACGCGATGGTTTGGAGGCCGAATTCCTGTGGCTGGAAGAAAACGCGGTCAGCAGCGAGGCTGCCTGGGCTGCGTTCGCCGGTGTGTACGGCTACTATGCCGTCAAGGACCCGAAACCCGGCGCGCGAGTTTATGCCCGCTTCTCGGATCCCAACACGGCTATCGACAGTCAGTTGCCCATCTATCTCGCCAGCCATTTCTATGGCGCCGGGCGAGTCTTCTTCCAGGCCAGTGGCGAGATGTGGCGTATCCGATCGGTCGAAGAGGCGTATTTCGAGCGGTACTACACAAAGTTGATTCGTTGGGTCTCCCAGGGACGGCTGCAGCAGGACTCGACGCACGGCGTGCTGCTGGTCGACAAGGAGCGCGCCCTGCTGGGCGACACGGTCGGTGTGCGCGCGATCCTGACCGACGATCAGAACCAGCCGCTGTCGGTCCCGGAAGTGACTGCGAATCTGCTGCGGCCGGACGGCGGCCGGGCGCCGCTGACGCTGCGGCCGGTCAAGGGCGGGCCCCGCGACGGTACGTACGCCGGTCAGTTCACGGCCATCCAGGAAGGCGACTATCGCGTGGAACTGCGGCCCCCCCACGGACAACTCGACGAATTATTGGTCCGCGAGGTTCGCGTCCGCGTGCCCGCGTTGGAAACAGAGAAGTCGGAACGGAACGACCCGCTGCTGGCGGAGATCGCCCAGACGACCGGCGGGGCGTATTATGTAGGGCTCGTTGCGGCGACCAGGCTGGCCGGCGGTTCGCCACTGGCCAGCACGCTGCAGGCGCAGGACTATGTGACGTACTTGCCCGGCACGCCGGACCGCAGCTTCGAACGGCGGCTGATGGCCTGGTTGCTGGCGGTGATCTGCGGTTTCCTGTGCCTCGAGTGGTTGGTGCGGAGGTTGAGTAAATTGGCGTAGCCGTAGGTCAGGCTTTCCAGCCTGACACTGGTCGCTAAGGTGAAAGATCAGGGTGAAAGATTAGGGTGAAAGATTAGGCATTCCAGCCTGACACCGCGCGGCGCAGTACGCGTGTCTCCGCGGATTGAGAAACGTGGTTTAGACGACCTCACAAACGATGACTGTCCCCCCCTCACAACTCGATCCCAGCATTCGCACGCTGCTCGCACGGTTGCGGTGGCGAATCCGTGGCTACGTCTGGCTCGAAGGTCTCGCCGTCAGTTGCGTCTGGCTGGGATTGACGTTCTGGGGCGGCCTCGCACTGGACTACTTGCCCGTGCTGGTGGGCGCCAGCGAGATGCCGTGTCTGGCGCGGGCCGTGGTGCTCGTGATCATCGCGGTTGTCTTGGCGCTGATCCTGTACCGCTGGATTTTCCGCCGCGTCTTCGTGCCGTTGACGGATCGGAATCTGGCGATGATCCTGGAACGTCGCTTCGCCGGTTTTCGGGACAGTCTGGTGACAACCGTGGAGTTAACCGAGCAGCCCGACCACGCCGAGTCGTTCGACCTCGAAATGCTTACGCGGACCGGCCACGCAGCGTTGGCCAGCATGCCGGACGTCCGTCTTGGTCAGGTCTTCAACTTCCGTCCGCTGCTCCTCGCACTGCTGGGGGCCGGTGGTCTGCTGGTCAGCGTGGCGTTGTTCTGTGCCTTCCATCCGGAGGGCGCGAGCATCTGGGTCCGGCGGTTATACCTGTTACGCGACGAGGCCTGGCCGCGGCATGCGCTGATCGAAGTCGTCGGGGTGGAACTGCTGGGGCCGGAAGATGCGGCGGACCGCGTGCAGGAACCGCCGCTGATCCCGTTCCGCGATGGCGCGCTGAAGGTGGCCAAGGGCTCCAACCTGCGTCTGCAAGCCCGCGCGGATCTGGGCGCGAAGGTCGTGCCGCAGGCTTGCACCGTCCACTACCGCGCCGCCGAAGGCGAGCGGGGACGCGTCACGATGAACCGCAGCCAGCGTGGCCGAGGCCAGTATCAGAATTACTCGTTTGCCGGCAAGCCGCTGCGAGGCATTTTGTCCAGCCTCCGCTTCGACGTGGTGGGCTACGACTTCCGCGTCCGCGACTTTCGTATCGAAGTGGTGGACAGCCCGGCGGTAACCGGCGTCGAGTTGGAGTGCGTGTTTCCTCAGTACTTGATCGACCAGACCCTGGGTTCTTGGCTGCCCCGCACCATCGAGTGGACCAGCGCCACGCAATTGCCGCGCGGGACCGACGTGACGATTCGCGTCCACACGAACAAGCCGCTGGAACGGGTGGAACTGGTCAACCCGGTGACGCACGAGACGGTGCCTCTGACGATCACCGGCCTCGACGACGCCCGGAAACAATTCGTGCACCGCGTGGCCAACTTGCAGGAGAACCTGACCCTTGATGTGACCCTGGTCGACGTCGACAACGTGGTGACCGAGCGACCGTACCGCGTCTTTCTGACCGCGGTTCCTGACGAGTCGCCGCGGGTGGACATTGGTCTGAAGGGCATCGGCTCGGCCGTCACGCCGAATGTGATCGTCCCGATCCAAGGCCGGATCACGGACGATTACGCGGTGGACAAGACATGGTTCGACGTCGAGCTGGTTCCGGCCGCTATCGATACTGCGGAACAACCGCGAAACCTAAAGTATGCTCACGAGTTTCGTCTACAGAAGGCCGGCCAGGCGGACGCCGCGCTCGATTTCCGTGACCTGCGCTCGCAGTCCGACGGCCTGGAGTTGCAGCCCAAGGACAAGCTGCTGTTGGTCATCCAGGCGGCGGACAAATTCAACCTGGACGACGGGCCGAACGTGGGCAGCAGCGACCGCTACCAACTGGAGGTCGTCACGCCGGACCAATTGCTGTCGATGCTGGAAGCGCGCGAGATCGGCTTGCGGCGGCGGTTCGAGCAGATCATCGAGGAGGTGCGGCAGGCCCGCGATTTCCTGAATCGCGTGGCGGCCCCGACGACCGACCGCGGCGCGGAACCCGAAGATGCGGCTCGGCAGGAGCCTCGCCCTCCCCAGGACGGAACTCCCGCAGACGGGGCGGCGCAGGAGCCTCACCCGCCCAGCGACAGAACCCCCGCAGAGGCCGCGGGCGAGAAGGACGCAGCCAAGGCGAAACCTGCCAAGACTGCCGTCCCGCCCGAACGCACGCAGTCGCTGCGGTTACTGCGCGCCCAGCAGTCGCTGCAGCAGGCCCGCAAAGCCACCCAGGAAGTGCTCGGCGTGGCCGCGTCGTTCCGCGACCTGCGCGAGGAGTTGATCAATAACCGCGTGGATACCGAGGACCGCAAGCAGCGTCTGCAGGAGCTGATCTCCGAACCGCTCCAGTTAATCGGGGAGACCATGTTTCCGGAACTGCAACGCCGTTTGGAGCTCCTGGAGAAAACCTTATTGGCCGATCTGACCGCCAAGCGATATGATGCACAGGCGGGAACGACCGAGGCGAATGCTGCACTGCAGCAGGCCAACGACGTGCTGGCCGAGTTGGAAAAAATCCTGCAGCACATGCTGGACCTCGAAACGTTCAACGAATTGCTGGACATCGTTCGCCAGCTCATGAAAGACCAGGAGAAATTGATCGACGAGACCGGGAAGGAGCGGCAGAAAGGCCTGCTGCAGGATTTGAAGTGATCGCTCTGGTTCCAAGCTGTTCACAGCAGTGAGGTGAACGGCCGCGGCGCACATCAGGAAGGCGAGGATCGGATCGTGACCACAAAGCGAATACTGCTGGGGTGTCTCTTGCTCGGCATCAGCGTCCTGCCGACTCTTGGCGTGCGCGCTCAGGATCAGTCGCCCCCGCGATCCGTCGACCAACTGGCAGTCCAACAAGGTGTCGTCGCTGACAAGTATGGCAAGCTGGAGAAGTTGTTGGAGGATATGGCCCGCATCGAAGCGGTCTCCAATCCCAAGCGAGCCGCCCTGTTGATGCAGGTCCTCAAGCAGTCCAAGGAAAACCTGACCGCCGCTAAGCTCAATTCGATCGTCAAGCTGCTCAGTCAAGAACAGCTGAAGCGGGCGCTGGAGAACCAGCAGGACGTGCGCAAGGACTTGCAGGGCCTGTTGGAGTTGCTGTTGAGCGAGAACCGCTCAGACCGGCTCAAGAGCGAGCAGGAACGAATCCGGGAGTATTTGAAAGAGGTGGAACGGATCCTCCGCTTGGAGAAGAGCGTTCAAGGCCGCACCGAAGGCGGCGTCCCGACGGAAGAAGTCGCCAAAGATCAAGCCAAGGTGGCCGAACGTACGGGCCAGTTGGGCAAGAAAATCCAGGAAAACGAAGAGAGCGACGCCAGCGGAGGCAAGAAACAGCCCGGCCCCGAAGGCAGCGACAAGAAGCCGGATCGTCAAGAGCAAGAGAAGCAGGACGACGGCAAGGGCCAACCGAAGCAGAAGCCGGAAGACAAGCCCAGCGACGAGCCGAAAGGCAAAGACCAGGGGCAGGGATCTGATAAAGGACAGGGCAAGGAGGGGCAGAGCAAGGACGGCCAAGAAAAAGGACCGTCAGCGAAGGAGCAAGGCAAGGACCGCCAGGGCCAAGGAAAGCCCGCCAAGGAGCCTGGCAAGGGCGGCGGGCAAGGGCAGAAGAGCAAGGACGGCCAGTCGCAGGACCAGGGGCAGCAGGAGCCAGGCCAGCAGGGCCCTAGCGACGACAGCGACCAGCCACCCCAGGCCAAGCAAGATCAGGCCGGCAACCCCGCCCGCAAACGCGTCCAGGCCGCCGAACAGAAAATGCGTGACGCCCAGAAGAAGCTCGAAGAAGCCCAACGCAAAGAGGCTGTCCAGGAACAAGAGCAGGCCAAGGAAGAACTGGAAAAGGCCAAGGCGGAACTGGAACGTATCCTGCGGCAGTTGCGGGAAGAGGAAGTCGAGCGTGTCTTGGCTCTGCTGGAAGGTCGGTTCCGCAAAATGCTGGAAATCCAGATGCGGATTTATGAGGATACGACGCGTTTGGACAAGGTGCCGGAGCTGGAACGCGAACTGAAAGTCAACGTGCCTGCCGGCAAACTGGCTTCGGAGGAGCGCAAGTTGGTGGTCGAGGCGGACAAGGCGTTGAACCTGCTCATGGAGGAAGGTTCTTCCGTCGCCTTTCCGGAGACGGTGGGCCAGATGCGCGACGACATGCAGCAGGCCACGGATCGTCTCGACGCGGCGAACGTCGGCAAGATCACGCAAGGGATCGAACAGGACATCATCGCGGCTCTGGAGGAGCTGATCGCCGCCCTGCAAAAGGCCCAGAAAGACCGGGATAAGAAGCAGCAGCAATCGCAACCCATGCCGCCCGGCCAACCGCAGGATCAGCCGTTGGTGGACTCGCTCGCCGAATTGAAGATGATTCGGTCGCTGCAGATGCGGGTGAACACCCGCACGCAACGGTACGCGAAACTCCTGGATAACATCGAGGATCCTACCGGGCAGGCCACCGATCAAGAGTTGCGCGACGCCCTGCTCAAGCTGGCGGAAAAGCAGGATCGGATTTATCGTGTCACCCGCGACTTGGTACTCGGTAAGAACAAGTAGGGACTTCAAGGAAACTCGTTTGGTGCCAGGAGCCCTCGCGAAGAAGAGAAAACTCATGTCCTGCAAATCTCTAACAGCCTGCCTGGCACTCTGCTTCGCGGCTCCATGCATCAACGCTCGCGCCGCCGATCAAGAACTGGAACGTCAGGCCAGCTGGCGCCAACCCACCGTGGCGGAGATCAAACCCCAGGTTGACCAATGGCTCGCCAGCCGAAAAGCCGACGAACCGACGCGGCAGCAGGTGGAAAAACTCTGGGCGGCGCCGGACGCGGACCTGCTCGACCGACTGGCTGGCACAATCGCCTTGGTTGACCCGTCCACGCGTGAGTTGCTGGAATTGTGCCGTAGCGAACAAGCCCCCGCGATGGTACCGCAGTTCGCTGGGCTGCAGGACCAGGCTTCCCCACCCCTGGTCCGTAACAACCTCCGGCTGTACTACGCCCGTTGGCTTGCTCAGCACGCGTTTTACGACGAGTCGCTGGCGCAGATTCGAGACTTGAAGCCGGCGGACGTCGTCGACCCAGCCCTGCTGTTGTTCTATCAGAGCGTCGGCTTTCACCGCCTGCTCGACAAGGAGGCGTTCTTGGCCGCCGCCAGCAAATTGATGGAGAACAAGGCCACGCTCCCGCGCCGCTACCAGGTCGTCGGCCAGTTGATGGAGGCTGACCTCGCGCCGTTGAAGCCCGACTCGTTGGACGAGGTTTCCCGTTTGATGGACGACATCGAACGCCGGTTAGGTCTCGGGCGGGCCGGCAAGAAAGTCCGGCAGCAGGAAGACGACGTAATCGGCAAGCTGGACAAGATGATCGAGGACTTGGAGAAGCAACTTCAACAGCAACAGCAGCAGGCGGCCGGCAAGGTCGGCGGAAAACAACCCCGCAGTCCGATGCAGGACAGCCTGCCTGGGGGCGGCAGTGGCCCCGGCAATGTCGACCCGAAACGGATCGGCGCTCAGCCCGGCTGGGGCAATCTGCCGCCCAAGCAACGGCAAGAAGCGTTGCAGCAGATCAGCAAGGGCTTGCCCGCCCATTATCGGGAAGTGATCGAGGAGTATTTTCGTCGGCTGGCTCGCGAGGGAAACGAATGATCGACGTTACGAAAGAAAATGCGTTGCATGTCTCGACGGACGGGACGGCCAGGAAGGAGTAAGGCGTGTGTGTAGCGACGAACGTAAGCATCCCGCGGGCAAGCCCTCGTCCTTATACACAAGTTTTCGCTCTGATAGGGGCAGCCACATAGCAGCTTAAGTTTTCGCCCCGATAGGGGCAGGGTTAGAGGAGTCTCAGGAACGCCAGCCCTGAAGGGGCGAAACAAGCCTTGGCGCATCTGACGAGCGATGCGTGTGGGATGAACCGATTTGTTTCGCCCTTTCAGGGCTACCGTGCTGAATCGATACTGCACCCAGGGCGTCGCTCTGCGGCTGTCGCCGCGACGCTCTGCCCTGGGCTGATTTGTTAATGCCCTGTTGGGGCGGAAGAGTTGTGGTTAACGACGAGGGGCAAGCCGGGGGCATTCATCAAATACCAAAGTGAATGCCGACGCCTGGAAAAACCGTTTGGTGCTAGTTAGCAGAGATGACGCATGTGGCAGCTTATCGTGTTCAGCATCCTGAGTTTCTCCGGCCTCCCGGTCGATGTGAAACCGTTGTCCGGCCCTACAGTCAGCGGTGAACTGGTCGACTTGACTGCACAGGCGGCGATCGTGCAGACGGTCGACGGCCGGCAGACCCTCGACTTGTCCGGGCTGTGGGAGATCGCACCGAGCCAACCCGTCAGCCCGCCGCGTGACGCCGCCACCGTCTGGGTGGAACTCGTCGATGGTTCGCAATTGCACACGACGCAATTCACGGTCTCCAAAGGCATCGCTGCGTTCACTTGGGCCAGTGGGCAAACGGCCACCGTCCCCACGCACTCCATCCACTCCGTGCGTTGGCGAGATCACGGACAGACGCCGGATCTTGCCAAGCAGTGGACCGACCTCGCTGCGCAAAAGCTGGACACGGACATCGTCGTGATCCGGCGCACCAACAACCTGGATCAACTGGAAGGCGTGCTGCATGATGTCACCGCCGAGTCGGTCCAATTCGAGGTCCAAGACCAACGCATGGACGTGAACCGCAAGAAGCTGGACGGCCTGGTGTACTACCATCCCGTGGCGGGCGACTATCGCCAGCGGTTGTGTCAGGTGACCGATGCGACTGCCTCCCAGTGGAACGTCAAGTCGTTGCGGTTCGTCGAGGGACAATTCGAATTGGTCACGGCTGCGGGGATGAAAGTCTTGCTTCCCGCGAAGCAGTTGCTGAAGGTCAATTTCTCCAGCGGCAACACCGTGTGGCTGAGCGACTTGGAACCGGAGACGATGCACTGGCGGCCGTACGTCGATTCGCTGCTACCGCAGCCACTGCTGACGAAACTGTTCCAGCCGAGGAAGGACCAAAGTTTCGGCGGTGGCTCGCTGTTGTTGGGCGGCACCGTCTATCCGCGGGGTTTGGCCATTCGCAGTCGCACCGAACTCGTCTACCGGCTGACCGCAGAATTCCGGCAGTTTCACGCCGTCCTGGGCATCGACGATCGCGTCCGGGAGGGCGGCAACGTGGATCTCAAACTCTCGGGGGATGAACGGGTGCTGCTGTCCAAGACCATCACCGGCCGCGATCCGCCGTTGACCGTGGATCTGGACCTCACCGGCGTCAAGCGTCTGAAGATCCTCGTCGATTTCGGGCAGGAACTGGATATCGCGGATCACTTGGATCTGTGCGAGGCGAGGTTAATCAAATGAGCAAGAGCGAGACACAACCGCTTCGCGGTACTCCATCTCGCAGCACGCCAGCCTGCGCAACGGCAAAACGCGCCAGCACGGGCATCCCTCGCGGGCGATTCGGGCCAGTGTGGGCTGCCGGAATTCTTCTTCTGTCCGCTTGCCTCACGGCCGGGGCGGCCGAGGTTCCCGACCCGGTGCTCAAGGCGGAACAAGATCGCATCGCCGCGGTGGCCAAGGCGGCGAAGACGGCGGTCTGCGTGTTCGCCGGGGGCGGCCAAGGCGGCGGCTCGGCGGTAGTCATCTCGCCTGACGGCTACGCCCTGTCGAACTTCCACGTCACCCAACCGGCTGGCGAGACCATGAAATGTGCTATGGCCGACGGCGGTTTGTACGATGCGGTCCTGGTCGGACTGGATCCCACCGGCGATGTGGCCTTGATCCAGCTGCTGGGGCGTGTGGATTTCCCCGCCGCGAAGTTGGCGGACAGCGACCAGGTGCACGTGGGCGACTGGTGCTTTGCCGTCGGCAACCCGTTCCTGCTGGCCACTGATTTCCAGCCCACCGTCACCTACGGCATCGTTTCGGGCGTGCATCGTTACCAAGGTCCGGCGGGCACGTTGTTGGAATACACCGATTGTCTCCAGACCGATGCTTCGATCAATCCGGGCAATTCCGGCGGCCCGTTGTACAATTCCGACGGCGACTTGATCGGCATCAACGGCCGCTGCTCGTTCGAGAAGCGTGGTCGCGTCAACGTGGGCGTGGGTTACTCGATCTCCATCAACCAGATCAAGAACTTTCTCGGCGTCTTGCACAGCGGACGCATCGTGGACCACGCGACGTTGGGTGCCACCGTATCCCGGGACGAGGACGGCCGCGTGGTGGTCAGCGACATCCTCGACACCAGTGACGTCTATCGCCGCGGGTTGCGTTATGGCGACGAAGTGTTTGCCATCGGCGGCCGATCGATCACGACCGTCAATGGCTTGAAGAATGTCCTGGGCATCTTCCCTAAGGGCTGGCGCGTGCCGCTCAGCTACCGGCATGAGGGCCAGCGTCACGACGTCTTGGTGCGTCTAATGGGGGTGCACGGCATCGAGGAACTGTTGGAGAAAGTGCGGAAGCCCGCGGAACTGCCCCAACCGAAACCACAGTCCAAGCCCAAGGGCGGCGACAAAGGCCCACAGCGCCCCGAACCGCAGCCGATGCCCGTGCCGCATACACCCTCGAAGCAGGCGATTCCAGAGCAGGTGAAGAAGTTCATCAAGGCGCGTAAGGGCTACGCCAACTACTACTTCAACGAACTGAATCGCGAGCGGGTCTGGAAGTCGCTCGCGGCGCACGGTGATTTTTCAAAGACGGCGGACACCTGGAAGTTGTCCGGCACGGCGCAGGACGGGAGCAAGGTGGACATCGAGTTAGGACCCGACAAAGTGCTCGGCCGCTTTCCGGCCGAGGCCCAGGTCGACTTGAAGCAGGAGCTGGGCGAACAGCGGGAACCTGCGCAAAGCGGCGGACTGCTGGTCGCGTTGCACCTTTGGCAGCGTTTCCTGCGACTGGGACCGCAGCAATTCGGCGAGGTGGTTTACTGGGGCACGGCGCCCGTGCTTGGACGCGTGGGACTGTACGATATCTTGATCGGAACTCACGACGTCATGGAGACGCGATTTCTGTGTGATCCGCAGAGCGGCCAATTGATCGGTCTGGAGCTGTGGCCGGAGCCGACCGTGGATCCGTGCGAGATTTACTTCGCTGATTTCCGTGCGGTGCCGGGCGGCGAGTTGCCGCACCGCATGACCGTACGCTACGGCGACCGGCAGTTTGCCGAACTGAAGTGGGAAAGAATTGAATATGCTGCGGGCAAGTAGGGACCGTGAAAAGACGACCTGGGAAGCCAAGGCTTGCCCGAAACACAACTCCCTCGCCCCGGTACTCCGGGGAGAGGGTTGGGGTGAGGGGAGTCCCACGTCGCGCTGCTGGCTGACGCTGCTTGTGCTCATGCTGCTGTTCGTCATTGCAACGCGTGCTCTACCTGCCGCTCCCCCGTCATTCGCGGCCGTGATCCAAACGGTGCAGCCGAAGCTGGTGAAGATCTACGGCGCCGGCGGCGGCGCCGGCCTGGAAGCCTATCAGACGGGATTTCTGATCTCGCCCAAAGGGCACGTACTGACCGTGTGGAGCTACGTGCTGGACAGCGATATCGTGACGGTGACGTTGGACGATGGTCGCCGGCTGGAATCGCAACTCGTGGGTGCTGACCCGCGGCTCGAAATCGCGATCCTGAAGATCCCTGCGGAGGACTTGCCGCACTTCAAACTCGACGAGGCGGTGGAATTGCAGGTCGGCGATCGCGTGCTGGCGTTCAGCAACTTGTTCGGCGTCGCGGTGGGTGCCGAATCGACCAGCGTCCAGCACGGCAGCGTCACTGCAACAACGCAACTGTCGGCGCGCCGCGGAGCCTTTGAAACGCCGTACCGCGGGAACGTGTATGTCGTGGACGCGATGACGAACAATCCCGGCGCAGCTGGCGGTGCGCTCACGAATCGACAGGGGTCGCTCGCCGGACTCCTGGGCAAGGAATTGCGCAACGCGTTGAACAACACCTGGCTCAATCACGCGATCCCTGTGGCCGACTTGCAGGCCGCGGTGGCCGACCTGCTGGCCGGCAAGACCCGACCGCGCAGCGAGAACTCGACGGCGAAGAAACCCGCCCAGCCCTGGACTTTGTGGCGGTCCGGTATCACGCTGATGCCGCCCGTGCTGACCAAGACGCCACCGTTTGCCGAACGGGTGCGGCCCGATTCTCCCGCCGAAAATGCGGGCCTCCAACCGGACGACTTGATCCTGTTCGTCAACGACCGTGTGGCCTCCTCCTGCCAGCACGTGGCGGAAGAGATCTCGTTCATCGACCGCATCGACCCGTTGCGTTTGACTGTCCAACGCGGGCAAGAGTTATTGGATTTGACCTTGAAGCCGACGGAGTGAATGATGAAGCCCCTTTGGAGTGCGGTGACTTGTCACCGCTTTTCAAGTATCGCCGCCTTCCTCATCGCGGTGACTTCCTGCCTGACGGCGAATTCTGCCGCAGCTCAGGACGATCTGGAAGCTCTCGAAGAGCAGGCCATGAAGGCCGCTGTGGCCCGCGTCGCACCGTCTGTCGTGCGCATCGAAACGTTGGGCGGTCTGGAGCAAGTCGGCCGCGTGTTGGTCGGCACCGGGCCCACCACCGGTTTGGCCGTCTCCGAAGACGGCTATGTGCTGTCCAGCGCGTTCAACTTTATCCAGCAGCCGTCCTCGATCCTGGTCACCATGCCCAGTGGCAAGCGGGCGGCGGCTGACATCGTGGCGCGGGATCGCAGCCGGATGCTCGTGCTGTTGAAAGCCAACTCGCCCGAGAAGTTCGTTGTCCCGCAGGCGGTCCCCCGTAGCGAGATGGTGGTCGGCCAGTGGACGATCGCCGTCGGCCGGACGTTCGAAGGCAACCAGCCCAATCTATCGGTCGGCATCCTGAGTGCCTTGAACCGCATCTGGGGCAAAGCGATTCAGACCGATGCCAAGGTCTCGCCGAATAACTATGGCGGTCCGCTGGTGGATATTCGCGGCCGGGTGCTGGGCGTGCTCGTGCCGCTGTCCCCGCAGGCTCAGGACGAAATGGCCGGCGCCGAGTGGTACGATTCGGGCATTGGCTTCGCCGTTCCCCTGGCCGAGATCCTGCCCTACCTGGATCGCCTGAAGAAAGGTGAGGAACTGAAGCCGGGCATCCTAGGCGTGGCGCTCAAGGGGCAGGACGTGTTCTCCGAACCGGCGGAGATCGCGGCTTGCCAGCCCAAATCGCCGGCTCATCAAGCGGGTTTGCAGGCGGGCGACCGAATCGTGGAGATCGATGGGACACCGATCGCCCGCCAGGTTCAATTGAAACACGCCCTCGGCCGCCGCTACGCCGGCGAGAAACTCCGCGTGGTCGCCCTGCGCGGCGACCATCGGATCGAGACCACTGTTGAATTGGCGGACCACCTGGAGCCGTACGAGCATCCGTTCGTGGGCCTGCTGCCGTGGCGCGATCCTGCGACGCAACCGGGGATCGTGGTGCGTTATGTCTACCCAGGCAGTCCGGCCGCCCAAGCCGGCATCCAGGCCCAGGATCGCGTCTTGGCACTGGGTGGCAAGCCTGTGAACAACGTCGCCGAGGCTTGGCAGATCCTGGCCAATCACGCGCCGCAGGGCAAGTTGGCTGTCACGATCCAACGCGCGGGCCAGAACCGCGATATGCCGCTCACGCTGGCGGCGTTGCCCACCGCCGTTCCCGACAAACTGCCACCGGCCCGGTCGCCCTCGAAGGCGGAGCAGGGTCCGAAGCTTGCGGTGGGCGAAATCGCCATCACGCTCCCGGAGGACGAGCATAAGTGTGTGGCCTACGTGCCCGAGACCTATCGGTCCGACGTAGCTCATGGCGTGCTCGTGTGGCTGCATGCCCCTGGCGGTTTCGAGGCCAAGGATTTGATTGCCAGGTGGAAGCCCCTTTGCGAGCAGTACGACTTGATTCTGCTGGCCCCTCGCGCCGCCGACCCGGCCCGCTGGTTGCCCACGGAATTGGGTTTTGTCCGCAAGACGCTGGACGACCTGGTTTCCAAGTACAACATCGACCGCACGCGCATCGTCGCTCACGGCTACCAGGGCGGTGGGGCGATGGCCTACCTGGTGACCTTCACCAACCAGGAGTTGGTCCGCGGCGTCGCCGCCGTGGACGTCCCATTGCCCATGCGGATGGCGGTGCCGGCCAATGACCCGATCCGCCGCTTGGCTCTTTCCATCGCCTACGCCAAGACGGCCAAACAGGCCGCGGCGATTGCGGAAGGCGTCAAGCAACTGCAGACAATGAAGTATCCCGTCACGGTCCGGATCACCGAGGGGGAACCGCGAAATCTGAACAATCAGGAACTGGTCGAGTTAGCCCGCTGGATCGATACCTTGGATCGTATCTGAGTGACTCAAACGCACAAGACTCCCCGCCAGAAGATTCCCCAGCGACTCGCCGTCATCGATCCCGACAGTTGCACCGGTTGCGAGGCGTGCATTGAGGTCTGTCCGGTCGATTGCATCGAGTTGCACACCATCGGGCAGGGCATCAAGGGCGTCCAGTCCTGGTGTGAGGTGGACTTGGACCGCTGCATCGGCTGCGAATTGTGCGTCCGCATCCCGCGGAAGAAATCCGACCCGTACGAGATGCTCGTCTGTCCCTGGGATGCGATCGAAATGGTGCCGCAGCAGCACCTGTCTCGTGTCGTAGGCCGGAACAAGTAACCGGAAGCAGTGCCGGAACTTCGGTCGCTTCCGGCGCGTGGAGTCTGCACCAAGCGGGTTCTTCCCACAAGCGACGGTTGCGCCGTTCCGGCACAGCCTTGCGCGACCTCGTTCCGGCCTACGTGACTAATCCGATTTGACAGGCACACTGTCTACCTGGCCCAAGTGCGCCTGTCTTGTGTTATTGGCACGGATGGCAAAGCCAAAGCACGGATATCTTTCTGGCTCGGTCCTCATCCGTGCTCTGGCTCTGCCATCCGTGCGGGAAACAAAACCTGGTAGATCCAAACCGTGTGTCAATACGGCATTTGGATCAGTCAGTGCTCGCACCAAGCGGTTTTCGGGGTTGTCGGCGTCAAGCATGAGGTTTTACGGTTTCGCATAGACGGACCACCAGCTGGGGTCAGTTTGTTTGATTCTACCGTGAATTGGTGTTTTCCCGAATGCCTGATTCTGGTCCATTCTGGTTCGCTTCGCGGAGTGATTACGAAATCAAGGATGACCGAGTGGCTCCTGGGGCACCCCTGATCGTGATCCACAGGTTTTCGCCCCAACGGGGCAGCCACAAATCAGCCCAGGGCAGAGCGTAGCGGCGTAGCCGCGTAGCGCCGCCCTGGGTTATGAGAGGATTGAGAACACTAGCCCTGAAGGGGCGAAACAAGCCTTGGCCGCACCTGACGAACGATGCGTGCGGGATGAACCGATTTGTTTCGCCCTTTCAGGGCTACCTCGCTGAATCGAACCCGTACCCAGGGCGTCGCTCTGCGGCTGTCGCCGCGACGCTTTGCCCTGGGCTGATTTGTTTTGGCCCCTTTGGGGCGGAAGAGTAATGGATCACGCCGGTTTCCGCCGGGAAGCCTTCCCCAGCCCCAAACGCGGAATAGAACCTGGATCAAATCAATTGGCCTTGACAGGCGCAAACTGAACACCCCACGTCTGACCCCTTGTCTCGCGCCCCGTCCCTGCTGAACCGTTAAGTCCCCTGCTTTACGCGCAGGGGCCAAAAATGCCGTTTGGTGCCAGCCGGCAGCGGAAACTTCAAGGGACTGGCTGGCGTCAGGCTGGAAAGCCTGACCTACGAGACGAGGATGGCGATCCGGTTCGCTAACTCCCCAGACGTAACGCAAACCGAAAATCCTGTATAATGATCGCCCTCGGACAGGTCAGGGCTTCCCGCTTGTGTCTCGCCCAAGAGCGTTGCCTAACCTCGCCACTGGTTAAGAATGTTAAGTTCCTGGCTGCGATGCTGGCTATTCCGGAAACAACTGCGGGGCATTGAGTACTTATGAGCACGCCGACTAGAATGATCGACACATTTCGCATCTGGCCGACAGCGTTCGTCACCTATTGTCCGGCCGCGATTCCCAATTTAGCGGAGCACTGGGGAACAGCGAACACACGCCGAGAGGATGGGTATGAGCGCGAGTAGTGAACCCAAACCGGTGATCATGCTGTCCTCCACGGTTTACGGCATTGAAGACTTGTTAGAGCAGATATCCGCGGCGTTGCGTGGATTTGGCTACGAAGTCTGGCTGTCGCACAAGGGGACGCTGCCTGTCGATCCCCAGAAAACAGCCTTCGAGAATTGCCTTGACGCCGTGGACAAGTGCGATCTGTTTCTCGGGCTGATCACGCCCCGCTACGGCAGCGGGAAGGAAGGCGTCGAGAAATCGATCACTCATCAAGAACTGCTTCGCGCCATCAAATTGAATAAACTGCGGTGGTTCCTTGCCCATGATCATGTGGCGTTCGCGCGGCAACTGCTCAAGCAGTATCGGTTCAACTTGGACGACACGCCCAAACCGGACTTCGTCTTCAAACGGACGAGCGTCTTGGACGATGTTCGGGTGATCGACATGTACGAAGCGGCGATTCGACGCGGTGTCCCGCTTGCCGAACGAAGTGGCAATTGGGTGCAGCCGTACTTTCGCCACGAGGATGCGATGGAATTCGTCAGATCCCAATTTGGCGACCTGGAGCAGATCACGGAGAGAATTGCCCAAAGGAGGGCGTCATGAACAGCAAGGCTATCGAAGACCTCATTCACGCGAGCGAATCGGAACGGCTCGAATTCAGGGGGACTGATGTTGATTCGGATCGTATCGCGACCACGGTTTGTGCCTTCCTGAACACGGCTGGCGGGGCGGTTGTGGTTGGTGTCTGCGAAGGCGGAGTCGTTGAGCCTGTCCAGAACGCGGATTGCAGGGTTCTGGAAATCAAGGAATCCCTGAGTCATGCGATTAGTCCGTCTGCGCTCTGGTCCGTCAGCACCGACGCTACGTCGCAAGGCGACGTCGTAACGATCGATGTCCCCGCGGGCCGAGACCGGCCGTACGTTTGTCAGGGGGCGATCTACATTCGCAACGGAGTACAGACGGTCGCCGCGGACGCGGAGACGATTCGGCGTCTGATCCGCCAGCAATACGTCGCGCCAACTCGGTGGGAACGGCTCGCGGCAGCGGGTTTGGAGTTGGATGATCTGGACCAGAGGGAGATTTGGAAGACCGTCGCAGAGGCCCAGCGGGCGCGCAACTACGCCTTCCGAAACGTGACGGAGATCCTCGACGTGCTGGCTGACTTGGGAGTCCGGCAGGCGGGGCAGCTCACCAATGGGGCGGATGTCCTGTTCGCGGAGAATCCCAGCCATCGCTTGACGCAGACGCGGGTTCGAGCGACCGTTTATGCGACTGACAAGACCGGTGACTTCGTCGACGATCGTCTGTTTGAGGGTCACGCCGTCTCACTGGTGGAACAGTTGGTCGCGTTTCTTGATCGGCACGTCACGATCGCGTCGGAATTCAAGGCCGGCAAAATCGCGCGGGAAGACCGGCCGCAGTACCCATTCGCGGCCTTGCGGGAAGGGGTGATCAACGCCATTGTGCATCGGGATTACGCCGCCTTCGCCGGAGGGATGACCGTCGGGATCTATTCGAATCGGATCGAGATTTGGAATACTGGGAAACTGCCCGCTGGTCTGTGCATCAGCGACCTCCAGGAGATCCATCCGTCGCTACCAGCCAACCCGGACATGGCGCACGTGCTCTACCTGCGAGGCATCATCGAGCGGGTGGGACGCGGGACGCTGAAGATTCTCGAAGAGTGCAAGGCACTCGGCCTTCGTCCCCCGCAGTGGGAGGAGTCGGCGACAGGAATTACGCTGGTCGTCTTCGGGAAAGAACCCGTCCACCGGCTCGTTCCTTCCCCGCCACCCGCACCGTCCGAGCAGACCGATCCGACCGCCTATCTCCGCGACCTGCTGGACCAGACCTCCCAGATCGAGATTCGCGGCGTGAAGGCCGGGCGCGGCGAGGCCTACCGGTTCCCCATCGAAGACCTGTTCATCTCGCTGACGACTACCGGGTCTGGTCTGCGCGAGTCGGGCGAGGCGAATTCGACCGGCCGCAACCACAGCAAGCCCGGCCTTTCGGTGGAGTTGGGGACCGAGGCATCCGCCCCGATCCCGCTGCATCACGCGCTCCGCCACGATCGCCTGGTGGTGGTCGGCGATCCGGGCGCGGGCAAAACGACCTTTCTCCGCCGCGTGGTCCATACGCTCTGCCAAACCCACCTGGGCGACCTCCCCGGCGCGGCCAACGAACGGTTGGGCGTCGCCGACCGCACGTTCCCGGTGTTCGTCCGCTTGAGCGCGCTGGCCCAGCACCTGGCACGCCACGCGGACAGTCGCGACGCACCGGCCGAGGACGATGCGCCGGCCTGGTTGCCGCACTACCTGGCCGCCGCCGGCCAGGGCAACCACCTGGGCCTGAACCAGACATTCTTCCAGCGGCAATTGGAGGTCGGCGTCTGCACGGTGCTGCTGGACGGGCTGGACGAGGCCCCCGATCGGCTGGCTCGGGAACGCCTGTCGCGGCTGATTCGCAATGCCACGCGTGCCTACGCCGACTGCCGGTTCGTCGTCACCAGCCGGCCGGCCGCCTACGTGGACGACGTGGTCTTGCCAGGCTTCGCCCACGCTCGCATCGACGTGCTGGGCGACGACGCCGTGGCGACCTTCCTGGCCCGTTGGTGCGACGCCGTGTATCGCAACATCCCCGCGTCCGCCGCCCAGCACTCCGCCGAACTGCTGTCCGCGCTGCGGGCGCGGCCCGAGATCCGCCGCATGGCCCGCAACCCGGTCATGCTCACTGCGTTGGCCGTCGTGCATTGGAATGAACGCCGGCTGCCCGAGCAGCGGGCGGATCTGTACCAATCGATCATCACCTGGCTGTCGCGATCGCGCGAACAACGTGCGGGACGCGCCACCGCCGACCGCACGGTGGAACTGCTGCAGGAATTGGCGTGGGAAATGCAAAACGATTCCGGCGGGCGCAAGATGCAACTGCCCAAGCGCGAGGCGGCAGAGAAACTGCTGCCGCAATTTGCCCGCGCAGGAAAGAAACGGCATCTGCCCCTGCAACTTGCCGAGCGGTTCCTGGACGAGGAGGAAGTCGACAGCGGGATCATCGTGGGACGCGGCAACGAGGTGGCCTTCTGGCACCTGACCTTCCAGGAATTCCTGGCCGCCAAGGCCGTTTCCAGCCGCCTTGAGGATGCGCAGCAGAAAATGCTGCTGGGGGATGCCGCCAAGTTGTACTCGCCCGATTGGCGCGAAGTCGTGTTGCTGCTGGCCGGGATCCTGCACGAACAGGGCCGCAGCAAAGTCGATGGATTCGTCAGCGGTCTGTTGGAGCGGCTGGGCCACAACCCGCCACTAGCCGACCAGGCCCGCTGCTTCGGGCTGCTGGGGGCGGTGCTCAGCGACCTGGCACCGCTGCGGTATACCGTGTCGGATCCCCGCTATCCCGGCCTGGCCTCAGCGGTGACGGCGATCTTCGACCGGGAGCGGTCGGTCAACGTGCCGCTCGAGACGCGGATCGCCGCCGCCGACGCCCTAGGGCAAGCCGGCGACCCGCGGCTGGATCACCACCGGGACGACTATTGGGTGCGCATCCCCGCCAGCCGATTCGTAATCGGAGCGCAATCGAAGTGTCAAGGTCCCAACTACGATGCGCAAGCTTTTGATGACCGGGAATCACCGCCGCACGCGGTTTCCCTCGATGCGTTCTGTATCGCTCGCTATCCTCTGACCGTCGGCCAGTATCAGCGGTTCATCGCAGACGATGGGTACGGGGAGGAACATTGGTGGAGTGCGGGCGGGTTCGGCAAGTTCACCACGCCGGAGAAATGGGACCAGCAGCAGCCGAATCCGTCGCGACCGGTGGTGGGCGTCAGCTGGTTTGAAGCCGCGGCGTTTTGTTCCTGGGCCGCCTGTCGGCTGCCGACCGAAGCGGAATGGGAGCGTGCGGCTCGAGGCACGACCGGCCGGAAGTATCCCTGGGGCGACGAACCGGCGGAACCGGAGCGTTTGAACTTCTCGGACAGCCGGCTCGGACATCCGACGCCGGTGGGCATCTATCCGCTGGGGACCACGCCGGAGGGCATTTGCGACCTGGCCGGAAACGTGTGGGAGTGGTGTGCCGACGGGTATGGCGAGTACGCCGTGACAGCCCTGACCAATCCGCGTGGTCTTGAGCAGGCCGCGTTCCGGGTTCTGCGTGGGGGCAACTGGGGGTACGACGCCAGGATCTGCCGGGCGGCGTACCGCATCGGGGACGTACCGGGACTTCGCGCCGGCCACCTGGGTTTTCGCGTGGCCCGAGGTCCGTCTGGCTGAAAGCACCGCAGGTCAGTTCCGCTCGTCATCCGTGCTGTGGCTCTGTCATCCGTGCGAGAAGAGATCTGTTCGCGGCAGCCCTTTTTTGCCTTTCATCCCCAGGAATGACCTCCATGAGTGCCACACCAGAAACCGCCCGCATCCTCCGCATCTTTGTCTCGTCTCCCGGCGACGTCGCCGCCGAACGCGCGGTGCTGGACGAGGTCGTCGAGAGCATCAATCGCACCGACGGCCGAGCCTGCGGGATCCGGCTGGAGGTCTGGAAATGGGAAGCGGACGCGGTGCCGCAGATCGGTCCCCAGCCGCAAGCCGTGATCGATGCCCAAACGCCGGCTTACCACATCTACCTGGGTCTCATGGCGCACCGTTTCGGGACCAAGACCGGCCGCTACGGATCGGGCACCGAGCAGGAATTCCGCGACGCCCTGAAACGCTGGGGCGACACCGGTGTGCCCTGGATCCTGTTCTACTTCAGCAAAGCCAAGGTCGATCCGGACGAACTGGATCTGGCGCAATATGCCAAGGTCCGCAAGTTCCGCGAGCAGATCGAGCGGCAAGGCCTGTACGCCACGTACGAGACCGTGCGGGGCAGCCGGGAGGGGTTCTTCGAAAAGGTTAGTGAGCATCTGCGCGCCGTCGTCCGTCAGCTCGTGCCTTCCCCGCTACCCTCGCCACCCGAGCAGACCGATCCGGCGGCCTATCTCCGCGACCTGCTGGCCCAGACATCCCAAATCGAAATCCGCGGCGTGAAGGCCGGACGCGGCGAGGCCTACCTGTTCCCCATCGAAGACCTATTCATCTCGCTGACGACTACCGGGTCCGGTCTGCGCGAGTCGGGCGAGGCGAAAGCGACCGGCCGCGGACGCAGCCAGCCCGGTTTTCCGGCGGAGTTCGAGACCGAGTCCTCCGCCGCAGTCCCGCTGCACAACGCGCTCCGCCACGATCGTCTGGTGGTCGTCGGCGATCCGGGCGCGGGCAAGACAACTTTTCTCCGCCGCGTGGTCCATACACTCTGCCAAACCCACCTGGCGACCTCCCCGGCGCGGCGAGCGAACGGTTGGGCGTCACCGACCGCACGTTCCCGGTATTCATCCGCTTGAGCGAGCTGGCCCAGCACCTGGCACGCCACGCGAACAGCGGCCATGCGCCGGCCGAGGATGCTGCGCCGGCCTGGTTGCCGCACTACCTGGCTGCCGCCGGCCTGGGCCTGAACCAACCCTTCTTCCAGCGGCAATTGGAGGCCGGCGTCTGCTCGGTGCTGCTGGACGGGCTGGACGAGGCCCCCGATCGGCCGGCCCGAGAACGTCTGTCGCGGCTGATCCGCAATGCCACGCGCGCCTACGTCGGCTGCCGGTTCGTCGTCACCAGCCGGCCGGCCGCCTACGTGGACGACGTGGTCTTGCCCGGCTTCGCCCACGCCCGCATCGACGCGCTGGGCGACGACGCCGTGGCGATCTTCCTGGCCCGTTGGTGCGACGCCGTCTATCGCGAGATCCCCGGGTCCGCCGCCCAGCACTCCGCCGAACTGCTGTCCGCGTTGCGGGCGCGGCCGGAGATCCGTCGCATGGCCCGCAACCCGGTCATGCTGACCGCCCTGGCCGTCGTGCACTGGAACGAACGGCGGCTGCCCGAGCAGCGGGCGGATCTGTACCAATCGATCATCACCTGGCTGTCGCGATCGCGCGAACAACGTGCGGGACGCGCCACCGCCGACCGCACGGTGGAACTGCTACAGGAACTGGCCTGGGAAATGCAGAACGCTTCGGGCGGGCGCAAGATGCAACTGCCGAAGCGCGAGGCGGCGGAGAAGCTGCTGCCGCAATTTGCTCGCGCAGGACAGCAACCGCATCTGGCCCTGGGACTTGCCGAGCGGTTCCTGGACGAGGAGGAAGTCGACAGCGGGATCATCGTGGGGCGCGGCAACGAGGTGGCCTTCTGGCACCTGACCTTCCAGGAATTCCTGGCCGCCAAGGCCGTTTCCAGCCGCCTGGAGGACGCGCAGCAGAAAATGCTGCTGGGTGATGCCGCCAAGTTGTACTCGCCCGATTGGCGCGAAGTCGTGCTGCTGCTGGCCGGGATCCTGCACGAACAGGGCCGCAGCAAAGTCGATGGATTCGTTAGCGGCCTGTTGGAGCGGCTGGGCAGCAACCCGCCACTGGCCGATCAGGCCCGCTGCTTCGGGCTGCTGGGGGCGGTGCTCAGCGACCTGGCACCGCTGCAGTACACCGTGTCGGATCCCCGCTATCCCGGCCTGGCCGCAGCGGTGACGGCGATCTTCGATCGAGAGCGATCGGCCAGCGTGCCGCTCGAGACGCGGATCGCCGCCGCCGATGCCCTAGGGCAAGCCGGCGACCCGCGGCTGGATCACCACCGGGACGACTATTGGGCGAACATCCCCGCCGGCCGGTTCGTGATCGGAGCGCAATCGAAGAAGAGTCAAGAGCCCAACTACGACAAGGATGCCTACAACTGGGAATTGTCGCCGCAAACGGTTTCCCTCGAGGCGTTCTGTATCGCTCGCTATCCTCTGACCGTCGGCCAGTATCAGCGGTTCATCGCAGACGATGGGTACGGGGAGGAACATTGGTGGAGCGCGGGCGGGTTCGGCAAGTTCACCACACCGGAGAAATGGGACCAGCAGCAGCCGAATCCATCGCGACCGGTGGTGGGCGTGAGCTGGTTCGAAGCCGCGGCGTTCTGTTCCTGGGCCGCCTGTCGGCTGCCGACCGAAGCCGAGTGGGAGCGTGCGGCTCGAGGCACGACCGGCCGAAGGTATCCCTGGGGCGCTGAATCGGCTGATGAGCAGCGACTGAACTTCGACGGGAAGGTCGGCCACCCGACGCCGGTGGGGATCTATCCGCTGGGGAACACCCCGGAACCGGAGTCGATCAGCGACTTGGCAGGAAATGTGTGGGAGTGGTGCAGCGACTGGTTCGAGAAGGATCATGAGGGGGCGGTGACGGATCCGCGTGGTCCTGAGCAGACCTCGCGCCGGGTGGGACGCGGCGGCTGCTGGGGCTTCGGCGCCTGGGACTGCCGGGCGGCGTACCGCCTCTGGGTCGTGCCGGTGGTCCGCGTCGGGATTCTGGGCTTTCGCGTGGCCCGAGGTCCAAGCACCGCAGGTCAAGCACCGCAGGTCAAGCAAGCGGAGCCTGAAGCGAAGGCCGAGGGGGGTGGAAAGGCGCAGCCCGCCCCCCGCGTGCCGTAGCGGAAGGCGTAGCAAAGCAACACGTTCTCGTTCCCAGGCTCCTGCCTGGGAACGCACTGCCTTGCCGGCTCCGCCGGCCCTACGCGAGGCGGAGCCTCGCGGTCAGAGGGCTACGAGGCAGAGCCTCGTAACCAGGGTTTGTGTCGGCCGGCACGCTACTACTTATGTCATACCGAGTCTTTGTGATTCCGCATCGGGGGGATGAGGTCGCGGAGGCGGAGCTGAATGCGTTTCTGCGGAGCCATCGCGTGATGACCGTGGATCGGCGGTGGGTCGAGCAGGGCGGGGATTCGGTCTGGAGTATCTGCGTTGATTACCTTGAGCGGGCCCCAGCCGACGGGCCCTCTTCGCCGCCCGGAAAGGATCGCGCGCGAGTCGATTATCGCGAGCTGCTGGGGGCCGCCGGTTATGCCTTGTACGAGCGGCTGCGCGGACTGCGGACGGAGCTCTCCGCGCAGGAGCGCGTTCCGCCCTACTTGATCTTCAACAACGACCAGTTGGCCAAGATGATCCAGAAGCAGGCCCGCACCAAGACGGATTTGGCGGCCATCGCGGGTGTCGGGGATGCTCGCGTGGAAAAATACGGGGCGAGATTCCTGGACGTCCTGGCGGAATCCGCAGGAACGGCGGATGCGAAGGCCGTAGTCCCCACGCCGGCCAGCGCCACCGGCGCGGAGCCTGATGGGGGGCCCACATGAGACGAGCCGGGCAATTGTTCGATGCGATCTTGGACCGCGAGAATCTGCAGTGGGCCTTCTGGAAGGCCAGCCACGGGAAGCCAGCCAGCCGAGCGGTCCGCGCGTTCGCGGCCGACTTGGACGGCAATCTGTTTCGCCTGGCCTGCGGACTGCAGGACGGAACGCTGGAACTGGGGCGTTTTGACCAGTCGGTGATCTACGATCCGAAGCAACGCATCATCACCGCGCCCTGGTTCGAGGAGCGGGTCCTGCACCATGCGATCATGAATGTCTGCCAGCCGGTCCTCGAGAGCTGGCTGATTCGCGATACCTACGCTTGTCTGCCAGGCCGGGGGCGGGAGGCGGCCATCACCCGCGCCCGTGGCTTTTCCGCCGGCCAGGGCTTCTTCCTCAAGACCGACATCCGCAAGTACTTCGATAGCGTCTCGCACGACGTGTTGTTGGCGCGGCTGGAACGGTTGTTCAAAGATCGCAGGCTGCTGGTCTTGCTGGAGCGAATCGTCCGCAGCTTTCGCGGCAACTTGGGGCGTGGACTGCCGATCGGCAGTCTGATGTCGCAGCACTTCGCCAATTTCTACTTGGGTTGGTTCGATCGGTTTGTCAAGGAAACGCTTCGCGTCCGGGGCTACGTGCGTTACATGGACGACACGCTTCTCTGGGGCTCGTCGGCTGCGTCTTTGCGCGAAACGTTGGATCAGTGCCGGACCTACATCGACGACGCGCTGTGTTTGACCTTCAAACCGGAACCCTACATCAATCGGACTTGCCACGGGGTGGATTTCCTGGGCTGCCGCGTATTCCCGAGTCACGTGGTGTTGAACCGCCGCAGCCGGCGCCGATTCACTGGCAAGCTGCGGGCTTTGGAGACCAGTTATCTGGACGGTCAAATCGGGGAGGACGAGTTGCAGGCCCGCAGCACGTCGCTGGTGGCGTTCACCATGGCGGCCGGGGCCCGGTCTTGGCATTTCCGCCGGGCGGTGTTAGAACAAATGCCGGTGAGCGGCCGAAGACCACGCGCCGGGTGAAACGCGGCGGCAGCTGGGGCAACGACGCCAGGAACTGCCGGGCGGCGTACCGCAACAGGGACGAGCCGGAGAACCGCGACGAGAATCTGGGCTTTCGCGTGGCCCGAGCTCCGCATGCAGCGGCGGATGCCCAGCCAGACGGACCAGGCCGTTCCCCTGTCCCGCCGACGGCGGGCAAAATTCCAAACCGGGTCGCCCCGTGCTGGTAGCCCTTGGCGAACGCTCGCGGCGGCCCTTTTCTAATTAGACCTCTCGCCTTTTCCGGGCGGGGAAGCAGGATACCGCACGGATGGCAGAGCCAGAGCACGGAGCAGGAGAGTCGCCAAGTGACTGGGTGAACCCGCTCGTCATCCGTGCTCTGACTCTGCCATCCGTGCGAAAAGAAATCTGCGGGAGTCCCGGCAGCAGCGTTTGCAAGAGCGTCGTCTCTCACGGATCCGTCTGTGGGATCGCCAAGATTTTTTCTAACCAACGCGAACCTTTTCGTCGAAGGATCGTCTATTAGGGCTGTATCCGCGCGGGACTCGGTCTGGGCGGAGGCTGCGGGCGGCTCATCTCCGCTCTTGCTCTGGCCCTACCGTCCCGGCGGCGTTACACTTGGGAAGGTGTAATTCTTTTTGGTTCACTCTCTGACTGCGTATGGACGCAGAGGAGCACTACGATGCGTAGCTTTATCAATGCCATCACCGTCATGAATAACGCTTCCAATCGCCAGGATTGCGTGACCGTGGCCGGCATGGTCGAGCTGCGCTTAGGTGGTCTCCCGCGTCCGTACCTCTATGGCGGCAGACCGGTTGAGACAGCGCCCGCTGATTTGGCGAGCGGAAAACCGGGTTGCAGTCCGGAACGTCATGCGGCGCATGGCTGGCAAGAGCGCACGTGCTCGGCCAAGCCATGCTCGCGCGGGCGTTCAGCGCGGCCTTGTGCTGCGCGGATATCCTGACGACCGCCGGAGCGGCCGGGCCTGCGGGCCAGCTCTCCAGCGCTCAGGAAATCCCAGCGGACGGCCGGTCGCGCAGCTCACGGTTTGCGGCGGTGTGTGCTTGCTAGCCACTCCAGTTCCCGCAGCCGAGGGTCTCGCTCGACCGGCGATCTTGCCAATCGCTTTCACAGAGAGTTTCGAACCATGAGCACTTGCACTTTCCTCGAGCTACAGACTGCTAGCGTGGCACAGCTGGTACTGGCTTCGCAGACGGGTGACCGCGCGGCTTTCGGCCAGTTGTTCGAGCGTTACGAGCGGCACGTATTCGCCATCGCGCTGCGCCGGCTGGGCAACTACAGCGAAGCCCAGGAGCTGTGCCAGGACGTGTTTATCCAGGCCCTGCAAAAAATCGCTCAACTGCGGGAGGTGGAATGCTTCGGCGGCTGGCTGCGCTCGATCACGCACCGCATGGCGATCAACCGGCTGACCCGGTCGGCCGTGGATCGGCCGATGGAAGCGGAGTCGCTGGAGGCCAGCTGCGTCGAGAACGACACGCCGCTGTCCGCGATGTTGGCGGGCGAGCGCGTGACGCAGGTGCAGGCCGGTTTGCAGCGACTGCGGGAACTGGACCGTGCGACGCTGGTGGCGTTCTACGTCAAGGGTCAGTCGCTGTTGGAGATGAGCGACGAGTTCGATGCGCCGCTGGGGACGATCAAACGGCGTCTGCACGTCGCTCGCCAGCGGCTGGCCAAGGAAGTCGAACCGCTGGCCGCGGTGTGAAGGAATCCGAACCCCGGTTCCGCCTGGGAACCGGGGTTCAAAGCGTGGCCTGCGGCTTGGCCAAGAAACGAGAAAAGCCTGCAGCTGGCCGAGCTGCAGGCCATTTCCGTACGACAGCAATGAACAGGTGTGCGTACGAAACAATGAAACGGAAGAAATGAGCGGCTATATTCTCTATCCTAACAGTCGGACCTGTCAAGGGACGCATCGTGCAGAATGTTGTCCGGCAGGCTACGTTCCACAATTCGGCCGTATTCTTCCAGGCTCCGGCGCTGGCCCACGGAATGCCACGGACCGATTCCGTTCAGCTCCGGCATGCACTCGACCAATTGCTCGACCAGCATCTCGGCCATGCGGCGAAGCCGCTGATTTGGAGCCAGTTCCAGGATGGCGGTAGCCGTCTTCATCAGCCGCACCAGCCGTGCCCGCTCCATAATCGGACGGGACAGCGGCGTGTCGGGATCCACCAACAGTTCGACGAGCGGTACCTCCAAGGCGGTCTGCCAACGATATAAGTCGCTCAACCGCAAATCCGTCGTCTCCTCCTCCTCCTTCCGCGTCTCGCCGATCGTCGAACCTAACTGACGGGCGGCCGTCCGCAAGGACATGTCCTGCTGACGTCGAACCGTACGAATGCGGTGCAATCGCCGCGAGGTCCTCTTCGGAGCGGCGGCACCGGTTTCGCCAGATATGGCTGTGGGTTTCCGATGAACAATGTTGGAATCCACCGTAGACATCGCCCGGCCTTTCTCTATTACAGCCTTCTGCAGCAACCCGATCGCTATGCATTCCCTGTAAAAACTCGGACCTTTGACGCCTCCGACACGCAATAAGTTCCCACGAACCCTAGGCAGCGGCCTACTAGCACCAAACGGTTTTCGGGGTTGTCGGTGTCAAGAATGGGGTTTTACGGTTTCGCATAGACGGACCATCGGCTGGGGTCAGACGTACAGATTTCAGTTTTCGCGGTCGTGTGCTCAAGCCCACAAAAAGCCTCCTGCCCGCGAAAACTGAAATCTGTACGTCTGACCCCTTGTCTCGCGCCCTGTCCCTGCTGAACCGTTGAGTCTCGTTCTTTACGCTCAAGGGCGAAAATAACGTTTGGTGCTAGGTGTTTGGGTGTCTGCCAGACGGTGCCACGGATCAAACCGGGCACGAGGTCGATTGACAACGGGAGCCCCAACGGTACGATGGGCGCAAACACACCCTGGGAGACTGCGATGACACAACTGGAAGCAGCACGCGCCGGCCACATCACGTCGGAGATGGCCTTCGTCGCCAAGCGGGAACACCTGACCTCGGAAGCAGTTCGCGAGGAAGTCGCGGCGGGCCGGCTGGTCATCCCGGCTAACAAGATCCACTTAGCCGCTCGCTTGGAGCCGGTGGCAATCGGTATCGCCGCGACCTGTAAGATCAATGCGAACATCGGAAATTCGGCGGTGACCAGCGACATCCAAGTCGAGCTGGAAAAGCTGAACATCTCGCTCCGCTACGGGGCCGATACCGTCATGGATTTGTCCACGGGCAAGGACATCGACGTCATTCGCCAAGCGTTGATCGCCGCCTCGCCCGTGCCCGTCGGAACCGTGCCGATCTATCAGATGCTCGAAGAGCTCGGCGGCCAGATCGAAGACATGCAGCCGCAGCATTTCCTGGATATGGTCGAGCATCAGGCTCAGCAAGGCGTCGACTACATGACGGTGCACTGCGGGTTGCTGCGGGAACACCTGCCGCTGACGGCGAACCGCGTCACGGGCATCGTCAGTCGGGGCGGCGCACTGATCGCCAAGTGGATGCTCACACACCGCAAGCAGAACCCGCTGTACGAACACTTTGAAGATCTGTGCGCCATCCTGCGCCAATACGACGTCACCTGGAGTCTGGGGGACGGACTGCGGCCCGGTTCGATCGCAGATGCCAGCGATGCGGCCCAATTCGCTGAGCTGAAGGTCATGGGCGAGCTGGTGCTCCGCGGCTGGGAGCAGGGCACGCAAGTCATGGTCGAGGGGCCGGGCCACGTTCCCCTGGATCAAATTGAGATGAATATTCGCAAGCAAGTCGAGTTCTGCCACGGCGCCCCCTTCTATGTGCTCGGCCCACTGGTCACCGACGTGGCGCCCGGTTACGACCACATCACCAGTGCCATCGGCGGAGCGTTGGCGGGCTGGTACGGCGCGGCCATGTTGTGCTACGTGACTCCCAAGGAACACCTGGGATTGCCCAACTGCGAGGATGTCAAGCAGGGGGTGATCGCCTACAAGATCGCTGCGCATGCCGCCGACCTCGCCCGTCACCGGCCCGGTGCGCGGGATCGCGACGACGCGATCAGCCGAGCGCGGTTCGCCTTCGACTGGAGCGAACAGTTCCGCCTGGCCCTCGATCCAGAGACGGCGAAAGCGTACCACGACGAAACGCTGCCGCAAGACACCTTCAAGAGTTCCCACTTCTGCAGCATGTGTGTTCGGAACCGGCGGCTAGCGCCTTGCCGCTCACAACCCAAGTTCAAGCCAGCCCCGGCAAGACGCCAGTGCTGTCGCCCAATTGCGAGACGTTGATCTCCATCCGGTTCAGCAGCGCGACCCACAGGTTATTCAGCGGCGTTTCCTTGGCATAGCGGAGATGCCGACCCGTGGTCAGTGTGCCGCAACCCTTGCCGGCGACCAGGATCGGCAGGTCGTCGTGGTTGTGGGCATTGCCGTCGGAATTGCCGCTGCCGTAGGCGATCATGGCGTGGTCCAACAGCGTGCCAGCGCCTTCCCGGACCGATTTGAGCTTTTCCAGCAGGTAGGCCAGTTGTGTGACGTGAAAGGTGTTGATCTGGCGCAGCTTCGCTTTCTTGGCGGAGTCCCCGCCGTGGTGCGACAGGTCGTGGTGGCCTTCCTTCACGCCCGCGAATGGATACGGCCGGTTGCTGCCTTCGTTGGCCAACGGGAACGTGCAGACGCGGGTCACGTCCGCTTGGAACGCCAACACCAGCAGATCGCACATCACGCGGATGTGGGCCTCGTAGGCGGCCGGCACGCCGGTGGGCGGGGGGTAGTCGGGCGGGCGGCTCGGCGGTAGTTTTTCTGCCCGCTCGATCCGCAGTTCGATGTCACGAATCGCGGCCAAGTACTCGTCGAGCTTTCGCACGTCGCTGTGGCCCAGGCGGCCCGTGAGGTCCTGCGAGTCCTCGCGGACGAAGTCCAGGATGCTCTTGCGCCGGGCCTCACGTTGGGCCTGCTGGGCGTCGGGCGCTGCGGCAAACAACCGTTCGAACACCAGTTTCGGATTCACTTCCTTGGGCAACGGCTGGGTGGCCGATCGCCAGGACATGGTGGATGAGTACACACAGCTGTAACCCGAATCGCAGTTGCCCGCCATCGCCCCGTGCTCGCAGCCGATCTCGAGCGACGCCAGACGCGTCTTGTGGCCGATCCGCGAGGCCGCCAGCTGGTCGGCCGAGAGGCCCGCGCGAATCTCGGTGCCGTCGGTCTTGCGTGGTTGGGCTCCGGTCAGAAAGGCGCCCATGGCGCGCGCGTGATCGCCGCCGCCATCGCCGTGTGGTCGAGCCTTGTCGGCGGTCAGCCCCGTGAGGACCAGCAAGTGATCCTTGACCGGCGCGAGTGGCTGGAGGGTGGCCGGCAGGTCAAAGCCGGCCCCGTCTTGCGGCGGCGTCCAGTCGGCCATGTGCATGCCGTTGGGTACGTACAGAAACGCCAGACGATTGGGAGTCGCGTGCTCGGGCGACGGATCGGCGGCCCAAGTGGTCAGCGGTCCCATCGCTTCGAGCCACGGCAACGAAACGGCCACGCCCAGGCCACGCAGGACGATACGTCGGGAGATTTTCTTGGGGGACGGAATCACGTCAGCCTCCTGGGGTGTGTTTCGTTGGTGAATGCATTCCGTGCTACTCGGTACTCCCGCGTCTCAGCCGGAACGGGTCGCTCTTGACGATCTCGACCACCAACGTCGAGAAACGCTGGTGCTCGCGCTCCAACGCCAATGCGATCCGGTCAATCGTCGGCCGGTCGTAGTGCTCCAGGCCACGGCCCAGCGCGTAAATCAGCATTTTTTCCGCCAGGCAGCGGCTGAAGGCTGGCTGCTGCTCCTTCAAAATCGACTTCAAATCCTCCGCGCCGCGAAACGTCCGGCCGTCCGGAAACTGGCCGGAGGCATCGATGTCGAACTTGCCGTCTTTGGTGCGAAACGCGCCGATAGCATCGTAATTCTCCAGGGAGAATCCGATCGGGTCCATCTTCGCGTGGCAGTTGGCACAACTCGGATTCTGGCGATGAATTTCCATCCTCTGCCGGAGCGAGGCGCCCGCCACGGCCTGGGCGTCGTTCGGCAAGTCGGGCACCTTGGGCGGTGGTGGCGGCGGCGGTTCGCCGAGGATCTGCTCCAGGACCCAACGGCCGCGTTTGACCGGCGAGGTGCGGGTCGGATTCGAAGTGACCGTCAACACGCTGGCTTGCGTGAGCAGCCCGCCGCGCACCCGGCCCTGGAGCGCGACGCGTTGGAATTCCTCGCCGCGAATCGGCTGACCGCCGGGCCGTTCCGGCTTCTGCCCCACCCCATTTCCGTTCGTGTCCGCGATGCCGTAGTGGCGGGCCAACGGTCCGTTGACGAACGTGTAGTCGGCGTCGAGCAGATCCAGGATGCTGCGATCTTCGCGCAGCACCGACTCGAAGAACAGCTCGGTTTCCTTCAGCATCGCGGTGCGCAACCGGTCGTTGAAGTTCGGGAACATTTGCGCATCGGGGGCGACCGTGCGCAGACGCTGGATCTGCAGCCACTGCAGGGCGAAGTTCTGAACCAGGGCCCGCGATCGGGGATCCTGCAACAGACGCCGCACCTGGCCCTCCAGGTTGACAGTCAGCTGTTGTTTTTCGGCCAGCGCGAACAGCGCATCGTCCGGCATCGTGCTCCACAGGAAATAGGACAGGCGGGAAGCCAGTTGGAATTCGTCGAGCGGGCGAGTTTCGGGTCCGTCCGGCCGGTCGTCCAATTCGACGCGGAACAGGAATTTCGGCGAACACAACACGGCCTGCATCGCCACTCGGACACCGGCCTCCCAGGACTCGCCCGCTGCTTCGGCGCGGGTGACCAGTCGCACCAGTCGCTCGACTTCCGCGCTGGTCGGCGGGCGGCGATAGGCCCGCAGCGCGAATCGCTGCAGGACTTCGCGAGTCTGCTCGGCCTGCGGCTTGTCCGGCGCGCGGGCCAGGATCGCTCGCTGCACAAGGCTTTCGGCCGCTGCCAGATAGCGTTCCATCAGCACGGGCGAGAGGGTCAGGACATCGCCGATGTTGTCAAAGCCGTAGCCGACGTCGTCCGACGGAAAATCCTCGGTCGGGTCGAAGTCGACGCCGATTAGGTCTCGGATCGTGTTCTTGTACTCCGTGCGGTTCAGCCGCCGCATTGTGACGCGGCCCGGATCGGGCTTAGCGTGTCGGTCCGCGAAGTCCAACACCTCGTGGACCGTCTTGGTCAAGGCGTTCACTTCCTCAGGCGTTGGCCGCGGCCGGTCTTCGGGCGGCATGTCGCCCGACTCGACCCGCTTCAGCACCTCGATCCAGACTTTGCGGCGGTGGCTGACGGTCACCGCATCGCGAAACGGCTCCAGGGACAGCTCGCCCTTCGGTTCCTTGCCGCCGTGGCAGGCGAGGCAGTGTTGCTCCACAAACAGCCGTCCGCCGCGAGCGAAATCCGGCGGCTCATCGGCCGCCCAAGCGTGCGAGCTCGCCGACGCCAGCCCCAGCAATAGGAAACACTGGGCCAAGGTGCTACGCATGAACACAACTCCCATCAAACAAACTTCACCGTCCCCTAAACTTCACCGTCCCCCAATCCTGAACGTATTATTGCCGTTTCATCCGTTCTGGCAATCAGCAGACGTGTTTCCATCAGGCGATCAATCCGCTACATTGGACGGCGAATGTGCCGCCGCCACGGCAGGGCCAAGCCTGCCGCGACGGCTCGGCGACCTCGGAACCGCAAGATCGAAAGGACCGACACGATGACGCGCATGATTTCTGCTATCGGGTGGTGGACCGTGATGGCTTCGCTGGTCATGGCCGCCAACCCGGATTGGCCTGGCTGGCGCGGGAAGGACCGGGACGGGAAGTCACCCGACACCGGGCTGCTCAAAGAATGGCCGGCCGACGGGCCGAAGCTGCTGTGGAAGAACGACGGGATCGGCACCGGCTTTTCGAGTGTGGCTGTTACCGGCGGCAAGGTCTATATCACCGGCGACCAGGACGGCAAGTTGATGGCCTTCGCCCTGGATCTGGATGGCCAACTGCTGTGGAAGGCGGAATGCGGAAAAGGCCGTGGTGGACCAGACGGTTCCCGCGCCTCGCCCGTCATCGACGGCGGCAAGCTGTACCTGATCGACGGCCACGGTCTGATCGGTTGCTACGATACCAAGAGCGGGAAAGAGATCTGGTCTCGCGACGCGAAGGAGTTCGGCGGGTCGCCCGGCGGTTGGGGTTACGCCGAGTCGGTGTTAATCTACAAGGACCAGGCCATCGTCAAGCCGGGCGGCAAGAATTGCATCGTCACCTTGAACAAGACCAACGGCGAGACCGGCTGGCAGAGCACCGGCTTCGAGGCCGGGCCAGAGTACGGTTCCTGTATCGCCGTCACCTTCCAAGGCCAGCCGATGATCATTACCGGGACCAATCGCGGTATCGTCGGCGTCGATGCCAACAACGGCAGTCTGCTCTGGTCGAACGACTGGTCCGCGGGCAACACGGCCAATTGCCCGACCCCTGCCTACGCGGACGGCTATGTGTTCTGGGCCAACGGCTACGGCCGGGGCGGCATCTGCCTGAAGCTCAAGAAAGAGGACGGCAAGGTCACGGCCGATGTGGCTTGGACTACCAAGGACATGGACTGCCATCACGGTGGCTACGTGATCCACGAGGGTCACATCTACGGAAATCACGGCGGCGTTTGGAACTGCTTCGAGTTGAAATCCGGCGAGAAGAAGTGGAGCGAACGGGCGGTGGGCAAGGGCTCGCTCTGCTTTGCCGATGGCATGCTATATCTGTTCAGCGAGAACGCCGGGCAAGCCGGACTGGCCACCTGTTCGCCCGCTAGTCTGGAACTGAAAGGCACGTTTAAGGTCGCAGGCCGCGGCCCGAGTTGGGCGCATCCAGTGGTCGTCGGTGGACGGCTCTACCTCCGTTTCGACACCAACCTGTATTGCTTCGACGTCCGAAGGCCAGGTTAGCATCCAACGGTTGTCGGGGGCGTCGGTGTCAAGCATGGGGTTTTGCGGTTTCGCAGAGACGGACCGCCAGCTGGGGTCAGTTTGTTTGATTTTGCCTGGAATTGGTGTTTTCCCGAATGCCTGATTCTGTCCCATTCTGGTTTGCTTCGCGGAGCGATTACGAAATCACGAATGACCGAGTGGCCCCTGGGGCACCCCTGCTGGTGATCCACGGGTTTTCGCCCCAGCGGGGCAGCCACAAATCAGCGGGCAGAGCGTCGCGGCGTAGCCGCATAGCGCCGCCCTGGGTTATGAACGGATTGAGAACACCAGCCCTGAAGGGGCGAAACAAGCCTTGGCCGCATCGGACGAACGATGCGTGCGGGATGAGTGTCGATTTGTTTCGTCCTTTCAGGGCTACCGTGCTGAATCGAACCCGTACCCAGGGCGGCGCTCTGCGGCTGTCGCCGCGACGCTCTGCCTGGGCTGATTTGTTTTGCCCCTTTGGGGCGGAAGAGTAGCGGATCACGCCGGCCTCCGCCGGGAAGCCTTCCCCAGCCCCAAACGCGAAATAGAAACGGGATCAAATCAATTGGCCTTGACAGGCACAAACTGAACACGCCACGTCTGACCCCTTGTCTCACGCCCCGTCTCTGCGGAACCGTTAAGTCTCATGCTTTGCGCGCAAGGGCCAAAATAGCGTTTGGTGCTAGGACCTGCACCTGTGTGATGCGCGCACGTTGTAGGTCAGCTTTTCCAGGCGGACGCTCGGTTTGCGTCAGGCTGGGAAGCCTGACCTACTTGGTGGCGGCTGTGGGCGTTTGCTCCATCGCCGACAGTTCGCGATGCAGGATATTCAGCAGCGTCTGCAGGAAGGCGACCGCCATGGGCCCGATCAGGATGCCCAGCGGCCCCAGCGCTTGCACGCCGCCCAAGACACTCAGGAAGGCCAACAGCGGGTGCAGGCTGGAACCGCCTTTCAGCACCGCGGGCTTGACCAGGTAGTCGATCATCGACACCACCGTCGCCCCATAGATCGCCAGGCACACCGCGGCGCTGGTACGCTCGTCGTAGAACAACAGCCACAGGCTGGCAGGAGCCCACACCAGAGCCGTGCCAAAAAAGGGTACGAACGCCATCACGATGGTCAGCAACGTCAGCAGGATCGCATAATCCATGCCGACCATCCAGTAGCCGATACCGGCCAGGAGTCCCTGGGCGACGGCCGACAAGACGGTGGCCAGCACGACCGCGCGGCTGATGCGTCCGAACTCCTCCAGCAATTCCTGCTCGTAGCGATCGTCCAACGGGGACAGCCGCATCATGGCGCTGACCATCTCCGGCCCATCGGCCAGGAAGAAGTAGGTACCGATCAGCATGATAAAGATCCCCAGCACCACGTTCCAGGCAAACGCCGTCGTCGCGCTGCCTACCGACAGGAGCCAGGTCTGCACCTTGCCAAAGACTTGCCCGCTCCATTCTTGGATCTGTTGGTCGCTGGGATTGGCCAAGTCGATCATCCAAGCGTGGTACGGGCCACCGAACAGGGCCAGTTTGAACTCGCGGAACTGCCGCACGGCCACCTGCAACGCGGCCTCGAATTCCAGCGTCCCCGGGGCCATACGCTCGAGTTGTCGGAGCGTCTCCAGGAGCGACTTGGCATCGGCGGTCGGCTCGTGCGGCGTTCCGCTGGACAATTCGGCTTCCAGCTTTTCCACGCGGCGGAGCAGACCCTGCAAGGCCTGTTGCTGCTGCTC
Organism: Planctomycetota bacterium; assembly: GCA_026692885.1. The sequence goes on along the minus strand of JAPLNJ010000895.1, from coordinate 877 downwards.
GTTGCTCCGCTTCGCCGAGCCCTGGCCACCGAACAAATCATTGAGTACGGACTCCGCATCGCGCAACTCGCCCGCCCAGGGCATTTCGAGACGCAGGTTCCCGCGCAGGGTTGCCAGGCGATTCTTCACCGTGCCGGCATCCAGACCCGTGAGCAATGTGCTGCCTTGGATCACGGCCAAACTGAACACCCCCGCGGTCGGGAGCAGCGTGATCAGCGTGATGGCCGCCGTCGTCAGACCCGCCGCAAGCCGTGAGTGGTTACCACACCGCTGCGCGATCCAGCGATGCAGTGGGCGAAACACGACCACGATCACCGTCGCCAGGAACAGGGGCACCAGGAACGTCGCCATGACCTTGAAGAACAGCACGCCGATCAAGATCACGATGACGATCAGCACGAAAAACGAAACCATGCGCGGCATGGGGGGACTCCTCGTTGAGGCTTCAACTTGCAACCCCGGCATTGTAGCCCAATCCGGCGTGCTGGCAAACGTCATGATTGAGCTTGTTCGTCGCCCGGAAAACGTCCAGAATACACCCTGCTGCAAAACCACGGCTCAGCCGGGGCGTATGGCTTCTTGAATTCGGAACCGACGATTGAACGGCCGAACAACAACTTGGGCAGTGGCCCTTCGGCCCCTCACCCCACCCCACTCCCAGGAGTACCGGGGCGAGGGAGTTGTGTTTCGGCTGCGACGAAGCAGAAACCGCGTTGGCTGACGGCCGCCAAATGGCTGTTTCATCTGGTGATCCTGGCCTTGGTCGCGTGGGGGATCTGGCGCAGCATACAACAGGGATTGGGAGATCTGCAGACCCAGAACTTTGCGTGGTCCCAGATCAACCCCGGGTGGCTTGTGCTGGCCGGGTTGGCCCACG
>JAPLNJ010000894.1 GCA_026692885.1 Planctomycetota bacterium | reverse complement strand
CCGGCGGCGGGCGGGAGGCGGCGGAAGAAGTGAGGCGGTTGCGGACCCGTGGCGTAGTCCAGAAACCTCGCTCCACCGGGGCAAGCCCGGATGGGGGCGGAACGAAAACAGGACCATCCGTTTGACGCCCGACTCCGCAGTCTTGCGCGGTCCAGGCCGGGGGCGACCGCGTGCGTAGCTGCCGAACAGAATAATCCGTCGGGGCGAAAACCGCTGCACGATCTGGTCGGCGACCCAGCGGATGGTCCACTCAGGAATCCGCGTTCGCTGTGTCACGCGTTCCGGTCCGAGTTGCGAGTCGATCTTCTTCGGATCCTCAGAAGCCTTATCCCACGGTGCGGGGCACCAATGTCCCGCTGGATTGCCAGCGACATCTGTTTGCAGTACCATCCTTGTCGATCTCCGGATTTGGCGGACCAGCTTTTTGTCCTCTAGGCGGTTAGGACCGGCGCATCAATCACTGTCGGATTTATTCCAAGTAGCCCGCACACTCCGTGTGCGGAAATCGACACACGGAGAGGCTGTGAAAAAATCGTAGGGTGGGCCAAGTACTAGCGGCCCACCATCGAAAGCAAGGCCGTTTCCTTAGAATTGGTGGGCCGCGAGTAATTGGCCCACCCTACCGTGAATCGTGTTCGCACATTCTTTCACAGCCTCGGAGTGTGCCGTCGACTATTCTTGCGACAGTTGTTGATCCGCCGGTCCTTGGCACTGAATCTTGACCGAAAGGCACTTAACTATGCGATTCTTCTTCGCCATTCGCGTTTTCTTCTTGACGCTGTTCAGCAGTTCAGCAGCCGCACAAATCGGCACGTTGCTCCAGCAGCGTGGCCTGCCCGCGCCCGAGCCACAGGAAGAACAGCCGGTACGCCCGGCGCCGGTGGTGCGTGAGAAGCCTCAGAAGCCGATACGTAGCGAAGCGTTGACCTTGCTGGCCACGCTGCAACGCGAGGCGCGTCTGATCGACCTGGTGCAGGAGTCGTTGGACAACTACACCGACGAACAGGTGGGAGCTGCGGCGCGCGACGTGCTGCGGTCCTCCCGAGCCGTCCTGGACCGGCTGTTTGATTTGCAGCCCGTGGTGCGGGAGACGGAGGGCGCGCCCGTCGAATTGCCGACGGGCTTCGACACCGGACGCTATCGCCTGACTGGCAATGTTTCCGGCCCACCGCCGTTTCGCGGCAGCCTAATGCATCACGGCTGGGAGGCTGGCAAGTGCGAGGTTCCTGCTTGGTCCGGCAATGCGGACGCCGCCCGTGTCGTAGCATCGGCGGAGGTGGAACTGCGTGGAGTCTGAGTTGGCGTCCCACCTGAAGCTTGTGAGCATTTGCAGAACCGACGGACTGGAGCAGGGAATGACCGCGAAATACGTGATCGGGATCGACTTGGGCACGACCAACAGCGTGCTGGCCTATAGCCCCTTAGATGCGGATAAACCGCAGACCCAACTGCTGCCCATCCCGCAGTTGGTCGAGGGGGGCACGATCGAGTCGCGCACCTTGCTGCCGTCGTTCGCCTACTTGGCCAGCAAACACGAACTGGGTCAAGGAGCGTTCGACCTGCCGTGGGCCGCAGGCCGCGACTTCGCCGTGGGCGAGCTAGCCCGGCGGCGCGCGGCCGAGGTGCCGGATCGCACGGTCGGGAACGCCAAGTCCTGGCTGTGCCACGGCCGCGTCGACCGGCGCGGCGAGATCTTGCCGTGGAACGCGCCGGCCGAGGTGCCGAAAATCTCGCCTGTCACCGCCTCACGCTGGTACTTGGAGCACCTGATCAACGCCTGGGAGCAGGCTTTTCCCGACGCACCGGTGGCTGAGCAACACGTGGTGCTGACCGTGCCCGCGTCGTTCGACGCAGCCGCCCGCGAATTGACTCGCGAAGCCGCGCTAGCCGCCGGCCTGCCGGAGAACCTGCTGCTTTTGGAAGAACCGCAAGCCGCCGTCTACGCCTGGATCGACCAGGGGGGCGAGCGCTGGCGCAAATCGGTGAAGCTGGACGACATGCTGTTGGTCTGCGACGTGGGCGGCGGCACGTCGGATTTCACTCTGGTCAAAGTCGGCCAGGAAGGTGGCGAATTGACTTTGCAGCGGGTCGCGGTGGGCAACCACCTGTTGGTGGGTGGCGACAATATGGACCTGGCGCTGGCCTACCACGCCGCGGAGATGTTCGCCAAAAAGAACGTCCACTTGGATCCCTGGCAATCGGTGTCGCTGTGGCATTCCTGCCGCACGGCCAAAGAAACGCTGCTGGTCCAGGACGGTCCGAAATCGCACGCGATCTCCGTGCTGGGCCGTGGCAGCAAGCTGATCGGCGGCACGATCTCCTGGGAACTCAAACGCAACCAAGCCAGCGAATTGCTGGTGGACGGTTTCTTCCCGCACTGTGCGGTCAGCGAGCGTCCCGTGCGGCAGCGGGCCTCCGGTTTTCGGGACATCGGTCTGCCGTACGAGCAGGACACGGCGATCACCCGGCACCTCGCAGCGTTTCTGCAAGATCAGGGAGAGAGTCCGAAGCGTCCGGTGCGACCCACGCACCTGTTGCTCAACGGCGGCGTGTTCAAGGCGCAGGCGCTGGCCGACCGCCTGATTGACGTGTTGGGCGAGTGGGCGGGCGGCGCCGCACCGCGGCTGCTGGAAGGCGAACACGATTTGGATCACGCCGTCGCGCGAGGCGCGGCGTATTACGGCTGGGCCAAACATCAGGGTGGCGTGCGCATCCGGGGCGGCACGGCACGGGCCTACTACGTGGGCATCGAGACGGCCGGCTTGGCAATCCCCGGCGTGACGCGCCCGCTGCGCGCCTTGTGCGTCGCACCGCTGGGCATGGAGGAAGGTGATCAGGCCGATGTACCGTCGGATGAAATCGGCCTGGTCGTGGGCGAACCGGCCCACTTTCGCTTCTTCAGCTCCCCGATGCGCAAACAGGATCGCGTGGGCGACGTGCTGTCGTCGTGGGGCGAGGAGGAACTGGCGGAAACAGATTCCCTGGAGGCGACGCTGGACCGGGACGAAGCCATCGACGAACCCTATGTGCCCGTGAAGTTCCAATCGCGCGTGACGGAACTGGGTATGTTCGAGCTCTGGTGCGTCAGCCCCAAGACCGGCAAGCAGTGGAAGCTGGAGTTCAGCGTTCGCGAACAGGAATGACCGTGCCCAGCGATGTAAACTGGAATTCCAAGCGAGGCCACACATGAAGGAGCCACAAGCGACGCAATTGATCCCCGTCGAGCAGGTCGAGAGACTGATCCATCTCGTGCGCGGGGAGAAAGTGCTGCTAGATGCCGATCTGGCAATGCTTTACGGCGTCACGACCGGCAACCTGAACAAAGCGGTCAAACGCAACCAGCAACGGTTCCCGCCGGACTTTATCTTTCAACTTTCCGACAAAGAGACGGCGGCTTTGATCTTCCAATCTGGAAGATCAAACTATCGCGGCGGACGTCGGCATAATCCCTACGCCTTGTCACGCCAAGGAAGCCAACACGCCATACCGCGTGAAGAAAAAGTGACCAGGCCCAACGATCCGGACCGGCCAAGCGGCGAGCATGACGGCCTGTACCAGATAATGAGATCCGACCCCCTTTACCGCGCGTAGCGTGCTAGCATACTTTTCTGGAGACGCGAGCTCTTTCGTGGCGATCCAAAGATCAACGGAAAAGCGGACATCGCCATGGAGGTTGGTCTGATGAGAAGCCGAATTTGCGGCCGCTGGGCAGGCCTGTTTCTCGTCTGGGCAGGCTGGGCGGCGATCGTTTGCTGCGTGGCGGCCGACGAGAGCCGGCCGGTCGCGATCCCGCCGACGACAGCCCTGGAACAGCGGCTGGCGGTGCTGGAGAGCCGCTTGGCGGCGATGGAATCCAGCGCTGGCGGCGGAGGTCAGGAGCGGGACTACGCCCCGCTACTGAGCGAGGAGTCGGGGTCCTGCGCCGGAATCACAGGCGGCGGCGAAGTGACGTTTCTGAAGGCGTATCAGTCCGGCGGACTAGCGGCCGGCTTCCCCTGCGAAGCGGCACCGCGGGTCTGGCTGGGAGTGACCACGGACCGCGGCTGGGGAGTCCGGGCGCGCTGGTTCGACTATCACGCGACGGCCGCGCCGCCCGACATCTGGCTGACGGATGTCGCCCTCTCCACGCTCGATCTGGAAATCACCGGCGCGTTTCAGCTCGGCTGCCAGTGGAGCGGCTTGCTCAGCGGCGGCGTGCGCTATGCCGAGTATCGAGAGGCGGGGGTGGCGGCAGCGCGTGACGACTCGGCGAGCCTGGGCCCCGTGCTGGGTCTGGAGGTGCAGCGCCAGCTGACCGATCGACTGTCGCTGTTTGCCTTGGGCCGAGAATCGCTGCTGTTCGGCCGCGCTCGGTCTCCCGCACCGGCTTACCAGGATATCGTCTCGGCGGTGACCGAACTCCAACTGGGGACTCAGTGGCAGCAGCCGTGGTACGGCTCCACGTTCTGGTTCGTGCGTGGGGCGTTGGAAGGCCAGTTCTGGGCCAACGCATCGGGCGTCCTCGGCCACGCCGCGTTAGGCTTGGCCGGCGGTATCCTGGCGATTGGCATTGATCGCTGAGTTTGTGGGAGACGACGATGGACGTGTGGCCTCAGGTCTACAATCCGACGGGTTCTGGGGTGCTGTCGACCGTGTTGGCGGGGACGCCCATTGTGGTATTGCTGGGGCTGTTGGGTTGGCTTGGCTGGTCGGCGCCGCGAGCGGCGGCGGCTGGCTTGGCCACGGCGTTGGGGGTGGCCATCTTGGTCTGCGGGATGCCCTGGACCGCCGCGGCTGCGTCGGCAGCCTACGGCGCCTGCTTTGGATTGTTTCCGATCGGTTGGATCGTGATGGGCGCCGTGTTCTTGTACTCGCTGACGGTGGAGAGCGGCCAGTTCGAGAAGGTCAAGGCTTCGGTGGCGGCGTTGTCGCCCGACCGTCGGATTCAGGCCTTGCTGATTGCGTTCAGTTTCGGCGCGTTTCTGGAGGGTGCGGCGGGATTCGGGGCGCCGGTGGCGATCTCCGCGGCGATGATGATCGGCGCGGGGTTCCGGCCGTTGCACGCCGCCGGGTTGGCGCTGATCGCGACGAGATGACGCTCGGCATGATGGCGGGCCGGCAGTTGGCCCCGTTTGCGTTGCTTGTGCCCGCGTGGCTGGTGTGCGTGATGTCCGGTTGGCGGGGCTTGCGAGGCGTCTGGCCCGCGGTGCTGGTCAGCGGTGGCAGCTTCGCGACCGTGCAGTTGCTCGTGTCCAACTTTGTGGGTCCCACGTTGGTGGGCGTGTCCGCGGGTTTGACATCCCTGGTGCTGCTCGTTTTGCTCCTGCGAGTTTGGCAGCCGGCGGAGATCTGGCGGTTCGAGGGCGAAACGGATCCCAACGCCGTTCCCGCCGCTTCGCTGGCCCAGACTAGCGCCGAGGCGCGTCGTACCGACAGGCCGGCAAAGGAAGCCGCGCCGGTCGCCCGAACCAACTTCACGCGCCGAGAGATCGCCTCCGCTTGGGTCCCGTGGCTGCTCTTGTCGGCCTGCGTGTTTGTTTGGGGCATCCCGCCGGTGCGGACGTTGCTCAACGGCGGTTTGCAGGGGGAAAAACTGACCACTCGCCTAGACCAGCTACCGTCGCGTCCGTTGGCGTGGTGGGAGCGTCCCAATGGGTTGGCCGGCTGGTCGGACTTAGAGATCAAGGTGCCGAAACTTCATCGCCGCGTCTGCCGCGATGTGCCGGCCGTTCCCCAACGCGACCAACCGGAGGACGCCGTGTTCCGGTTCAATTGGCTGTCCGCGACGGGCACGGGGATTTTCGTATCCACGGTGCTAGCAGCGTTATGGATGGGCGTCGCTCCGCTCAGGTTCGCACGGTTGTGGTGGCACACATTGGTGCGTATGCGTTGGCCGCTGTTCACGATCGCGGCGATGCTGGCGATCGCCTTTACGACGCGCTACAGCGGCACGGATGTGACGCTGGGCTTAGCCTTCACGCATACCGGCGTCTGGTACCCGTTCTTCGCGCCCCTGCTCGGTTGGTTGGGCGTGGCGCTGACCGGCTCGGACACGTCGTCCAATGCCCTGTTTGGCAGTTTGCAGCGGGTGACGGCCGAACACCTGGGGCTGAGCCCGGTGCTGATGGCCACCGCCAACAGCACGGGCGGCGTGATGGGCAAGATGATCGACGCCCAGAGCATCGTGGTCGCCGCCGCGGCCACGAACCAACCCGCCGGCGAAGGCCCGATTCTGCGGTTTGTCTTCTGGCACAGCGTCGCGCTGGCTGCGTTGATGGGCGTGCTGACGCTGTTGCAGGCGTATCTGCTGCCGTGGATGGTGCCGGGGGGAAACTGAACGCCGAACGGCCCAACAAGCTGACAGAGATCGCAGATCCACCCCAGCCCGAATATTCTTCTTTTATCCGTTGGCTTCAGACCATGTTCTGCGGTGGTCCTGGCTATCAAACAGGCTGTCTGCCCGGCAGCCTTTCGTCGCTTCTTGTCACAAAATGCGCGAAGTGCTCTTGACCCGTTTGTCGCGGATTAGTATTTAACCCCCCTCGCGCCGAAAACCGCGAAGTTTACAGTTCGTGCGGACTGCACCGGTCGCGGTGTGGGCACGGACGGTAAGCGTCAACTTGTCCGCAGCTGTCTCGTCTAGCAGTGATTTCTCGCGCAGGCAACTGAGGCAAGCAGAAGCAAATGGCTTCACCATCCAGGATCTCGCTAGGCCGCATACGGGCGGGGTGATCGATGGTCAGGTGCATCTCGAAAAGGAGAAGCAAGTTGAAACCGACCGCGTACGTTCTCGTCGGCTCTTGGGCTGCAGGGCTGGGCGTATGGGCAGCTGCAGTGTCTGCAGCACCCCAGGACTACCCAAGTGGATCGGCGGCCGAAGCGTCAGCTGCGTCTCAAGCTGCGACCCAGGATCCCGCGGGCCCACGCAATCAGGCGAATCGTCTGTTGCGCCAAGCGCGCGAGGCGATCACCCGCGGCGATTGGTCACAGGCCGAACGCCACCTCGTTCAGGCGGAAGGCCTGAACATCCGGTACGACCAACTCTACGAACGATTCGAGGACACACCCGCGAAAGTGCGGAAGGTGTTGGATGACGCGCGGGCCACGAAGTCCGGGGCGGGCCCGCGTCCCAGTGACCGATTCTCGCCATCGGCCGTTGATGCAACGGTCCGGCAGCCGGGCACCGCTACGGCGGCTCCGCAACTGCCACGCGACCCGCAGACGCAACTGGAATTGCTCACCAACGATGGCGCGGGCAAGGCCCGTGCCTATCTCAATAAAGGCCGCCTGGCTTTGCAGGCCGGTGATCTTGCCGGAGCGATCGCTTGGCGGCAAAAGGCCCTCGCCATGGGCGCCGCCTTGGGACCCGGCGAGTACTCGCCCGACACCCTGGCCCAGGAACTGCGTCGCGCCGGGGTCAAACAAGAGCAACTGGTCTACCGTGGTCCAGCGGCGGCTCAAACGAGTCCGTTGCGGCCCGAGGACTTTACTGCTGATCCCCGGGCAGCCTTGCTGACCGCCCCACCTCTGCGGAACAACCAGCGTGGCGTCGCGCCGGGAATGCCGGGCCCCACAGAACCGCGGCGATTACCGCAATCGATGGCGGCTGATCCAGCGCGGAAGCCCGAGGTCCTGAGGCTGATGGCACAAGCCCGCCTGGCCCTGGATCGAGGCGACGCGACCACGGCCCAACGGTTGGCCGCTCAGGCTCAAGCCAGCGGTCTGCCCGACGAAGCCTTTGGACCGAACGAACAACGGCCGGAGCATCTCCTGTTGGAGGTCAGCAGCGCGCTAAACCGTCAGCAGGGACGCGCGAACCAGGCGTACCCAGTGACGTCGGCGTACGATCCGGGCCTGCCCACCGGGGACCGGTTCCCGGTACGTCAGGGCGTCTACAATCCACAACGCGATGGGTCGCGCAACATGCCGGCCCAAGCCACCGAGACGACACCGCTGGGACCGGCTCCCGACCGCCTGCGATTGACTCCAGCAGAGGCTGCCGCCCTGACGCCCCCGCCCGGGCAGACGGGGCAGGCGGCTTCCGCCTACGACCTCTTCCGGAACGGCGTCCAGGCCCTGGAGCAGCAGGATCGCAAGGCCGCTTTGGATCTCTTCAACAAAGCCTGGAAACGCGAAGCCGAGCTCGATCCGCAGACCAGGCAGGCCCTGCGCGACAAGCTGACACTGCTGCAGTATGCGGCTCAGAACGCCTCGTCGCCGCCGGGCAACGACTTAGAGGAAGTCAGTTCCCAACAGCAACTGGTCACTCAGCAGCTGTTTCGGGAGATCAGCCGCGAGCAGACCGCCGCCGAAAGATTACGGGAAAGCGACCCGCGCGGATCGCTGGAGCGGCTGCAGAAACTGCGCGAGCGAGTCGAACAGGAAACGCTGGAACCGCCGGCGCGCAAACAGTACCTGGCCCTGATCGATCGGAGTCTCAAAGAGACGGAAAGCTACCTGGCCCAGCACCGGGCCGATATCGAACTCAAGGAACGCAATCAGGCCGTGGCCGAGGATGTCAACAACCACCGCCAGGAGAAGCTCGACAACCAGACCAAGGTGGCACAACTGAACGAGAAGTTCAATGACCTGATGGAGCAGAAGCGGTATCCGGAGGCCGAAGTGCTCGCCAAGCAAGCGTCCGAACTGGACGCCCGGTCCGAGGTCGTCCGCAGCATGCTGCAGATGTCCAAGATGGCTTGGCGCGTGCAGGAACAGGACTCGATCAAGGACGACAAGGAGCGCGGCTTCTACGGGGCCATGACCAGCGTGGAACGCTCCTCGACGCCGATGGATGATACGCAACCGATTACCTTCGACGTCAAGAAGTGGGACAAATTGTCCAGCACCCGCCGCGACTGGCTGAAACGCGAGCATTCGCGGTTGACCCCCACCGAACTGGAAATCCAGAAATCGCTGAAGGTGCAGGTCGAGGTCCGGTTCGACAATCGGCCGCTCTCACAGGTGCTGGACGCGCTGGGCCGGATGGCGGGCGTCAACGTGTATCTCGACCCGGAAGGTTTGCGAGCGGAAGGCGTCTCGACCGACGATCCGGTGACGATCAATCTCGCGCAGTCGATTTCGCTCCGCAGCGCGCTGAACCTGATCCTGGAACCGCTACGACTGAGCTACGTCATTCAGAACGAAGTCCTACGGATCACCAGTGAACAGACCCGCAACTCGGACGTGTACCCCGCGGTGTACAACGTGGCGGATCTCGTCATCCCGATTCCGAACTTCATCCCCAGCTACAACATCGGCTTGCCGGGCGCCATCCGGGAAGCCTACAACGGGGCCACCCACGGCCAAATGATGAATCAACTGCTGACCCACAATTCCAAGACGACTGGCGCGGCCCTGGCCGCCGGCGAAGCTGACAGCTCAGCCGCCACCAGCGCCTCGGTGTTGGCCCAGATGAACTCGACCGGCATGTTGCCAGGCGTCGCTCCGCGTTCGACGCCCAGCCCCGGCTCAGGATACATTCCGGGGAACATGGGTGGTGCCACGCAAGCGGACTTCGACACGCTGATCGATCTGATCACGCAGACCATCGCGCCGCAGACCTGGTCCGCGGTCGGCGGTCCCGGCTCCATCGAACGGTTCCCCACGAATCTGAGCTTGGTCATCAGCCAGACGCAGGAAATCCACGAACAGATCGCCGATCTACTCGAACAGTTGCGCCGCTTGCAGGATCTCCAGGTCACCATCGAAGTGCGGTTCATCACCCTGAATGACAAATTCTACGAGAAGATCGGCGTGAGCATGAATTTCAACGTGGAAGACAACACCTTCCAGGTGGATGGCCAGAACGCGATCACCTCGGACAAGGGTCCCAGCCAGGCCTTTGGTCTGGATCCCACCGGCCAGCCCACGACGGACTTCGACTATCAGTTCCGACAGGGAGCTGCCGGGACCATCGGCATGAATCCGAAGTTTGGCGGTTTCGACGCTGCCACGGCCGCCAACGTCGGCTTTGCCATCCTGAGTGACATTGAGGTTTACTTCCTGCTGCAAGCCGCCGAAGGCGACGAGCGTACGAATGTCCTCCAAGCTCCGAAGGTGACGCTGTTCAACGGCCAAACGGGGTTTGTGTCGGATACCTCGCAGCGTCCCTTCGTGACCAGTGTGATTCCGGTCGTCGGCGATTTCGCGGCGGCTCATCAGCCGGTGGTCGTGGTGCTGAACGAGGGCACTTCGCTGAGCGTGCAGGCGGTGGTCTCGCCGGATCGCCGGTTTGTCCGCTTGACCTTGATCCCCTTCTTCAGCTCGATCGGCGACGTCAGCACATTCACCTTCAGCGGCCGGACCACGTCGGACACCGGAACCACGGCCGTGGACCCAAGCGACCCGACTAAGAAAGTGCAGAACGGTGCTCAACGCGTGATCGAAGGCACGACCGTCCAGCTACCGACCTTCAACTTCACCACGGTGTCTACCACGGTTAGTGTGCCGGACGGCGGTACGGTGCTGCTCGGCGGCATCAAACGTCTGAGTGAAGGACGTAGCGAGCGTGGTGTGCCGCTGCTCAGCAAGATCCCGTACCTCAGCCGTCTGTTCAAGAACGTGGGTATCGGCCGCGAAACTCAGAGCCTGATGATGATGGTCACGCCGCGAATCATCATCCAAGAAGAGGAAGAGTTCCAGCAGACCGGCTACGACAGCGCGGCACCGTGACGCGGGCCATGCCCACCGTAAGTTGTCCTGTCATTGCAGTCGCCACGCTTCCGGGGTTTTTCAGACTTCGGAAGCTTGGTCGTTTCTGGGGATCTCCACCGCTCGCGGCTGGTCCGTCAGGCGGCTTTGAACCCGTTCGGCACGTTCGCTGCTCGGCGGACGCCCCAGCCTACGCCCAGAACCGCCAGCGCCACGCGATCTTCCAGATTGGGCCGGAACATGGTCAGCAACGTCAGGGGCAGATACCAAGCCATGTACAGCCCGCCGCCATAACCATGCCAGAACTGGGTCGCCACCATTACGGCCGCGGAGCAACTCAACAAGGTCCCCAGATTCTTTTGTGCCGGCCACACCGCAAAGGTGCCGCTCAGCGCCACAAATGCGGCCAGCACCGGGTAGCGATACACGGGATCCCAGCCCAGTCCCCAAATACCTTCCAGGTCTTTGCGAACTGGCAACCACAGTCCGTACATCTGCTTCAGCACTTCCCAGTACGAAGCCTCCGGAATGAACGCCAGCGAGATGGCCATCACCACCGACATCGCCACCACGCCGCCCGAGAATCGCAGCAGACCACGGCGCCAATAGAAGCTGACCCAGAGTGGCAGCAAGAACATGGGATAATACACCAAGCTGGTCGCCAAGCCGATCAATAATCCAGCGGTCAACGGACGGCGATAACACAACACGGCCCAAATCAACAGGGCGGCGGGAATGACGTGATCGGTGCAACCCGTCATTTGAGCCGTGTAAGGCAGCATCACGTACAGGGTCGCCATGCCGACGCCGGTCTTGATATTGCCGAAGTGCCAGTAGCCGATCGCGGTGATCCCCACGACAATGGCCAAGTGACACAGAATCGTGATCGCTTTGGCGATGATGGCATACGAGAAACTACGCGGCGCCGGCGGCACGGCTTCCGGCACCAACGGCATCGTGGGGATGCTCGGAATTAGGTTTAGCAAGGCGTAGCCCGGCCCGCGCGGTGCACGACGGCTAGGGTCTGTCGGCGTTACACCACTAACCGTCGGCTCGACCACCGGCGTACCGGCGGGTTCCGGTTTTGTGGGCGGGCTGATGATCACGTTAGCCATCAGGAACACCAGCAGAGAACAGCCGATGAACGTCAAGCCTCCGGCGCTGAGGTTGGGCTCCAAGAGCGGCCGCCGCACCATCGTGGCATCTAACAGCAGCCGGACGAGCCACAGGGCCCCGACCGCGAATAGCCACAGATATCCCAGTCGCTCGATTGCCAGGCTCCGCTCCAGCCGGTCTTTCACCGGGCTTGACGACGACGGCTGCGCCGAAGCTGGCTCGCTTGGATCGCTCGCATCGCCGCCTGTCGGTGGCGTCGGCCGAACGGCTGGCGAGGCGCCGGCCGACTCAGTCTTAGCTGGTCTCAGATCAGCCTCCGGCCGCGGCCGACTCGAAGCGGGCTGGAATTCTGGCGAAACCTTCGCCGCCGGTCCGTCTGACGGTTCCACCGCGTCTGATTTGACACGCTGCGATTCCATCCACGCAAACCGCTTTTGCTCGCCACCAAACTGCGCCATCAACAAGCCCGGCGCCAATAGAATCAACAGCACCAAATCCAGATTGCGCACGCTCCAGAAACGGCCGAATTTGAAGTACAGGCCAATCATGAGCAGCGACGAAAGGTAAACCCAGGTCGTGGGATTTACCTTCTGGTACTGGAACAAGAATTCACTCATACATCGAGTCGGCGCGTAGGCAAACCACCGCTCCTCTCGGATGAACCAAAAAAACTCATCTAAAGGATACGCTTGCTCGCTTGAATTGCAAGCATAGGTCGGTCAGAATGCGTTGCTTCGCATAGCGATAACTCAAGAGCCGACTGTGCCTTACGCGGCTAGACAGATTGGGCCGTAGTCCGCACTCCACCGCACGAAAGGAGCTTTCCCGTGAACAGACAGAGAGACCTCTTAATAAGAACCATGGCGGTCGCCTTCGCCGTGGTCCTCTTGACCGGGACACACCTGCCCGGAGCAGAACCCGTGATCTCCATTCAGAATGATGCATTGCGTGTCTCCTACGAGACGGCCAGCGGCAAAGTCACGATCGTCAACCTGCCCACCGGCCAGCGGTTCATCACCGACGGCCAACTGACCGAAGCCCAAGGCACGGCCCAGGCTACCACGGCCAGCGACAAGATATTCGGTGACGGGCAGGCCCTCGAAGTGCGATATCTTTCCGGCGCGGCTGACAGGATCATGCTCTTTCCTAAGCTGCCCTTCGCGCTGTTTCGCGCCACTTTTCCGAATGCTGGTGCGGAAGCCAAAGTGCTGAACAAAATTCGGACGGTGTCTGTCAGCCTGGATCTGGGTAAGCCCGCGGCGGAATTGACGAGCATGGGCACCGGTGGCCTGTTGCCGCTGGACAAGAATCCCGGCAGTTACGCCTGGCAGGCCGTCGCGGAACCCCTCAGCCGCAACGGCGTGGTCGGCGGCTGGCTCACGCACGATCGTGGCAGCGGCGTGATCTTCACAAAGGTCGACGGCGACCTGGCGAGTCTGGACGCGCAGGTCGAATATGGCCGGCTACGGATTGCTCCGGGCAAGTCGGCGGAGGGCGAGCTTTTCGCTCTGGGTTACTTCGCTGACGCTCGGCTAGGACTGGAAGCTTGGGCCGACGCCGTGGCCCAGGTCTACCACGTGAAGCTGCCGCCGCAGCCGGCCGGTTACTGCACTTGGTACTCCGACAAACACGCGGGAGCGTGCGACGAGGTACATCTCGCCGAGTTGGCTGCCTACGCGGCCAAGCAGCTCAAGCCGTTCGGCTTCGACTTCATCCAGATCGACGATAACTGGCAGGACGGCGTCAGCAAGAACGGCCCGAAACGAAGCTTTACCACCCACGCGCCTCGAGGGCCCTATCCCTCGGGTATGAAGGCCACCGCCGAGAATCTGAAGCAACACGGCTTGGTGCCAGGCATCTGGTTCATGCCCTTCGCCGGCACCTACTACGATCCGTTCTTTCAGGATCATCAGGACTGGTTCGTCAAGCGTGAGAACGGCGAGCCGTACGAAACCGACTGGGGCGGCACCTGCCTAGACATGACCCAGTCCGGCGCGCGGGAGTATCTGCGTGGTCTGGTCAATCGCCTCGCTCACGACTGGGGCTACACCTTCTTCAAGATGGACGGCCTATGGACCGGCACCGCGACCAAGCAGGTCTACGTCAATACGGGCTACAAAGACGATGGCCTCGGAGACGCCGTCTTTGCCAATCCGGACAAGACCAACCTCGAGGCGTATCGGGACGGGCTGAAACTCGTGCGGCAGACGGCGGGCGACCGGGTGTTCCTGCTGGGTTGCTGTGCCTCGCAGAACTTGCGGTCTTACGGCGGCGGTTTTGGTCTGCTGGACGCGATGCGGATCGGGCCGGATACAGGTGGCCATCTGGGCGGCGCCATCTACGGGGCGCGGCAATACTTCCTGCACGGCCGCATCTGGTACAACGACCCGGACTGCGTGGGCGTCCGCGCCAGCGTGCCGTTGGATCAGGCCCGCATGTGGGCGTCCTGGGTGGCGATCAGCAATCAGTTGTACTACGACAGCGACTGGCTTCCCGACCTACCGCCCGAACGGCTCGACATCCTGCGGCGGACCATGCTACCGCACGGCCAGACGGCCCGACCGGTGGACTACTTCGACGAAGACCAACCACGCATCTGGTTGGTGACGGACCAGCGCGGCGCGGTGCGCCGCGACGTGGTGGCCCTGTTCAACTGGAGCGGGAAACCCGCTGAGTTCGACCTTGCGCTGGGACGGATCGGGTTGCCTGAGGATGTACCGTACGTGACTTTCGACTTCTGGGGCAAGACTTTCCTCCCGCCATTTCAAGGCCACCTCAAGACAGTCTTGCCGAAAGGCTCGTGCCAAATTCTGGCGGTGAGGCCGCAGCTGGACCGCCCGCAGTTGCTCAGCACCTCGCGCCACGTGACGCAAGGCCTGGTCGACGTACGGGAAGAGCAATGGGATGCCGCGAGCCAGACGCTCCGCGGACTCAGCCAGGTGGTGGCCGAGGACCCCTACGAATTACGGTTGGTGGCGCAGGGCAAGGACCAGGGCTGGGCGGTCGCAGCGGTCGAGGTCTCGCCGCCCGACCAGGCGGCTGGTGTGAAGCTCAGCTGCCGAGAGACGAACGGCCTGATCCGGATGAGCCTCGAGTCCGCCGTCAGTCGCGAAGTGGCCTGGAGCATTCGCTTTCGCAGCGGTCCGCTAGGGACGACGCAGCCGACGGCGGTCCGTGATCTCAAGGTACAGGCGGAGGTCGGCAGCCCCCTGACGTTCTCGTGGAGCGGCGGCGATGGCGTGGTGTACGAAGTCAGCCGCGATCCTGGCGAGACTACGACCACCAGCGCCAGCCGGTTTGTCGACGAGGCCACGGAACCCGGTCAAGTGTATCGGTATCGCGTGACGGCCGTCGCTTGGAGCGGCCAGCGTTCCGAACCACGCGAGGCGACCGTAACCACGCCCCAGCTGCCGCCGTTGCCGCCCCAGCCGGACGTCCGCCTGACTACACTCAAGCCGTTGCAAGCGACGGTGGGCTGGGGCAAATTGGGAACCGGGCAATCGGTCAGCGGCAAACCCTTGTGCATCTCTGGCCAGACCTACGAGGACGGCCTGGGCGTGCATGCGGAATCTCGGTTGGTCTATGCCCGGCAGCCGGAGTTTCAGCGCTGGGTGGCTGTCGGCGGGTTGGACGAAGCCATTCGTACCAACGACCGGTCCAGCGTCGTGATGAAGGTCCTGGCCGACTGCGGCCAGGCCGAAGGCGCGCAGACCCTGGCCGCCTCGCCGCTGCTGATGTTCGGCAAGTGCGAGAAGTGGCATTTCGACGTCGCGTTGCCCGCCGACTGCAAGCAGCTCATCCTGCTTGTCGAAGACGGTGGCGACGGTGTCAACTCCGACCACGCCAACTGGGTGGATGCCGGATTCATCACGGGCCCGGCGAAGAAGTGAAGCACCGCCGAAAAATCAACAGCTCGACCAGGAACGGCACTTTGCCCACCTCGGCCGCCGCCCCCAGGTGGGAGCGAACGACGCGAGTTGAGTTGGAGGCTCGTGCCGAACTTCGTCTGGGCCGCTAAACGTTCACCCGAAAAACGGTTATCATGGGCGGGAACGCGAACAAGAGAGGAGATCCATGATCCTGCTGATCGACAATTACGACTCGTTTACCTACAACCTCGTTCAACGGTTCGGCGAAATCGACCCGACGCTCCAGATCGAAGTCCACCGCAACGATCAGATCGCGGTGGACGAAATCGTCGCCAAGCGACCGTCGCATCTGGTCATTTCGCCAGGACCCCGCACGCCCAGCGAAGCCGGTATCTCGGTCGAGTGCATTCGGCGGCTGGCGGGCCAACTGCCCATCTTGGGCGTGTGCCTGGGTCATCAGTCCATCGGGCAAGCCACCGGTGCCGAAATTGTGCGGGCCAAGCGGTTGATGCACGGCAAGACCGATAGCATTCATCACGATGGGCGGGGGTTGTTTGTGGGCCTGCCGAATCCCTTCACGGCCACCCGCTATCACAGCCTGGTCATCCGTCCGGGGACTCTCAGCGACGAGTTGGAAATCTCGGCGTGGGCCGAGGGCCCGGGCGGCGAACGGGAGATCATGGGCGTCCGCCACAAACAGTATGCGCTGGAAGGTCTGCAGTTTCACCCGGAGAGTTTTCTCACCGACTGCGGACACCAACTGCTCCGGCAGTTCTTGCAGTTGCGCGTGGTAACGAACTAAAGAGTCCTAGGTCGCCAGACTTCGGGGATTCACGCAAAACACCCGAATTCTGGCGAATTCGGCTACCAGAATCCTTAACGGCGTCGCCCCTCACCCTAGC
>JAPLNJ010000893.1 GCA_026692885.1 Planctomycetota bacterium | reverse complement strand
TGTTCTGGCACCGGACGCTCTGGGCCATGGGCCAGCGACCGACGCGGTTCGAGGCGTTGCGGGCCTTTTCGATCGGTCACCTGGGCAAGTATGTCCCTGGCAAGGCCTTAGTCGTGGTGTTGCGCGCCGGCCTGGTGCGCGGGCCCCGGGTGGACACGACGGTGGCCGCGACAGCGGTGTTTGTGGAGACGCTGACGACGATGGCCGTGGGCGCCTGCGTGGCGGCGGCGACGATGGCCGTCCTGGTCCGCGATCAGCCGAAGTTGCTGCTGACGGCCGTCGCGATCATGCTTTGTGTCGGCGCTCCGACGCTGCCGCCCCTCTATCGTCGCTTGGTGCCGCTGTTGGGCGTACGCAAGATCAACCCGAACATCGACCAAGCCTTGGCGGGCTTGGACTACCGCCTGATGGCCTACGGCTGGCTCCGGATTGCGCCGGGCTGGTTTCTGTTTGGACTCAGCCTCTGGGCCACGTTGCGGGCCATTCCGACGACGACCATCGTCGCCGTCACGATTCAGGACTTGCCGTTCATCACCGTCTGTTACGCCATGGCAATTCTGGCGGGTTTCGTGGTCATGGTTCCGGGTGGCCTGGGAGTGCGCGAGTACGTGGTCATGCAGGTGCTGGCCGGGCCCTATGGCGTTGGTGCGGCCGTCGTCTCCGCGGTGCTGGTGCGGCTGGTGTCACTGCTGGCGGAAGTCACCTGCTCGGCCGTGCTGTACTGGATTAAGCCGCAGGCTGCGGACATCCACGGTTGACAACAGGCCCCTGCGTAGGCCAATCTGTGGTAATGTTGACCGCCGTCATCCCGGTTTATAACGAAGCTGAAAGTCTCGCTGAATTGCACGCGGAACTGGCGGCGGTAGCGAGCGACCAGCAGTACGACCTGGAAATTATCTTTGTCGACGACGGCTCGACCGATGGTTCGTGGGCGGAAATCCAGCGTCTGACTGCCGCCGACCCGCGCGTCCGCGGTTGGCGATTCCGCCGCAACTTCGGCAAGGCCGCGGCGCTCAGCGCGGGATTCGAGGCGGCACACGGCGAATGGGTGTTCACGCTGGATGCGGACCTGCAGGACGACCCGCACGAAATTCCCCGGTTCCTGGCACAGGCCCAAGCGGGGCTGGATGTCGTCAGCGGCTGGAAGCAAGTGCGTCACGACCCCTGGCACAAAGTCGGACCTTCCCGCGTGTTCAACTGGCTGGTGGGCTGGCTGACCGGCGTCCGGTTGCACGACCACAACTGCGGCTTCAAGTGTTACCGTCGCGAGGTCGTCCAAGAAGTCGAATTGTACGGTGAGTTGCATCGTTTCGTGCCGGTCTTGGCGGCCGCACGCGGTTGGACGGTGGGTGAAATCGTTGTCAACCATCGGTCCCGCAAGTTTGGCGTGTCGAAATACGGATTGCGGCGATTTATCAAGGGGCTGCTGGATTTGTCGACCGTGTACTTCCTGACCGGGTTTGGTCAGCGGCCGCAACACCTGTTGGGCACCGTCGGGCTGATCAGTTTCCTGCTGGGCGGCTTGGGTGTCCTGGCGCTGACGGTGGGGTGGTGCCTGTCGCGATTGAGCTGCTGGGGCGGCCCACCGCTCCATCTGCACGAGCGGGCCATCTTCTATTACTCGATGGCCGCCATGCTGCTCGGCGCCCAGTTCCTCTCGGTTGGCTTCCTGGGCGAATTGCTGACCGCCTACCATAGCCGGGATACGAAAAGCTACTCCTTCCGCGAGCGGGCCGGCTATCCGGATCCGCAACGTCATCCGGGCGCTGAGGCGCCTCGCTCGTCTGCGTTGGATCGCGAAAGGAAAGGGAATTAGTGTCGGGTCTGCAAAGTAGCCATCACGCTCCGCGTGATGGCATGTCATCTCGCGGAGCGAGATGACCACATTTTTGCGACAGTTATTTCTTTCGCGATCCTTAGCGGCCGCGCGGAAAGAAGTTGAACGACTAACCGTGGGACGGATTGGCGATCCGGCCGGAAAATACAGGCCGGATCGCCAATCCGTCCTACACGAAATTGACCAAGTTATTTCTGCGCAGACACTTAGCGGCCCTGCCGCGTGAGGAATCGCCTGATGCCGAACTCTGCCCCTGCCCCTGACGCGACGGCTCAACTCCGCACCACGGTTTATGCGTTGTTGATTGTGACGTGCCTCGGCAGTACGATCGGCCACATTTGTGCGCTGCGCTCGCCGCTTCGCGGCTCGCCGATGCTCAGCGCGAACGATCGCAGCCGGTGGGCGACGATTCGCGCGCTGGTCGATTACGGGACCTATGCCATCGACGACGTGGTCTTCAAGGCCCGCCCGTACACCATGCACAACCGGGACCGCGAGTGGTACACGATCGATATGGTGCGGCATCTGGGACCGGATGGGCAAGAGCATTACTACTCCAGCAAGCCGCCGCTCCTGGCCACGCTGCTGGCGGGGGAGTACTGGCTGATCCAGCGCGTCACCGGCGCGACCCTGGCCGAGCAACCGTTCTACGTGATTCGCGCCATGCTGATCGTCAACAACGTGCTGCCCTTGGCCCTCTATTTCGCGATGTTGGCACGACTGATCGAGCGTTATGGCCGGACCGACTGGGGGCGGTTGTTCGTAATGGCGGCCGCGGTCTACGGAACGTTCCTGACGACCTTCGCGGTGACCCTGAACAATCATCTGCCCGCGGCGATCAGTGTGGCGATCGCGGTGTCCGCAGCGCTGGTGATCTGGACCCAGGATCGACCGCGTCTAGCATATTTTGCTCTGGCAGGCTGCTTTGCCGCTTTCACGGTGGCCAACGAACTGCCGGCTTTGTCGTTCGCGGTGTTGCTGGGCGCGGTGCTGCTGTGGAAGTCACCTCGCAGCACCGGGCTGGCCTTCGTGCCCGCGGCGCTGGTGGTGGTCGTCGCGGCCTGTCTGACCAACTACGTGGCCCATCGCAGTTGGACCCCGCCCTACGCGCACCGCGGCAACGGCGCGCTGTTGACGACGGTGCCCGGGAACTGGGACACGCAACTGGACCACGGGCAGATTCCCGACGCGTTGCGGGGCGAGTTGTCCGCGATTCAGCTGGAGCTTTCCCCGCAGACGGTAGTCTGCCGCCGCACGACGGAGGCG
The DNA here is from genome assembly GCA_026692885.1 of Planctomycetota bacterium. The sequence goes on along the minus strand of JAPLNJ010000893.1, from coordinate 4,833 downwards.
GGCTGGGTCCTGTGGGATCCGACGCATCAAGTGCGATTGGCGCTCGCCGCCGATCAGGACGGGTTGCAGGTCTCTGCCTGGGACCACTGGTACGAATACGAGGGCAGCTATTGGAGCAGCGACCAGAAGGCCGGTGTCGATCGCGGTGAGCCATCGCGCGCCGTATACGCCTATCAGGTTTTGCTCGGCCACCACGGGGTATTCTCGCTCACGCCTCTGTGGCTGCTGAGCGTCTGGGGCTTGGGTATCTGGCTCGCGCGGCGGGAAGCGGGACCACGCGGAGCGGCCGTCTGCCTGCTGCTGTTGACCCTGGTGTGTGTGGCGTTCTACATCAGCCGGCCGCTGATCGACCGGAACTATGGTGGCGTGACCTGCGGTTTTCGCTGGGTGTTTTGGCTCACGCCCTTGTGGTTGCTGGCCTTGCTGCCGGCCGCCGATGCGATCGCGGCCCACCGCACTTGGCGCTGGGGGGCCCTGGCGTTGCTGCTGATCAGCGTGTTCTCTGCCGCCTATCCCGCGTTGAATCCCTGGTCGCAGCCGTGGCTCTACCAGTACTGGGACAGTCTTGGCTGGCTGCCGTGAGGAACCTTGTCAAGGTGCCAAATTAGTTGGCGTCCACGCTGTAGCAGCGCAGGCCGAAATCACTTCCCTGATGCAGACATGGCACGGACGACGGGGTTCAGTTTGTGCCTGTCAAAGCCAATGGATTTGATCCCGGTTCTATTCCGCGTTTGGGGCTGGAGAAGGCTTCCCGGCGGAGGCCGGCGTGATCCACGACTCTTCCGCCCCAAAGGGGCCAAAACAAATCAGCCCAGCGGCAGAGCGTCGCGGCGACAGCCGCAGAGCGACGCCCTGGGTACGGATTCGATTCAGCACGGTAGCCCTGAAAGGGCGAAACAAATCGGTTCATCCCGCACGCATCGTTCGTCCGATGCGGCCAAGGCTTGTTTCGCCCCTTCAGGGCTGGTGTTCTCCATCCTCTGATAACCCAGGGCGGCGCTACGCGGCTACGCCGCTCCGCTCTGCCCTGGGCTGATTTGTCGCTGCCCCTTCAGGGCGAAAACCTGTGGATCACGATCAGGGGTGCCCCAGGGGCCACTCAGTCGTCCGTGATTTCGTATGCTAGCGTGTATCCGCGGCGGGCTTCGCCCGTCCCGGCAGCCTAAAGGCTGTACTCCAACCGAATTCACCCCTCCCGGTGCACGCGCGCCCGGAGGTACAGGTCGTTCTCCAGCATGTCGACGACGGGCTGTTCGAGCCGGACCGCCTCCAGCATCTGCGCGACGCCGCGTCCCGCCAGCGGGCCTGGGGCCTGAGCGCCGCCCACGAGTTTCGGGGCGATGAAGGCGTGCACCTCGTCGATCGATTCCAGATCGAACAAGCTGCCGAGCAATTGTCCGCCACCCTCGACCAACACGTTAGTCATGCGGCGGCTCCCCAGTTCGTCCAGCAGTTGCCCCAGTCGCTCCCTGCGCTCCGCTGCCTCACCCACCCAGACTTCGCAACCGGCTCCGCGGAGTGCTGCGCGCCGCTCGGCCGGTGCGGCGGGACCGCTGGCGACCAGGACCGGCGTCTCTCGCGCCGTCTGCACCAGACGGCTGTCGAGGGACAGTGCAGCGTGGGTGTCGACGACGATGCGGGTGGCAGTTCGCACTCCGGGCGGGCGGGCGGTCAACAGCGGATCGTCGGCCGCCGCGGTGCCCCGGCCGACGAGCAGGGCATCGACGCGGCCCCGCAATTGATGCACCGCAGCCCGCGCGGCTACGCCGGAGATCCACTGGCTGCTGCCGGTGTGCGTGGCGATCTTACCGTCCAGCGTCATGGCCCACTTGGCGATGATCCAGGGGCGCCCCGTGGTGACCAGCTTGAGATACGGGGCGTTCAGACGGCGGGCGGCCGGCTCGCATAGGCCGACTTCCACGTCCAGCCCAGCCGCTTGCAGTTGAGCGAGACCGCCCCCCGCCACCCGCGGAAACGGGTCGACCTGGGCGACGACCACGCGGCGGAGGCCGGCGGCGATGACGGCCGCGGTGCACGGCGGCGTCTTGCCAGCGTGGCAACACGGCTCCAACGTCACGTACAGCGTCGCCCCGGCGGCGGCAGCACCGGCGGTCCGCAGGGCCTCGATCTCGGCGTGCGGTCCGCCGAAGCGTCCGTGCCAGCCTTCGGCGAGCACCTGCTCACCACGGGCGATGACGCAGCCCACCATCGGATTCGGCTCGACCAGCCCCTGGCCCCGCGCGGCCAGAGCCAGCGCGCGGGTCATGTGCTGCGCATCGTAAGCAGCGATACCCATGTCAGATCGGCGATCTTCCTGTTCAGGGCTGCGCCCTGATTACATACCCGGCACCCACAGGCCCGGCTTCTTCTCGCCGGGCGGCCCCGCGGCGTCGCTGCCCGGAGTCCAGATTTTTCCCCCTGAGGGAGCCGGTTCCGCACCGGCCAGCCGCGCCGGTCCCTGGGGCTGGGCCTGCGGAGCAGCCGGGCCGGACCGCGGGTCTGCTTTCACGAGGCCGAGCCGCTGCAACAACGCAACCAGGGCCTCCGCCACGCCCGGCTCGCGCATGTGATTGGACTGGATCCGCCCCATGACCTGGAAGGCTGTTTCCGTCTCACCTTTGAGCAGCCGCAACTGAAGTTCTTGGAGCAACCACTTGGCGGGTGATTGGCCGGCCGCCTCGTCCGCTTGACGGCCCAAAGCATTGAACTCCACGGCCTCGTCGAAATCGCGAGCGACCTGCGCCAGGAGTTCATAGATCTGGCTCTTCTCGACCTTGCCTCGGAGACTCTCCCGGGCGACCATTTCCAGACCCAGACGTCGCAGGGGCCGCGAGGCGCGAACCATGAAGGCTCGCGAGAAAGCCTGTATCAAGGTCTCATCATTGAGTTTCTCGGCCGGCAAGCGGACCAACCGGACGGGCGAAAGCTGCATCAGGTCAAGGCTGGCCGGGTCCAGGTCTTCGGCCAGAGGCAGACCCAGCTTGGCCCGCAATTCGTTGTAATCGAACTGGGCACGCGACTGTTCGGCGGCCGTGTCCAGCAGCAGAATTGCCGCCAGCAGCCGCACGCGAAACGCCGGGTCCGCCGCCACTTCCGCAGGCCGCTTGCCTGCCAATTCCCGCAACGGCGTTTGCGGCCAAACGTTCAGATTCACGTCGCGTCGTTTCTGTTCGATCAACTGCTGCTGCTGTTCCACGGTGACGTTGTCCGGCAGTCGCCACTGCCACGTCAGGGCTGCCGAAGTCGCCGACACCTGGCCCGTGGTCTCCTCCTTTTCCAGCCTGCCGCCGAATTCACCCAGCAGGTCTTTGAGCTTCTGCAGTTTGGCTTCGAAATCCGCGGTCTTGACAGAGATGAATTCCACGCGGGCCTGGCGGTCCGTCTGCTTTCCGTACACGTACATTTCGCCCAGGACGTTCGGCACTTCGTGGAACTGTAAGCCTTCCGTCGCGGTGGGCAGTCCACGATCCAGCAGCCAGAAGGCGGCCTTGGGTGGCGGCGATTCCTCGGTGGCCAGTTGCTGCAGATCGACGGGCATGTGGACAATGTGTTTCTCGGACATCAGCCGCTCTAGCACCCGGTCGCCATCCGTCACCGGGTAGGTGTGCGTGACTTCGTCGATCTGTTGGTCCTCGGTGTCCGCAAACACCAACATCTGGGCGAGCGCCTCGGATTCGACTGCCGCCTCCAAGTCCACCCCGTCCAGGGCCGCATACTCCCGCCACGACTGGCCGGCAGCCTGCTCGTCGCCCAGCCAGCCCTGCAGGATCGCCATGTTCTTGACAAGCGCCGGCTCGGTCGGATGTTTGAGCGCCACGTTGTAGAACCGCGCACAACTTTCTGCCCACCGGCCCACGGCAGCCAATTCCAACGCCGCCTGGAATTCGCCCGGCGAAACACCGGCCGGCGGGGATGTTTCCAGCAGCAAGTCCCGCTTGAGCAATATCGGAATGCGGTTGGAAGCGTACATGGCCGTGAGCATTTCGATCGGCTGCTTATCGCGCTGCCCGCTGAAACCTATCTGCAGCATAAAGTGCCCCATGGCGGCCAGGATGTCCCCGCTCTCGAACAGGCTTCGCCCCACGATCCCAATCGCGGTGTACACGATGCCGGGCAGCGTGCCGTCGGCCTTCTGCAGGGCGCGCTGGAGTTGCGTGATCGCCAGCCGGGACTCGCCCTGAACCGCCGCGCCGAGGGCCGACATCCCCAACGCGACCGGATTGTCCGGATGCTTTTCCAAGAACGCTTCGGTGGTTTTCGCCAACCCCTAGAAGTCCTGCATCTGCAGCTGGACCGTGCCTTTGAGCGTCAGCAGGCAGGCCCGCTGACCATGCACTTCCAACGAGCGATTGGCATGGCCTAGGGCCGCGGCCCGCTGCTCGCCGTCGATGGCATCAACGATCCTGTTCAGGTCCCCTAAGACTTCTTTGTCGCATCCGCAGAATTTGATTTTCTTATTCGTGCCGCCAGGGCAGAGCCGATAGGGATCGAGGGGCATGGTTGCTACCGTGAGTCTAGGGTTCGTCGATGACGCAATTCGCGCCGGTCCAAAGGAACGAACCGAGAATCGTACCAGATCGGGACACGCTTGGGGAGCGGACAGCGAGAATAGGCGGTTGAGCGACGCCATCGGCACGGCTGAAGGGCAAGTCGGGCGGATCGGACGAATCCGTCCCGCCGGTCAGTTATTCCCTGCCGCTCACATTAGGCGAGCGGCAGGAAATAACTTACCCGTAGGTCGGCCTTTCCAGGCCGATCGGGACGGTCTTGGAACACCATCCTACATTAGGTTGGGTAAATTATTCCCTGCCGCTCGCCTTACCGCTGCGAATC
>JAPLNJ010000892.1 GCA_026692885.1 Planctomycetota bacterium | reverse complement strand
GGTCGGCGCCGGCCAACTTGAGCCCGGACAGCGACAAACCTTCGAGCGTGTCGCCGTCCACGCGATGTAAGACTTCGCCGGACTCTCGGTGTTTGATTTCGATCACGGTTTACCCTCTCGCGCTGCGGTCAACATCACGACGTTTCACCATGGTAACTTCATTTCCTTGGTCATTGAAAGTCACTTCGTCCATGAAAGTCTGCATCAGCAGCAAGCCCCGGCCACCGGTCTGAGCCAGGGAGTCGGGGTCACTTAGCTTGGGAAGTTTGACGGTGTCAAACCCAGGTCCTTCATCCCGGATCACAAACCGGGCTTCGTCGGTGGACATCCGCACGTGGAGGTGGATACGGCGGTCGCGATAGGGCAACTGCGACCGGCGCTGTTCCACCAAGTCCGCGCCGCCGCCCTGCACCAACAGTTCCCGGCAAGCCTGCATTTCTGCAGGACTGATTTCCAGATTGCCGCGGTAGAGGGCGTTCAGCAGTGCGTGCTCCAAGGCCACGCCGACGCGCACTCGCCCCGTGGAATCACACAGCTTCATCCCCACCATCATCTGCTGCAGCAAATCGACAAGGGGATCAAACAGCGCAACGTCGTTGGGCAATTCGAAGATAAATTCATTGCGGAGCAAGGAACCCAGCAACATCTCGTAACTGCGGTCCACTCGGGCCGCGTGGAGCACTCGTTCGATCTCGTCAATCAGCCGTTGACTGAGTTGGGATTTGGACACATAGCTGGCTGCCCCTTCCTCCAGCGCCTCAATCGCCAAGGCGTCCGTGCCCTGGGCGGTCATCAAGATCACGGGGATGCTCGTATGGTGCACCCGGACGGCCTTCACCAAATCCAGGCCATCCATTTCGGGCATCATCATGTCGGTCAGGATCAAGTCGGGCTTTTCGCCGCTCGTGAGACGACGCAGGGCTTGCTTGCCGTCGCTTACGAGGTCGACTTGGTAGTGCTCCCGTTCCAGGAGCCCGCGGATCTGTACGGCTTGTGTTGCGCTGTCTTCAGCCACAAGGATGCGTGTCATGTGCTGTTCCTGTCGCTTGATCGTGCAAAACGAGATGTTTCCCCAAAGGCCTCCTGAAAGCGATCCTAAGGATAGCCGAAGATCGCGTCAGATAGAAGCAGCCTAGCGCGTCCGCGAAGATTTGGCGCCAGCGCCGCTCGGCACACGCCGGGATCGTTCTTCGAGGGCTGCTTGCCGCCCGCAGGAGGCTTTCGCCGCCCGCTTATTCTGCCTTCTGCGGAGGAATCCGCTTGATGGTAATGTTGCGAAACTGTACAGGATCACTGTGACCAGCGAATCCGAAGTGACCACCGGTCCGGTCTTTTCCCGGGTGGGGATGATTCGCCATGTAGTCGGTTACCTTGCTTAAGTCGGTATCCAGGATGACCGTGCCGTTCAGCTCGACCTTGATCGTGGAACCCTGCACCGTCGTTTCCTGGAAATTCCACTCGCCTGTCGGACGCAGGTAGCCACGGTGGGCGGCCGTCATGCCATAGGCCGAACCGTGGTACTGCCGCGGGTCCAGTTTGGCGTAAACAGGATGTTCCGAGTCGAGCACCTGCAATTCGCACATACCGACGTAGGCGGTATCGCCGGAACCCGGATACCGGATCGCCAGACCGTTGTTGCCCGCCGGCGGAAGTTTGAGTTCCAGACGGACGACAAAGTCGTCAAACGTGTCGGTCGTGTAGAGGGTGCCGCCCTTGCCGGGCTTGCACAGGACGGCTCCGTCCTTGACTTCGTAGTTGTCGACCGGTCCTGCCCAGCCCGTGAAGTCCTGGCCGTTAAAGACCGACACAAAGCCCTGGTTGCCGTGACTACGCAGCGCGGCGTTAGCCTCTTCTGCGGTCAATTCCTTCAGGAAAATGTTTCGCCAGCGGATCTCTCCGCCATGCGTTTGCAGCTGCAGGGGTCCTGAGAGGAACAACGGCCGCGAGCGATCCCAGAAGTTCTCCAGGATGGCGTGATCGACAACCAGCTTGTCGTTCAGGTAGACAGTTGTCCGAGCGCCCACCTGCACGATATGCATTCGGTTCCACTCGCCGAACGGCTTGTCGGCCAGCACCAGCGGGTCTTTGCCCGGCGCTCCGGGGCTATTGTTCCACAATCCGCCCGAACCCTTGTCCGCACCGATATTCCACTTTCCGCCTTCCTTCGTGTAGTCCCAGATCTGTACCTGCGGGGTGGCCTTCAGATAAATCCCACTGTCGGCCAACGGCACGGTCTTGTAGTCGATCCACAATTCGAAATCTCGAAGGTCGGCGTCGGTGGTCAGATAGACCCCGTGACCATCGTTGACCACCTCGCCCTGCTCGACGCGCCAGTGCTGGCGCACATCTTCCAGGTCCGCCGCCCGTTTCTTGTTCCGCTCCTCCTCGCTCATGACCCCCAGTTGCCGCGGATCGAAGTGGCCCATACCGTGCCAACCCGATAGGTCCTTTCCGTTGAACAACGCCTTGAATCCCGGCGGCGCCACGTTCGGAGCTTGGCCCAGGGCGATGCAACAGTGCAGGACGAAAGCAACGGAAACGGCGGCAAACCAGCGAGTCATCACAGGCGGGCTCCTTGAGGCGGGAATAAGCACCAGAGCGAGGCACACTTAGAGCCCGAGCATGATAATGTTCGCAGAACCAGTTTACCAGTAACATTGTTAGGTATATTCAACCTGCTACAGGTGGGTGGCTACGACGATCCTCAGACACTTCTCGATCGGCCGCGGTGGACGGCTAGTCAATCCGTCCGATCCGGCTAGAATATGCGTTTTCGACATCCGGGCCGCAAAACGCGTCCGAAATGACCTCTTTTCAGGACAGAAAGCAATCGATGCCAACCAGACAAGCGAAGATCAAACGCGTCGCCATGTTGTTTGCCGGTGGTCCCGCACCCGCAGCCAACGCGGTAATTTCAGCCGCCGCAGTCTCGTTCCTACGAGGCGGAAGCGAGGTGATCGGGATCAAGCATGGGTATTCGAACCTGATCGAATACGAGGCCGGCAAACGTCTGCTGCTGGAGGGCAAGGACTATATCAGGATCGAGCACGCGACGCTCAAACGCACCCGCAACTCGCAGGGTATTTTGATCGGCACGTCTCGCGCGAATCCCGGCAAGGAGGTTTTCGAACCGGCCCACTTGGCGGACCGCGAACGCTCGGCTCCGCTGGGACGTGTTTACGAAGGTCTGTGTTCGCTGGGCGTGGATGCATTGATTTCGATTGGCGGCGACGACACGCTCAAGACGGCCAACAAGCTCAAGATGTATCAGGATCTTCTGCCGCCGGAGGCGAAACGCATCCCCATCGTGCATCTACCGAAAACCATCGACAACGACTACACCGGAATCGACTTCACCTTCGGCTACTTTACCGCGGTGAACATGCTGGCCGAGGAACTGCTGAACCTGTTGTATGACGCAGACGCCGCCCAGTCGTATTTCCTGGCCGAATGCATGGGCCGAAGTGCCGGCTGGTTAGCCTATGGGGCCGCGATCGCGGGCGAGGCCAGCCTGGTGATCAGCGTTGAAGATATCAGCGGTGAGTACCGGACGGAAGAAACGGTGACGAATTCGAAGACCGGTGTCCAAGAGATACGGCCGATCATGAACATGGAGCCGATGATCCACCGTATCTTGGGCACCATTCTCGCGCGGGAAAGCGAGGGAAAGAATTACGGCGTGATTGTCTTGGCCGAGGGTTTGGCAGAACTGCTGCCCATGAAATACCTCGTGGGTATTCCTCGCGACGAACACGGGCACATCGCCATCGCGGATGTTCGCATGTACGAACTGTTCGCGAAGCTGCTTATGGACGCGTACAAGGAAAAGACGGGGCGCAAGCGGCGAGTCAAGGGTCTGCAATTGGGCTACGAAGCCCGTTGTGCTCGGCCCACGGCCTTCGACGCCATGCTGGGCAGCCAGTTGGGTGTCGGCGCCTACCGAGCGCTCGTGGAGCAAGGCCTGAACGGCGTGATGGTCTCGGTCCAGGGGCAGTTGGATCTGGTCTACGAGCCGTTCGAGAAACTAGTGGATTCTAAGACGCTGGTGACCGTCGTGCGCTACATCAAACAAGGCAGCGATTTCCACCGTTTGGCGCGGTTCTTGGAAACGGGGCTCAACTATTGAATGAGCGTGCCTTTTGTGCTGGGCACACCTGGGGTCCGCGGGTCGCTTTCGATCGCCATGCGCAAGGCGCGGGCCGTGCCCTTGAATACCGCCTCGCTGATGTGGTGGCTATTGCGGCCGTAATGCAACAGGACGTGCAGATTGCACAAGGCATTCGCGGCCGCTGCCTGCCAGAAATCTTCCACCAGTTCGCTGTCGAAGTCCCCGATTTTCGCCGTGGGAAACTGAGCCTGGAAGACCAGGAAGTAGCGACCGCTCAGATCTAAGGCCACCGAAACCAGCGTGTCTTCCATGGGCAGTGTGAAATGGCCATAGCGGCGGATGCCAGCTTTGTCGCCCAGTGCCTGCCGCAGCGCCTGCCCCAGGCAGATGCCGACATCTTCGACCGTGTGGTGCTGGTCCACGTGCAGGTCACCTTGGGCATCGATCACCAGATCGAAACAGCCGTGTTTGGCGAACAAGACCAGCATGTGGTCTAAGAAACCGACGCCGGTGCGCACTTGAGCTTGTCCCGATCCATCAAGATTGAGGCTCAAGGTGATTTGCGTTTCTGCGGTGCGGCGTTCGATCTTGGCCATTCGGGGCATGGTACACCAGGGTTGTCAGAGGCTGGACTGGCTGGGCGGCGCTAAATTACTTGCTCCCGCGTGGCCAAAGAAACACGGGCGTAGGGGTCGGGTGTTCAGAAATTCATTTTTCACGGGCAAAGCGATTTCCCTTGGCAAGATCATCCGGCCGTAAAAAAAAGAACTTCTGAACACCCGACCCCAGTTGGCTCACACCAGGGTCCGCAACAGCGTCAACAGGGCATCGATCTGCGCGTCGCTGCCGACACTAATACGGATCCCATCGCCCCATTGCGGATAGTGCATGTATCGGATCAGCACGCGGCGTTCTTTCAGTTGTTCGTAAATCGTCCGGGCAGACTGTCTCGCGTGGGTACACCATACGAAATTAGCTTGTGAGGGGATCACACGGAACCCCAGTTGCTCCAATTCGGCCGTCAAACGTTGACGTGTCACGCGGATTTTAGCGACGTTCTGCTGCAGCCAGGCTTGATCGTCGATCGCGGCCGTGGCCCCGGCAATGGACAGGGCGTCACAGTTGTAGGAATCCTTGACCTTGATCAATTGGACGACTAGCTGCGGCTGCGCCACCAGGTAGCCAAACCGCAGTCCGGCCAGGGAATACGACTTGCTCAGGGTTCGCGACACCATGATTTTTTCGTTCTGAGCCACCAAGTCCACACAGGACTCGTCAGCGAAGTCGACATAGGCTTCGTCGACCAGCAGGGGACACGGCAGACGCTCCGCCAACTCCAAGACTTGCTGCCGTGCCACGACGGTTCCCGTGGGGCTATTGGGATTGGCCAAGAAGACCAGTTTCAGATCGTCCGTGCCCGCTCCGAATTCCGGCGGCAACGTCCAATCTTCCCTAAAATGCACTTCTTCGGCTGCGGCGCCCTGAAGCTGGGCCAGCGTCCGGTAGAGGATGTAGCTGGGATAGGGCAGACGCAAGCGTTGTCCCTGTCCGACCAAGGCGCGGGTCACGATGGTCAGGATGTCGTCGCTGCCGTTGCCGCACAGAATCCATTCCGGCGCAACGCCCAGCACCTCGGCGGCGCGATGCCGAAAGGCGGTGGCCAGTGGGTCGGGGTAGCGCCACAAGCTGGTTTCCGCCACCTGCTGGATCGCCGTGGCGACTTTGGGCGAAGGCGGGTAAGGATTTTCGTTCGTGTTCAGCTTGATGAACTTGCCGGCCTGCGGCTGTTCGCCGGGCGTATACCCTGCCATGGCTTCGATTTCGGGACGGAAATAGGACATCAGAAAGCCTGTTACCTGCTCGCAAGGTTTGCGAATTTCGTAGCCTGGCTCTCCAGTAGCCGGACAGTCTCGGGAGCGACTTGCCAACGACGAAGTCGCACAAACACGGCTCTGGAGAGCCATGCTACTTAGTTGCGGTCCAACGCCGACGTTAAGAAGACACATTCACCAGGGCCAAGTTATCGCAGTGAATTACTTCTTCGTAGGGCCGATGCCCCAACACTTGGGCGATTTTGTCGGATTTGAGTCCCTTGATCCGTCGGATTTCGGCAGCCGGATAGTTCGTCAGTCCCCGGGCAATCTCCTGTCCTTGATCGTTGACCAAGCCGACGATATCACCCTTGCCGAAGTCGCCTTCGACCTCCACGATGCCGATCGCCAGCAGGCTGCGGCCCTGCTGGGCGATGGCCCGGGAGGCGCCGCCATCCAGGTGCACTTTGCCCCGCAGCCGTGCAGAAAAACCGATCCAACGTTTCCAGGGACTGACCGATTTGCGGCCGGCCAGCAGCAACGTGCCCACCGGCTCCCCACGCATGATCTTGGTCAGCGTGCCGGCCTCACGCCCACTGCCGATAATCACGTTTTCGCCAGCGGCCGTGACGATCCGCGCTGCTTCCAGCTTGCTGGCCATGCCGCCTTTGCTGAGTCCGGTTTTCTTGTCGCGGACCAAGGCCGGTCATCAGTTCGTCGACGGCGACCGTATCATTCTCGTTGATGATCGGCACGGCATCGAAGTCCAACAGCGACAACAGCGTATTGCGGACGTTCAGATACCGCGTGCGGTGGCTGATATCCTCGGCGGTCAACAGCACCTGAGCGGCATGGCGACCGTGCTTGCGGAACGTGCGATCATAGGTTTCGATCAAACTCGTCTGCCCAATCGCAGCCACGGCTTGCAATTTGGCCAAATCGGTCGGTCGGCTTTTCAGGCCCATCAGGCTCATGCCGGCACCCACCGCACCGGAACTGACCAGCACCACGCGCCGGCCGGTCGACCAGAGCGAGTTCACTTCCTCCGCCAGACTGGCAATGCGATCCTCATTCAACCGCCCGTCCGCGTGCGTCAGCACCCGGGTGCCGACTTTGACCACGATCCGGCGGGCGGTGGCGGCAATTTCCTGTCGAACTAGGTCAGACATATTGGTAACGCTCGTCATACAGGTCCTGAATATCTCGGCAGTCAGGCAGATATTCGAATCGCTGAAGCGGATTTCGTCAATTCCAGTTCGGGCGTTCGGGAATCGCTGGCGTCCAAATATCGCGGCTGGCCGCGGGTTCCACCCGCTGCTGACGACGCAGGTGGCCTTTCTCGAACCAGGCACGGCGGGCTAGAATCACTGTCGCGATCTCTGACACACCCGAACCTAGGGAAAGGTCCATATGTCCATCGACATTGCGATTGTACCGGTGGCCGGTCTCGGCACACGGCTGTTGCCTGCCACCAAAAGCCAGCCGAAGGAGATGCTGCCGGTCGGACGCAAGCCCGTGGCACAACACGTCATCGACGAACTGGCGTTGTCGGGAATTCGGCGGTTGTTGTTCGTCACGGGCAAGGGCAAGCAGTCCATTGAAAACCACTTCGACATCGACGGGGAACTGGTCGCGTACCTGCGGGAAACTGGCCGCGAAAATGAGTTGGCGGAATTGGATTTCGAGCGGCAGGCTCTGGAATTCTTCTACACGCGCCAGCGGCGGCAACTGGGGTTGGGGCACGCGGTACTCTGCGCCCGTCCGTTGGTGGGTCAGCAACCGTTCGTGGTGGCGTTGGGCGATTCCATCATCGGGCTCAACGCTCCCTCGGACATTGTGCGGCGGATGGTTGAACAGTTCGAGCAGACCCAAGCGGACTTCGTCGTGGCCTTCGAAGAAGTCCCGCGCGAAGACGTGTTTCGCTATGGGATCGCCAAACCCAAGGGCCCCATGGGGGAAGTGTTTGAGCTGGAGAGCCTGATTGAGAAGCCGGACGTGGCTGAAGCGCCGAGCAACTTGGCCGTGGCAGCCCGCTACGTGTTCAGTCCGGCCATCTTCGACAAGCTCGTGGAGACCAAGCCGGGCAAAGGCGGCGAGATTCAATTGACCGATGCTATCCAACTACTGTTGGACGAGGGCGGCAAGGGGCTGGGATTGCGGTTGCGGCCGGACGAGCGGCGGTTCGATATCGGCAATTTCGAGAGCTATTTCCGGGCATTCACGGAGTTCGCCCTGGCCGATCCGAAATACGGTCCGGGTCTGCGAGAATTCGTCGGTACGTTGCTGGCCAAGTAGGCACACGAGGAGGGGGCGGCTATGGAGATCATTCGCCAACGGGGCTACGCGCGCGCCGGCTTGGTGGGTAATCCTTCGGACGGCTATAACGGCAAGACGATTTCGATTCTCATCCGGGACTTCTACGCCGAAGCGATCCTGTACGAATGGGAAGATCTGGAACTGATCCTCAGCCAGGAAGATCAGAGCCATTTTCGTTCGATCCACGAACTCGCGCGCGACGTGAAAACCCACGGCTACTACGGCGGTATCCGCCTGGTGAAGGCGACCATCAAGAAGTTCGTCGACTACTGCCGCGACAATGGTCACGCCCTACACAACCGCAACTTCTCGATCCGGTACGAGAGCAACATCCCGCGCCAAGTCGGTCTGGCGGGTTCCAGCGCGATCATCGTAGCCACGCTCCGAGCACTTTTGGAGTTTTACGGCATCGAGATCCCCCTGCACGTTCAACCGTCTCTGGCGCTCCGTGTGGAGACGGACGAATTGGGCATCGTGGGGGGCCTGCAGGATCGCGTGATCCAGGTTTTCGGGGGTTTGGTGTACATGGACTTTTCCCGCGAAGCGATGTGTACCACCTACGGCTACCAAAGCGGGATTTACGAGCGGCTGGACCCCGCGTGGCTGCCACCGTTGTATATCGCGTATTGCGTCGAGGAGGGGGAACCCACCGAAGTCCTGCACAACCCGTTGCGGGCCCGCTACGACCAAGGCGATCCGGAGGTCGTCGCCGCGATGCAGGAGTTCGCCAGCCTCGCGGCACAGGCCCGCACGGCCTTACTCCATCGCGATCACGAACTGCTGAGCCGGCTGATGGATGAAAACTTCGACACCCGGCGCAAGATCTGCCAGCTCCAACCGGCACACGTCGAGATGGTGGAAGTCGCCCGCAGCTCGGGGGCCAGTGCAAAATTCGCCGGATCGGGCGGCGCGACAATCGGGGTTTACCGCGACGAAGCGATGTATGCGGAACTGAAAATCCGGCTGGAGCGGCTCGGCTGCCGCGTGTTCAAACCGACCATTGTCTAGCCCCGATGGGTCTTCTCCCGCACCAGTCGCTCGAACAAACGCAGGTGCTCGTCCAGCATCCGATTGAGAGAAAAGTGCCGCAGTACCTGGGCGCGCGTCTCCGCCAGCAAGTCGTGAGCCGGTGGAGCCGCCAGCATGCGGAGCAGGGCCTCCCCGAAAGCCGCTCCCTTTCGGGGCACCCAGGCTGCGGCCGTCAAGCAGCCCGCCTGCAGCAGCGGCTCCCGCGTCTGCATCGCCAGCACCGGAACTCCCGCCGCAAGTGCTTCCAAGAGCGGGGACGGCAGGCTGGCGTCTTCGCCCGGATCCACGTATAGATTGGCGGCGTGGAGCACCTCTCCGAGGTCCTCGAACACGCCCGGCAGGACCACGTGGTGCTGCAGTTCGAAAGCCACGATGTCGTCGCGGAGTTGATCGCTGCCGCGGCCGGCGCCGACCAGCCACAACTTGCCCGCGGGCCAGCAACGCACCGCAGTGCGCCAGGCTTGGAGCAAGCGTCGCACCTCGGCAGCCTCGCTTAGTCGCCCCGCGTACACGACCACCGGGGCCTCCGCGGCGACGGACAAGTCTGGGTTGGCATCGGCCAGGGCCGTGCGGGCCAGGCCGCGATTCCCGCGAGTCTGCTGCGGCAGCGGGGCGATCCCGTTGCCGATGCGCGCAATGCGGCTGTCGGCATATCCGGCCTGGACCAACTCGTCGGCGATCATTGCGTCCGGAGCGACAATCGCGTCCGCCGCATGACATCGCCTGCGCACACGGCCGCCGAACCGAGCGCGCTGCTGCCACTGGCAATCGCCCTGCGGGCCCGCACTCTCCGCGCGCAACACGACGGGCACGCCAATCCGCTGTCCAGCCCGGAGCACCGCATAGGCATCCGAGCGCAACTGCGAGACACAGGCCACGTCGATGGCCTCGTGATGCTGCCGGAGCCAGCGGTCGACCGCCAGCAAGTAGCATAGCGTGCGCCACCGTTCCCGGTGTGGATGCGGCAGGCGAAACACGGGCGTGCCCTGATAGTCGACCCGCTCCGGCCAATCCGCCGACCCGCGGCAGGTGAGAATGGTGACCTCCGCACCACGCCGCCGGAGTCCCGTCGCCAGCCGGGCCAGCGTCCTTTCGATGTCCTCCATCAGCGGCCAGAACCGTCGCGTGATCAGCGCTACTCGCAGACCGCTC
>JAPLNJ010000891.1 GCA_026692885.1 Planctomycetota bacterium | reverse complement strand
GCCCCACTTCGACTATCTCGCCTGTCAATCGCCTGCTGGAATACGATGTCGCTCCGCGCGTGCGCCGCTCGTCGGGCAATCCGCGGACGCGCCAGTTCCGCAAGACGTTCTACCCCCAGGTCACGGACAAAGACTGGAACGACTGGCGTTGGCAGCTGCGCAACCGAATTCGCACGCTGGAACAACTGCAGCGGATTCTGGTGCTGGTGCCCGACGAACTGGAGGCGTTGCAGCGCGGCGGTGCCCTGCTGCCGTTCGCCATTACCCCGTACTATCTGAGCCTGGTCGATCGTTATGACGGCCAACAGCCGATACGTCGCACTGTCTTACCTTCCACCGGCGAGTTCTTGCGAACGCCGGGGGAAGCCGATGATCCCTTGGGCGAAGACGGACACAGTCCCGTACCTGGGTTGGTCCACCGCTATCCCGACCGAGTACTGCTGCTGGCGGTTGATTTCTGTTCGACGTTTTGCCGCTACTGCACGCGGTCACGGGTGGTGGGCAGTGGCGAGATCGCTCCCAATGAATCGCGGCTGGAATTGATCTTCGACTACCTGCGCTGCAACCCGCAGATTCGTGACGTATTGATTTCCGGCGGCGATCCGTTGGCCCTCAGCGATGAGAAGCTGGACTGGATCCTCGGCCGTCTGCGGGCCATTCCGCACATTGAATTCGTGCGGCTCGGAACGAAGATGACCGCGGTGCTGCCGCAGCGGATCACGCCCTCCTTGTGCCGCATGCTGCGGAAGCATCACCCGCTGTGGGTCAGCATGCACTTTGTCCATCCGGACGAGTGCACACCCGAAGCCGCCCAAGCCTGCGGGCGACTGGCCGATGCCGGCATCCCGCTGGGATCCCAGACGGTGCTGATGAAGGGCATTAACGACAGCGTCGAGACGATGAAGCAGTTGGTGCACAAGCTGTTGCTGATGCGTGTGCGGCCGTACTACCTGTACCAGTGCGACCCGATTTCCGGTTCCTCGCACTTCCGCACGCCTGTCTCGAAGGGCCTGGAGATTATCGCCGGACTGCGGGGTCACACGACGGGTTATGCCGTTCCGCAGTATGTGATCGATGCTCCTGGCGGCGGCGGCAAGATTCCGCTCCAACCGCAGAACGTGGTCGGCCGCGAGGGCGACTACCTACTGTTGCGGAACTTCGAGGGCCAGACGTTCCGGTATCCCGATCCGCTTCCGGAGAACAGCTCGCCGGTCAGTTTGGGAACGGAACCCTGGATCACCAGCGCTCCGGTGCCCGTGCTGCCCGGCACGCCGTAATCGGCGTCACGGAGAGACTGTGAAGAAATCGTAGGGTGGGCTGTGCCCGCCACAACTGTTTGCGTCTGGTGGGCACATCGCACCTTACACCTTGCGCAAGCATCGTCGGCCGATTTGATTCTCTTACAGCCTCGGTGTGACGCACGCCACGTACTGGGGAGCGGAACTCCTGGAAGTTCCGCTCCCCGTCTGATTCGTAGAAGGACCAGCCATGAAGATCGGCCTGACGTTTGACTTGCGTTCCGAGTACCTCGCGCTGGGCTACAGCGAGGAGGAAACGGCGGAATTTGACAGTCCCGTGACGATCGCGGGGATCGACCAAGCCCTGCGGCAACTCGGCTACGAGACGGAACGGATCGGTCATGCGCGGCAGTTGATCGCCGCCTTGGCGGACGGCAAAACATGGGATCTGGTGTTCAACATCTGCGAAGGTTTGCGCGGTTTGGCTCGCGAATCCCAAGTCCCGGCGATCTTGGACGTGTACGATATCCCCTATACGTTTTCGGATCCCCTGATCACCGGAATCTGCTTACATAAGGGCCTGACGAAATTGGTCGTTGGCGCGGCGGGAGTGCCCACTCCGCGGTTCCTTGTGGTCGAGCGGTCGGAAGATCTGGAGCGGATCGATTTCGGCTATCCGATGTTCGCCAAGCCGATCGCCGAAGGCACCGGCAAAGGGATTGATCCGACGTCAAAGATTACGGACTTGGCGCAGTTACAGAGCGTGTGTCAGCGGCTGCTGGAGACGTTTCGGCAACCGGTCCTGGTCGAAGAGTTTTTGTGTGGGCGCGAGTTCACCGTGGGTCTCCTGGGGACAGGAAGAAACGCAGAAGTCCTGGGCACGATGGAGGTTTTGCTACTGCCGGACGCCGAGGCCGAGGTCTACTCGTACGCCAACAAAGAACGCTCGGAAGAACTCGTGAAGTATCAACTGATTCGCCCTGAGGTAGACCCCGAAATCCGCCGAGCGGAACAGATCTCGCTGGCGGCGTGGCGCGCACTCGGTTGTCGCGACGCCGGTCGGATCGATATCCGCTCCGATGCCACTGGTCAGCCGCAGTTCATGGAAGTGAACCCGTTAGCTGGGCTGAATCCCGCGCATTCGGACCTGCCTATGCTGGCCGAATTCGTGGGCGTGTCTTTTGTCCAGTTGATCGATCGAATTGTACGTTCCGCAAGGGAACGTGTGCAGCCGAAGTCCTAATCCGTACCGAACATGCGAATCACTGTGCTCCACAACGCGGTTCCTCCGGACGCCCGGGACGACGAATTGGACGTACTGGTCCAGGTCGCAGCGGTGACCACCGCGCTGGTGCAACTTGGCCACATACCAACCGCCTGGCCTTGCACGCTGGATCTGGAAACGCTTCGTCGCCAACTGACCGAGGCGCGCCCGGACGTGGTCTTCAACCTGACGGAAGGGTTGGGCGGCACAGATCGGTTGCAGCACGTGGCTCCCTCGCTGCTGGAGGCCCTTGATCTGCCCTATACCGGCGCACCTGCCGTGGCACATTGGTTGACCAACGACAAGTTACTCGCCAAGACGCGTTTTCAGGACGCCGGCCTGCCGACGCCGACGTGGGCCGTGGCGGATACCGCGCCAGGACTGTCGATTTCGGGCCCGATGATTATCAAGGCCATCTACGAACACGCCTCGGTCGGCATGGATGACACGGCCATCGTCACGTGCCGCGACGGTCGGGAGTTGGCCGCGCGGATCCGCGAGGTGGAGGCCAGGTTGGGCAAGCCGTGCTTTGCCGAACAGTTTGTCGATGGCCGCGAGTTCAATCTATCGCTGCTGGCGGGCCCGCACGGACCGCAGGCCCTGCCGCCCGCGGAGATCGACTTTGGAGCGTTTCCGCCGGACAAACCACGAATCGTAGGCTACAGCGCCAAGTGGCAGACGGACTCCTTTGAGTTCGTGAACACACCGCGCTGCTTCGACTTTCCCGAGGCCGATGCGGGACTTCTCACACGCTTGTCGGACCTGGCCTGCCGGTGCTGGGCCGTGTTCGGACTCAGGGACTATAATCGAGTCGATTTTCGCGTCGATCGTGACGGCCAGCCCTTGATCTTGGAGATCAACACCAACCCGTGCCTCTCACCGGACGCCGGCTTTACCGCGGCGTTGGAACGGGCGGGCATCGGTTACGCAGAGGCCATGCAGCGGATTATCGACGACGCGCTGCCCCCACCCGAAAGTTTGGGCAGGAGAAAGACGAGAACGTGCTGAGGAGCGAATCCCAGGCAAGGTTCCGCTAGCAACGTGGGCCGAAATAAGTTCCCGGTCTCGCTCGTCAATCCGGGGTCGGGTGTTCAGAAATTCATTTTTTGCGGTCAATCGCCGTTGACGATGGGTAGCATCCTCTCCGCAAAAAAATGAGTTTCTGAAGACCCGATCCCTAGCACCAAACGTTATTTTGGCCCTT
>JAPLNJ010000890.1 GCA_026692885.1 Planctomycetota bacterium | reverse complement strand
GCTCAGACGTACAGAATTCAAAATTGGCGGTTTGGCGACTTTGCCAAGTCAGTGTGGTTTGTCCGCCAATTTTGAATTCTGTACGTCTGAGCCCTGCCTGGGGCCCGGCACTGCGGAACCGTAAAATCTCATTCTTTACGCGCCAGGACCAAGAAACCGTTTGGCCCTAGTCCTCGTACTCGATGATCAGTACCGCGGGGGTGCCGCTTTCGCGCGACAGGTAATCGACACCGTCGGTGCTGGTGGGGTCCAACGCCAAGCTGACTTCCTGCTGGCCCGTCAGATCGAGATCGAGCTGGCGCTCGACCGCTTCGTTTTCGGACACCGCTCCCAGCCGGGCCAACTCGCGTCCCAAGGCGGGCCGGTTGGCGTAGGTGACTTTCTTCTCGTCCCACGGCTCGGCCACCAGGCACACCCGGCCGGAGTCGCCCGTCGGGTTGCCAGCGTTGGTGAGCCGCAGGCGCACGCTGACCGGTTTGCCCGGGATGGCCAGACGGAACTTCAAGAACGCCTGCGCGTGGTCCTTGTCCAGCAGCTGAGCATCGCCTCCATCAAGCAACAGCACGCCGGCCGTGCCGAAGTTGCGGGTGCCGTAGCGTTGGACGACGTGTGCGTCCTCCGCCACAGGAATGGTCGCCCGGCTGCGCGCGCCGAGATGCTCGACTCGGATCGTACGCTCCAGCTCCACCGAACCGTCCGGCCGCAGCAACTGCAACGGAATCGCGTAACGACCGGCCGCCACGCCCGCGTTGGCCGCGACCTGGACATTCACCGCCTTGCGTTCGCCCGCAGCCAGCGGCGCGGGCACCTCGCGCGGCGTGATCTGCCAGCCGGGGGGAGGACTGAAACGGAGCACACCCGCCAACGGCTCGTCGCGCAGGTTCGCCAACCGGACTTCGCCGGACTGCTCCGGATGCTTGGCGTTCACGGTGAACTCCGGTGGCGTGCAACCGATCCCCACAAACCGTTCCCGCACGACTTCCAATCCGTGCAGGATCGGCAGCGCGGACAGCGGCGCGGTGGGAGTCTTGGCCACCAGTTCCAGCGTCAGCTTGTCCTCGACCTCGATCCCCGTGAACTCGATAGACGTGGCGCGGTTGCCGCCCCCCGCCGTACGCACAATATCGAAGTCGGCCGCTACCACTCGGCCCTGCAGCCGGATGTCGAACACCCGCTGGCCAGGCTCCCGGTTGTCCGGATCGGCCAAGGCCAGCCGCACGCGGTAGAGGGCTTTGCCGCTGCCGCTGTCCAACAGCGGGAGCACGCACTTCTTTAGTCCCACGGCCGCCGACGCGAACAGCCACGGGTCTTTGGTCTCGGCCGTGGCCGCGTACACGGAGTTGTCTTGACGGAACTGTCCCTTCGGATAGAACGCCACGTCGCCGCGCAAGTTCAACACCAACGAACCCGCGGGCCGCGGGAAGCCGAGCCAGAGCCGGCCCTGGCTGTCCCGCCGGTCGCCGGGAGCGCCCAAGTTCAGGGCCAACTCTTTCACCGGTGTCAGCGGCCCGGGGGCGCTAAACCAAGCCCAGGCTTTCTGCTGTTGTACCGGTTGGAACACCACGGTGCACTTATTGGGGAAGTCGCACATGCACCCGGTGCTCGCTTCGGGCATCACGACCAGTCCGCCCGTCGGCAGGAAGTTGATCCAACAGCCCGGTCGCTGTGCCCCAAAGTGCATCGTCCCGGCATCGGCGTCCAAGTCGTAGTACCCCAAGTTCCAGGACCGGAAGAACAAGCAGTGCGGCGCGGCGCTTGGGCAGCCGCAGTGATGGCCGGGCCGGGCGAATTGCCAGCCGGCCTCCGCGCCGGTGACGGGATGAATCCGCATCTTCTGCGCGCCGGTCTGCAAGTCGAAGGCCCACGGTTCGGCGTGCAGCGTGTCGCCAATGATCAGCGGCCGGACGCGATAGCCGATCGGTTTTGACCAGAGCAGCTTGCCGTCTTTGCCCGCCAAAACCGTCACACGCCGCGTGGCGAATTGGCCGGCGAAGAACTGTTGCCAGAGGTGCCCGTCCAGGTACACGCCAAACACCACCAGTGCTCCATTCTGAACCATCGCAGCCACGTTGTCGCCGCAGTGCGTGAGATCCAACGGCGTCTGCCAGCGCACCGCGCCCGTATTCGCGTCCAAGGCCACCACCAGTCGCACGACGGGCTTGGCCAAAGCTTTCTCGGCTTGTTCGCGTTGCGCCTCTGGCAACTCGCGAATCAACTGCCGCTGTTGTTCGAGGGCGGCCTGGCGTTGCTCCTCCGTAGTCTTCGAAGTCACCAGGAACACCTGGCCGTCCGCGATGGCGACGGTATTGTGCGAGATCACGGGGGCATCGTAATGCCAGACCTCCTGGTCGGTCTCCGCATCGATCGCCACCACGCGGTCGCTCAGGCCGACCCCGGCGGCACGGGTGCCGACCAGGAACTTGCCGACGGTGGCCAGTGTGCCCCAGCGCCGGAAACCGCCGGGGGCGGCGGCCATCGGGTAGGTGGCTCGCGTCTCGCCGGTGGCCACGTCCAGCCGCAGGCAGGCCTCACCACAACCGACGAACAGCCCGCGCGGTCCTACGGCGAAGTTGCTGCCATCGTGCGAAGCGTTGACGCGCCGTGCGCCGGGAAGCTCGCGGTACCACAATCGCTGGCCGTTGTAGATGTCGTACGCCATGACGACGTTCTCGCCCTGCACAAACATGCGGCCATCCAGCGACACCGGTCCGGCGGCCCGTTCGTGGCGGTTCACCATATCGGCCGGGCCCGGCAGACCGAACCACAAGAGCCCCAACGGAGCCTTGACGCGCTGATCATCACCGCAGGCCGTGTTGGCCGAATTGGCGTACTGGTGCGTCCAGTTGCCGGCGCCCGGCAGCGGTCCGCGGACCAGGGTGACCCAGGTGCCGTCCTCGCGGACGACCTGACCACCGGCCAGCGCCGGGTGTTGCAGCCAGCCCCGCGCTGTTGGCTCCGGGAGCGGCTGCACGCCCTCCGCGGTTCCGGCGGGTTGTCCGATCATCAGCGTCCCGCCGTGCGGCTTGAGCATGCGCAAGGCTTCCTGCGGATCGCCCGGCCACTGGCCGGTAAGGACGGCCGTTTCAGAGACGACCAGATTCGCAAAGTAATCCGCATAGGGAATCCGGTCCCACGGCCACTGCTCGACGCAAACCCTTTTCCCATAGAGGCCCGCCTCGTCGATCGCCTGCCGCGCGGCCGCGACTTTGTCCGCGTCCGGGGAGACGACATAGATGGACAACTCCGAGCGGCGTGCCAGTTCCAACGCCAACTTTCCGGTCTCACAACCCAGCATCAGACAGTAACCCCGTTGCAGCCCCGTCCGTTTCAGGATTGCCTCGGCAGCCCGCGCGAGCAGCGCGTTCTGTGGCGAATCGGCGAGCGGGTTTTCCTTCGCGGGTTCCGTAACGGTGCCGTGCCGCGCGGCGTCCGCCGACCCGAAGCCGTAAATCCGACCGCGGTCGGTGCTGACCAGCAACCGGCCGTCGACGACCGCCAGGCCCTTGGCGGCCCCAACCACCTCGGCGTTCCAGCGCACTTCGCCTTTTTCCGTGGCGACGGCCATGATCCGGTTCGCCCCGCCCGCCACCAGCACGTCGCCCGCCAGGATCAGTTCGTCCGCCAGTGGGCAGGGCGTCTTCCAGACGGTGGCCTTCGTTTGGCGATCGAGCGCCTGCAACTCGGTGTTGGTCGCCACGTAAAACGTCTTGTCCGTGACGATAATCTTGCGGCCGGGAAAGACAGCGAATTGATCGCGAGTCTGTTGATCAAAGGCGACCAGTGCCTCGGTGCCGGTGTAGACCTGGCCGCCGGCCAGCAGCGCGTAGGTTCCGCCAGCGGTCCTGCCGAACCCGGTCTCGTACAGCAGCCGCCCGTCAGCCCGATTGAACGCAGCCGGCGAAATCCGGCCCATCGGCGCGTACAGGGCCGTCTGCGAAGCCAACAGGTAGCCCTGCGGCGACACCCGGCTCTGCGGATTCTCGCCGGTGCTGCCGTTCCGCCACAACAGCTGGCCATCGGCCGCGTTCACCGCGTACAGGAAGACGCCCTCCGCCGGGAAGATCCCGGCGGCGAAGTAGGCCACGCCGTGGTCCACCAGCACGCCGGTCCGCGACGGCCACAGCGAGCAGAGCTGGCCGTGGCCCAACACCCGCCGTTCTTCCGGTGCTGCGCGGAACTTCCAGATCTCCGCCCCATCCTGGGCCTGCAGGCAACGCACCCAGCCATCGTCCGAGGCGACGTACACGCGGCCTTCGGCCACTGTGGGGGCCAAACGAATTGGCCCGCCGGTCAGTTTGGTCCACCGGATCTGGCCCGTGCTGGCGTCGAGGCAATAGAGCTTGCCGTTGGCTGATGAGCCAAAGTAGACAGCGCCGTCGACACCCACGACCTGAAACACATCGTCGAAATGCACGCGGCGGAGTTCAAGAATCTTTTCGACCGCCACCGGCTTCGGATCGCCCCACGCCGGCTGCGGCGGATACCGCGTTTGAAACACCCAGTTCTCGGCCAGCGGCAAGGCCAGCTTGTCGTCTGTGATGCCGCTGCGGGCCACATCCTTGCGGTAGGTGGGCCAGTCGGCGGCCGCAGCCGATGTACCAAGCAGTGTCACCACTGCCAAGATCGCACCCAGGATTGGACGTGGGCCGCATCTCAGGAGCAACACCGCTGCCAAATGATGGCACCCTGTCCGTCCGTGCATGGCTCGCATCTCCAAGAAGTTTTCGGTGGAATGAAGCGACCATTCTGTCCCCTGGCAATGAGGAAGACAAGCGGTGTTCCCGCTCCCTTAGGATCGCGAAAGAAACAACTGTCGCAAGAATGTGGTCATCTCGCTCCGCGAGATGACATGCCATCACGCGGAGCGTGATGGCTACTTTGAAGACCCGACACTAATTCGTTTCGCGATCCTTAGTTGACCCCGACGCCCGTTCCGGCAAAACTGTACCCGACCTGTTAGGCGAGCGGCAGGAAATAACTTACCCGTAGGTCGGCCTTTCCAGTCCGATCGGGACGGTCTTGGAAGACCATCCTACATTAAATTGGGTACGTTATTTCCTGCCGCTCGCCTTACGGCCGCGTCCGGCAATTGTGTGCTGGACAAGAACCTCGGTGGGCGTCTGAGCGCTGCTTTCCGTCTCGAAATGGAGGAACCTATGAACACGCCTGCGTCAGCAAACAACGGGTATCCGGTGGCGAAGCGAGTCGGTTGGGCTCTGGTGCTATGTCTGGCCTCAGCGTTTACCGTTCAGGCCGCCGGTCCGGTCGATCAACTGGTGATCGTCTTCAAGACGCATTTCGACATCGGCTACACCGACATGGCCAAGGACGTCGTGCTGCGGTACCGCACCAAGATGATCGACCAGGCGTTGGATGTCTGCGACCGCAACCGCGACCTGCCGCCGGCGCAGCAGTTTGCCTGGACGATTCCCGGTTGGCCGATGAAAAAGATCGCGGAGGACTGGGAGGGTCAAACGCCGGAGCGCAAGCAGAGGATCCAGCGGGCCTTCCAGGACGGCCGGTTCGTGGTGCATGCCTTGCCGTTCACCACGCACACCGAATTACTGGAGGCCGAGGATCTGGTACGCGGTTTGGGGTTTGCCTCGCAACTGTCTCGGTCGGCAGGATTAGCGTTGCCCCGCGACGCCAAGATGACGGATGTGCCCAGTCACTCGTGGATCATGCCCACGCTGCTGCGGCACGCGGGCGTGGATCTCCTGCACATCGGCTGCAACGCGGCTTGCCGCTCGCCCCAGGTTCCCACGCTGTTCTGGTGGGAAGGTCCCGACGGCTCGCGACTGCTGACATTTTACTCGGCCGAGGGCTATGGCACCGGGCTGATCCCGCCGCCGGACTGGCCGTACAAGACGTGGTTGGCGTTGATCCATACCGGCGACAACCATGGCCCGCCGACGCCGGAGGAGGTCAAGAAAGTTCTGGAAGAAGCCAAGCAGAAGCTGCCCGGCGTGAAAGTCCGCATCGGGCGATTGTCGGATTTTGCGGACGGAATTCTGGCCGAAAAGCCGAACCTGCCGGTGGTCCGCGGTGACATGCCTGACACCTGGATTCACGGTCCGATGTGCGATCCGGCCGGAGCCAAGCTGGCGCGGAACATCCGGCCGGCGATGACTGCCACCGAGTCCCTGCACACGCAACTGAACGCTTGGGGCGTGCAGCTGCCGGCCGCGACAGACACCGTCGCCGCGGCCTACGAACAGAGTCTGCTGTACGGCGAGCACACCTGGGGCGGCGCGCTGTACTGGGTTACGAAGTACTCTGGTGACCGCAAGTTCTTCTACAACGACGCCTTCCGGACGCAGCGCAGCCAGGGCTTCTTCCGACGCCTGGAAGACTCGTGGAAGGAACACACCGCCTATATCGAAACTGCCCGTAATCTGATCGCGCCGGTCCTGGACCGCGATTTGGCCGCCTTGGCCGGGGCCGTCAGCGTCGCCGGCTGGCGGATTACCGTCTACAACCCGCTGCCGTGGCAGCGGTCCGACCTGGTGACCGTCAAGACAGACCGGCAGGACGTCACCGCCCTCCAAGCGTTGGGGGGTCAAGAGGTCGTGCCCGTGGAAGTGAAAAATGGCCAGTTGCGTTTCCTCGCCGACCAAGTCCCACCGCTAGGCTATCGCACGTACGTCCCGGTCAAGACGCCGCCGATCCTGCCGTCCCTGAGCGCCGATCCGCAGGCCGCGACCATCGAGAACGCGTGCTTCAAGGCGACCCTCGACCCGGCCTGCGGGGCCGTCCGTTCCTTGATCGACAAACGCACGGGCCGCGAATTGGTCGACGCGGCCGCTCCGCACGGTTTCGGCCAGTATCTGTATGAGCGTTTCGACGCGAACAACACCCAGGCGTTCGTCAAGGCGTACATCAAGATCAATGCGGATTGGGCCTTCAACGAACTCGGTAAGCCGAACTTGCCTCCGGCCGATCAAGTGCCGTATCGGGCCGCTTCGCCGAAGAACTGCCAGCTGACGTTCGAGAAGACCCCGGTGTCGGTCACGGCGATTATGGCATCCGCCGCCAGCGCCGACCTGCCCCACGCCGTGACGACCAAGTTGGTCCTGTATGGCGACAAGCCTTATGCGGACCTCGAAGTCACGCTGCACGACAAGCCGGCCGATCCGTGGCCCGAAGCGGGCTGGATTTGCTTGCCGTGCAAAGTCGCTGCACCGCAGTTCCGGCTCGGACGATTGGCCTCGCTTGTCGATCCGGCCAAGGATGTCGTCCGCGGCACAAACCGGCACCTGTTTGGCGTGAACAGCGGCTTGACGATTACCGACCCGCAGGGACGCGGCGTGGGGCTGTGCTCCATCGACAATCCGCTGATCAGCCTCGATACGCCGGGATGCTGGAAGTATTCGCTGGACTTTGTGCCGCAGCGGCCAGCGGCGTATGTGAACCTGTTCAACAACCAGTGGACGACCAATTTCCGGATGTGGAATGAAGGCACCTGGACGTCGCGAGTCCGGTTGTGGGCGATCGGCGAGTATCAGCCGGAAGCGGCCCTGGTCACGCCTTCGCAGGAGTCGCGGTTCCCGCTCCTGGCAGCGGCCTGCGAGGGTGCCTCAGGCACGCTGCCGGCGACGCAAGCGGGCTTGGAACTAGGCCGCAAGGGCGTGGCGGTGACGGCCTTCGGCCCACACCCCGACGGCCCGGGCGTACTGCTGCGGTTGTGGGAACAAGCTGGCCAAACCGGCAAGTGCCGCGTGCAGTTGCCCAACGGCATGTCGGCGAAGCATGTGCAGCCGGTCGATCTCCGCGGCCAGGCAACTGGCGAACCGTTGGAGGCAAAGGGGGATACCTTTGAGGCGAACCTGTCAGCCTTCGCCCCGGCGAGCTATGTGATCAAGTAGGGTACATCAAGCGCAGCGCCGATGTACCGTGATCAAGTAGGGTACATCAAGCGCAGCGCCGATGTACCGTGATCAAGTAGGGTACATCAAGCGCAGCGCCGATGTACAGTGATCAAGTAGGGTACATCAAGCGCAGCGCCGATGTAC
>JAPLNJ010000889.1 GCA_026692885.1 Planctomycetota bacterium | reverse complement strand
GGGCGATCACGACACGGCTAGCATTTCGCAACGTTATGATCAAGGCCCCAACAGGCCTTGATCGTTAGGTTGCGCACAGCCGTCAGTGCCAGCAGCAGCGCGGGTGGCTGGCGGCTGAGCCTAAGCGAAGCCCCAGTACCCGGTTTCTGGGGCATCGCTGCACTCTGCCCCAGCCACCCCGACCTCCTGCTGCTAGCGTTTTGCGCAACGGCCGGTGAAGCCAGTGGCACCCTACCCTAAGATCAAGCCTTGACAAAGCACTAGGTTGCCCATGGCGTGGGAGGGCGAGGGGCCCAGCGGGCACCCCGCCGAGCCGGAGCGGGCCGTCAGGGACGGCCCACGGCTCGGCAGGAGCGTCGCCCCCCCCATCCACGTGCTCTCGTGTTCCATGGGCAACCTAGGACTCAATAGGACCGACGCATCAAGCCCTTGGTGCATCGTCGCCAGCGGCCAGCGGCGATGGGCTGCGTGTCGCATTAGCCAACCCTTGACGAGCGCTCGTGCACCAGGCAAACCGCTGGCTCGATGCACCCTACGCACGGGATCGCTGTGAAGCATCCCAGGGCAGCAGACTGTCGCCCCGGGCCTGCCAACCGTGCGGCCGGTTGGTACAATGCGGGCCGCTGGGAGCACAAGGTTTATGCAAGAACAGTTTTTCCTACCCGCGGAGTGGGAGCGTCACGAGGCGACGTGGCTGGCTTGGCCGCACAGTCGCAAGAATTGGCCGGGGAAGATGGGGGCGGTTCCGTGGGCCTTCGCAGAAATCGTCCGCAAGCTGGTCGCCGGGGAACGGGTACGCATCATGGTGCGGCAAGCGGCCCACGAAGCGGCGGCCCGCGAGGTGCTCCGGCGGGCGGCGGTCGATCTGGGGCAAGTGGACTTCTACCGGTTCCCCACGGACCGCGGTTGGGCGCGCGACATGGGCCCGATCTTCCTCCGTCGTGGCAGCCGTCAGGGGCCGCTGGTCGTCGCCGACTTTCAGTTCAACGGCTGGGCCAGGTACGAGGATTTTCAACTGGATGATCGGATCGCGACTCGCGCGGCGGCGGCCTTGGGGCTACCGAGGATCTGCCCGATCCTGGCCGGCCAGGACTTGACCCTGTCCGAGTGTCCCGCCAACTACGAACAGCGTTTCGTGCTCGAAGGGGGCGCCATCGACGTCGACGGCCACGGCAGTTTGCTGGCGACGGAGCAGTGTCTCCTGGATAATTCCCAGCAACCCCGCAACCCAGAGCTGACGAAGGACCAGATCGAACAGATGCTCCGCGCGGCGCTGGGGGTGAGCAACATCTTTTACTTACCCGCCGGGATCGCGGGGGACGATACCGGGGGACACGTCGATGATCTGTGCCGGTTTGCCAACCCGCACACCGTGGTGGTCCTCCGCGCGGACGATCCCCGAGACGAGAACTACCGCGCGTTGGCGGCGGCTCGCGAGCGACTCGCAGACCTGCGACTGGAAGATGGGACTCGGCCGGACGTGGTCGAACTGCCGTCGCCTAAGCCACTGGTGTGTGACGGCTACCGGCTACCGGCCAGCTACGCCAACTTCTACATCGCCAACACCGCGGTCTTGGTGCCGACGTTCAACGACCCGGCCGATCGCGTGGCCTTGGGAATCCTCAGCGAGTTATTCCCGGAGCGGACGGTGGTGGGGATCCACGCGGTCGACCTGGTCCGGGGCTTCGGCACGGTGCACTGCCTGACCCAGCAACAGCCGGTCGGTGCCTGTCCAGAAACAACTCCGTGAGTTCGGCGTAGTTTCGAAAACGACCCCGTCCAGCTCGCCTGGACGGTGAGAGAAGTCTTGTAAGCGAGATCGCGACCGACGTTCACCGCCTTCCTCCCTTCCCCAGCCTGCCGCCGGAGGCGGCAGGCTGGGGAAGGGAGGGGTATTGCTGCGTTCGCGATCTCGCTCACAAGACTCCTTCACCGGCCGCACAAGGCGGCAGGGGTCGAAGTGAGACAGTCGAAGTAAACACTCTACTCTCTTGGCGACGCGGGCTTGGTGGCGAACGTCGACCGATATTTCAGGTAGATAAACGAGCCGGACAGCACCAGCATCCCAAGGATCGCAAATGCGATAATCTTGTACAGCGGATCGAGTCTTGCGAGATCCGAGAAGAACACCTTCCCGCCGACCACGGCGAACAACCCCAACGCGACAAAGCGGAGCGCCCGCAGATCCTGCCAGATCCCGGCCAACAGGCAGCCGATGGCGAACAGCGACCAGAGGATCGACACGCCGCCGGCGCGCAAGCCGGAGACGTAGCAGCCGAGGAATGTGTTGACCTCTAGGCTGAGGAACAGGAACAGCAGCACCAACGCCGTGTACCCCGACAGAAGCCGTGCCGCCTTGGCTGCCACATCGCCCGCCAGGAGCCGAAAGCCGAAGGCCAGGAAAGCGATGATGATCCCGAAGTCCAAGAGTCGCATGGTGGCGTCGAGGAACAAGTAGGACTCGCCCGCATAGCGCATCATATCGTGCACGTTCCAACTCGGCAGGTCAAACACGAACAGTTTGCCCAAGAGAACGAAAGCAAACAGCATCAAGACGCTCAACACAACGCTGCTCCGCCGGGCCAAGTACTCGACCAACAGGAGGCCGCACAAGGCGACCCACAACAGCGAAAGCACGGGCAATCGCAGCTGGGGGAACACGTAGCCGAAGGTACGGTTCAATTCCAGGTGCAGGAACACGAAAGCCATCGCCACCACTCCGAAGACGGCCGCGTGGATCGCCCAGCGGTCGCGGACCCATTCGGCCATGTCGTTCGCTCTGTCGACGGCCACCGACGCCGCGGTCGCGGGAGACCGCAGCAGGCGGAACGCGCCGGCCAACGAAGCGATCGGAATCCCAAACACAACCAGCCGCGTCAGCAATAACCAGCAATAGTCGCCCAGGGACGCGCCGGTGTCCCGCACGGCTCTCGCCGCGTACTCGTTGCCCAAGTCCACGAAACAGAACCGCCCGATCACGATCAAGTACAGCAGGTAGGCCACATGGCGGAGGAACTCGCTTTTCAACTTGCCCGCAATCCATAGCATCACGAA
The DNA here is from genome assembly GCA_026692885.1 of Planctomycetota bacterium. The sequence goes on along the minus strand of JAPLNJ010000889.1, from coordinate 4,489 downwards.
GGCCTGGATCGCCCAGCTGACCGTAATCCACTCGGGGGACAACACCAGCGGGACGGTCACGGCCAGGAAAAACGCGGCCAAACCGACAAAGCAGAACAGTAACTCCCGGTCCAGGACTCGGCGGACCAGACAGTACCACACGTGCGCGACGTAAAAGGCGGCCAGCGCCAGACTCACGGCGGCCACCCAGCGGTAGTCGAAGGCTTGGCTCACCAAGTTGTAACTGACCCCGAAGTAGATTGCGGCGTTAATCAACAGCCCGATCGGTTCCAGCAGCGTCGACTTGGTACGGTTGATCAACTGGAACAGGAAGACCATTGTCGAGAACAGCACGAAGAACGCCGTCAGGAAGGGCAGTACCTCCCAGAAATTCGCGACCTCGTATTTCTTCATCGCACCGAAGAACAAGACGTAGGTGCAGAGGAAACTCAAGTAATTCAGCAGACGCCAGTTCTTCTTGTAGCTGATGCCCAACACGCCGACGCCCAACAGCAGCGTGTAGGAAAACAGGCCCACGAAGTTCACCACGCCCGTCGATAGCATGACCGGCGTCCCGTAGCCGCCCAAGATGCCCAGAATCGCCACAAGCTGGGAGTTCACCCGCACGGCGAGAATTCCGGCACAGACTGTGATGCCAGCCATTAAGGCAAAGGCCAGTTCCATCTCGATCAAGTGATACCGCGCGAACGCCGCAAAGACGCCGAGGTACAGCGCGGCGATGCCGCCGCCGATCAACCCTTGTCCGAGGAGATGGTACTTCTTGCCGAGCAACTGGATTCCGATGGCCAGCATGGCGATGCCCGCCAGGATCGCGATCCCAACGCGGCCCAGCGGACCGATGTAATCGTGTTCGATGGAGTAGCTGAGGAAGAAGCCCACGGCCATGACGAGAATCACGATGCCCAGCCGCAGAAGCCACGTGCTGGCGACCGCGAATTCCATCGAAACCCCCGCCGGACGATGTTCCTCGCCGACAATGATCCAATGCCAGATCTTCAACAAGATCTCTTTGGCCGCGGCTTCGAAACGATTGGGGCGAGGTGCCGGGCGCGCCACGGCAACCTGTGACTGCGGCTCGGACGCTACCACGGTGGCCGTTATGATCTCCGGCGTCAGGACAGATTCGGACACTTCAAGTTCGGGCGCGGAGGCCGAGAACGGCACGAGCGGGGCAGCAAGTGCGGCCGCTGGCACCGCAGGGACGGATGGCTGCGGTTCGACTCGCGCGGGCGGGACCGAGATTTCCGGCATGGGACTCGGCTCGGGAGTACGTTCCGGCGGCACGCCTCGTTCCACGAGAGCGTGGAGTAATCGCTTCTGTTCTAGCAGCTCCTCTCGCAACGATCTCAGTTGTGCGGACGTAAGTTCAACCGATTTCGTGTGCCGTTTCGAGAGCTTCCATACCAACACCAGCAGCGTCACGGGCAGGGCCAGGACAACCGCCACGACGACCAATGTGATCACCATCATCAGCAGGAATTCTTCGAAGTGGAACATCGTCAGGATCTCGCAGTCTGCAGAAGAGGATACCGGCAAAATACTCTCGTGCCGTAAGTGTAATACCGCGCCGCGCCGTTTTCTTGCACTTCGCAGCAGAGTCTTGGCAGATTCTCTAACCTTCGAATTTGCATTGGGTAGGTCAGCCTTTCCAGGCTGACGCTCGTTCCGCGTCAGGCTGGAAAGCCTGACCTGCTTGGATGCAGCCTTCGGCTCCGTTAGGAACTCGCTCACGAAGCCAGTGCATTTCTCGCGCGATGCCGTCGGCCAGACGCGGTTCTTGCAACTCGGCGGGCAACACGCCCCAGGCGTAGGTTTCCACCTCGAAATGGGACAGGTCCACCAGCTCACACGCCGTCGCCAGGCAGGCGTCAATCTGATCCCGCGAAGTCTCAATCAGCCCAAATCGTTCCAGATAGATCGGCACATGGAAATGCACCCGCCACTGACCGGTCAGCCGGGCCGGATCTTCGACGGTTCTCAAGGCTAGCGGCAGATCTTCCCAAAAAACAGGGAACGCATCTGGCGATTCCCGCACCACGGTCTGGTGCAGGTAGCGATCCTCGGCGAACCGCCGAAATTGCCCGAAGGCTGCGACTCGGTCCACCGCGGCGATCCGATCCCAAGGCAACACCACCGCCGAAGAAATCTGCACCTTGCCGACCGCGATCCCCGCAGCCTGGTAGCGACGCAATACCTCGGTCTGATCTTCGAACATCACGGCGGAATGGCACACATCGTGGCAGACACGGAGATATCGGCGAACTGGCCCCTCTTTCCCGTCGGTCAGCAGGTGATCTTCGAAGAACCGCACCACATCCTCGCTCCGTTGCAACACGCAACCTGGCTCCGGCTCGAGGCACAGGTAAATCAACCGTCCGCGTTCCTGCTCCAACTGCTCCAAACGCTCGACAATCTTCCGCAAGTTCGCGGCGTGCTCGTGTAGTCGGCCGGCCTCGGGACGGGGACTGCCCCATTCCAACGGTACGGTCGAAATGCTGCCCTCCAAGCCTCGCGGCAGCAGTCGGTCGAGAATCTCGATCAAGCCGACCGTGTAGTCGAGCCGAGCCGTGTCACACCAAGTGGGACGGTAGACGGCGTGTTTGACCACCGGCTGGTGAAAATCGCCGAAGGGAAAACCATTTAGCGTAAATGGGATCAAACCCACCTCGGCCAACCACCCGGCGAACTCCCCCACCGCATCCTGCTTACGCATCTTGTCGGCGGCTTGGGCCGAGAGCCACAAACCGACGCCGATGGGTTGGGCGGGACTGACCAACTGCTTCACGGCCAGCGCGTGTTCCGCCAAATTTCGGCGAGTGGTTTCCAGGTCGGCGCCCGGATGGACGTTCGTGCAATAGCCTAGGATTCGGTTCATCACTTCCGTCCCTTCGGGTCCTGTGCGGTTGGCAGGCCGCTCGTCGGACGTAATAATTGGCGGGTGTAGTCCGGTGCGTCGGCGTCGCAGCCAAGGGATTCCGACCGTGTTGACACTTTAACTTCGAAACAAGCCCCATGAAAACCCTGACGATCGAGGAACTGCTCGACGAGTTCGCGGATTTCGACCACTGGGAAGAACGGTACCGCTATATTATTGAGCTCGGTGAAGAGCTGGACGAGATGCCAGCGGCGATGAAAACCGAGGAAAATCGCGTTCAGGGCTGCGTCAGCAATGTTTGGGTCGTCATGGACGTGCAGTCGGGTGATCCGCCGTTCGTCCAATTTGTGGCGGACAGTGATTCGCAAATCGTGCGCGGCTTGGTCTCGATTCTGCTGATGCTCTGCTCCGGCCGCCCCGCCCGGGAAGTCGTGGCGATGGATATTGAAAGCGTGTATGAACGGTTGGATCTCCGGCAGCACTTAAGTCGGTCCCGCAGCAACGGGCTGCATTCGATGATCCAACGAATTCGGACGCTGGCCGGGCAGCACGCCTGAGGAGACGGTCGGCCATGAGCAGACACCGGAACAAGAAGTCGGATAGCCCGCCGCCGAGTTCGACCCCCGCGGAACCTGACAGGTCGGGGCGCCGACTCGTCCGCCGCTGGTCCTTGCTGACCGCCCTGTTCTGTTGTGGTTGCGTCTGTGTCGTGTGGGTGCTGGCTCACGAGCGCGCCGCTCCCACCTACGACTTCGAGGTCGTCCGGATCTTTCCGCACGATCCCAATGCTTATTGCCAGGGGTTGGTCTTCGCGGACGGAGTCCTCTACGAGAGTACGGGCAAGTTCGGCGAATCGACACTGCGTAAGGTGGAACTGGAGACCGGCAAAGAATTGCAGTCCCGGCCGCTCGACCGCAGTCTGTTTGGAGAAGGACTCACGCTCTGGAACAACCAGCTCATCCAACTGACCTGGCAGAACAAGTTCGGGATCGTCTACGATCGGGACACCTTTCGGGAAGTGCGCCGCTTTGGCTACAACGGCGAGGGCTGGGGGCTGACACAGGACGGGCGGTATCTGATCATGAGCGATGGTACGGCCACACTCCGATTCCTGGACCCGAAGACGTTCCAGGTCGCGCGCCGGTTGTTGGTGCAGAGCGAGGGGCGGCGGGTCGACCAACTGAACGAACTGGAATACGTCCGCGGCGAGATCTTCGCCAACATCTGGTACAAAGACTCCATTGCCCGCATCTCGCCGCAGACCGGGGAGGTCACCGGCTGGATCGATCTGCACGGCTTGCTACCTGAACGCCCGGATCGGGAGGCGGTGCTGAACGGCATCGCCTTCGATCGGGAAACCAACCGGCTGTTCGTGACCGGTAAGAACTGGCCGAAGCTGTTCGAGATTCGGCTGACGGCCCGCTGAGCGGATCGCAAGTCCTCGCTCGCTCCGGTATCCTGGGGAGAGGGCTGGGGTCGGCCGCGCCAAAGTTGGGCTTGCAGGGCAAACGTGATCGGTGAGGTATTGTTTACGCTGACTTAGTTGGACAGCGACACTTGGATGCTATGAATGAGGCGTAATCAATGGTGTTGGAACGAGTCAGGCCCCCGCCG
>JAPLNJ010000888.1 GCA_026692885.1 Planctomycetota bacterium | reverse complement strand
CCGATCATTCGCCATCCCTCTGGCTTCGCGTAATTCGTTACCTCCTTACGTGCAAAGTTCTGTTCTGACCCGGTGGTTAGCCTTTGGCCAGGCCGGATTGTCCGGCTGATTTGCAGCAGCTTATCTTGGCGCACTCATGGCAGGCTCCTGGGGTGGGTAGGAAACACAGACCATCGTAGCTCAACGCCGTCGGTGTAGGCAATCGCCTATGGAGTGCGGCCTATGGAGTGCGGTGACTTGTCACCGCTTTTCAAAGCACCTCGAAAACAAGCGCACTCGAGTCCGCGACAGATGTCCCTCGCACCGGAGTGACACCACGTCGCACTCGAAAACGACCGCCCTGCCACTTCGCCTGGCCGCAGCCGGATTTCGTCATTTGAGACGAACTTGTGGTATTCACAATCGCCTGTAGTGTTTACACTCAGTGGCGCAAACTCGTTACCGAGACCTGTTCCACAGACATGGAGAGAGCTGGACCATGAAGAACCTTCGCACGTGCGTGTTGGGAGGCTTTGGATTTGTGATGCTGTGGGCCTGTTGGGCCGTGGCGTTGGGCGCGCAACCAGTCGCCGCGACGCCACCCGAGATCGACCAGCAGTTACTGAACCAACTGGATGCGCCGCTGCTGTTCGTCAAACGGCATTCCTACACCGGCATCCATATCTACGACACCTACTACAAGTGGCCGCCGGGAGGCGGAGGCATTTACGTGCTGGAGAATCCGGCCGCCCCGCGCGGCCAGTGGAAGATCCGTCCGGTCATCGACCCGACGACGCCCGGCACGCTCGGCCTCGGGGTCTACACGCATCCGGAACTCTCGTGGGACGCCACCAAGCTGCTCTTCTGTTTCAAGGGTGAGCCGAACGGTAGCACAAGCATCTACGAGATTGGCGTCAATGGCCAGGGCTTGCGACGCATCTCCGATCCCACGCCGACCTGCGGTATCTACAAGGGATCCAACGGCGGCCAGCACGATCTTGCGCCGGCCTATCTGCCCGACGGCCGGATCGTCCTCCTCTCGACGCGGCCTAGCGGGCTCGTGCCGTGCGCGAACGAAGGGGTGAGTATCCTGCACGTGATGAACGCCGATGGCTCGGACCTCCACGCCATCTCGGTCAACAACGTCAACGAGTTCGATCCCAGCATTCTGCCGGATGGCCGGATTCTGTTCGGGCGGTGGGAGTACGTCGATAAGAACGCCCTGACGATCCAGTCGCTGTGGACGGTGAACCCCGACGGTACGCAGGAGACCGCGTTTTACGCCAACAATATGGTGTTTCCGGAGGCCATTCTGGATGCCCGATCCGTGCCCGATTCGCATCTGGTCGTCGGTACGTTTGCCAAGCACAATGCCACGCCACGCGGCTCGATCGCCCTGGTCGACCCGCGGCTGGGCAAGAACAACCCACAGGCGAGCACGAACTTGGAGCACCCCGAAGATCCCACCTTCGACCGTGGCGATTCGTGCGAGCCGTGGCCTGTGACCGCCGAATTGTATCTGTTCAGCGGCCGGCCGGCCGGCAGCGCGCGCAATGTGCTGGAGCTGATCGATTTGGCCGGTCATCGCGTGGTGTTGCTGTCGGATCCGGAAATCTGCCTGCATTCCCCCATGCTGATTAAGCCACGACCGCGGCCACCCGTCATCACCGACAGCATCGACCGCCAGGCGCGCACGGGCCGGTTCTTCCTCCAGGACGTCTACCAAGGCTTGACGGGCGTGAAGCGGGGCGAGGTGAAATACCTCCGGGTAATCGAAGAGACCTCGCGGGTCAGCTCCACGACCATGGGCGGCAGCCCGTACAACCAGACGTTTCTGGTCAGTGCCGCGCTGGCCTTCAGCGTCAAGAATTACCTAGGCATTGTGCCGGTCGACGTGAAAGGTTCCGCCTATTTCGAAGTCCCCTCCGGTCGAGCTGTGTACCTGCAGGCCCTGGATGCCGAGGGGCGGCTGGTCCAAAGCATGCGGACCTTTGTGCAGGCGGCCCCCGGCACGACTCGGTCGTGCATCGGCTGCCACGAGCAGAAGTACAACACGGCCTCGAATGCCGGACTACGTGACATCGTGGGGCGCGCGCCAGATCGCTTGCAGCCGGAATCCTGGGGCAGCGGCTACGTCGATTACCCGACGATGGTCCAACCGGTGCTCGACAAACACTGCGTCAGCTGCCACGGCGGCGAGAAAGACATCGCGGCCGGCATGGACCTCTCCGGCGGCTGGACCGAGCACTTCAACATCAGCTACGAGAACCTCGCCAACCGGCGCGAGACGCAATTGATCGCCTACTGGATCGCCGGCATCGACTGCATGAACGGCACAGCCTTGTGGTCGGCCAAGCAGTTTGCACCGCGCAGCCACGGCTCCGGAGCGGCGCCGCTGGCGCAGATCTTGGTCACCGGTCACAACGGCTACATTCCCACGCTGTCACGGCCGGAACGCGATTTGCTCCTGGCTTGGATCGACACGAATGGACTCTACTACGGCACCTGGGACGGCACGAAGGCCGGCTGCGCGATCCGGGATTGGAAGAGCACGAAGGACGCCTTGCTGGCCGAGATGGGCTCGGCCGGCTGCGGGCGCTGCCACGGCGATCCGGTGGCCTTTTTCGAGAACGACTGGATCAATCTGCAGCACCCGGAATTCAGCCGCCTGCTGCGCGCCCCGCTGGTCAAGGGCAGCGACGGATTCGGGCTGAGCCTCTGCCGCGACCGGCCGGTCGATCCCCAACGGCAGCGAATACACCTGCTGTGGAACGGCTATGCCCATGCGGTGCAGCCGCCAGAAGCTTTTGTCAGGCATCCGATCGTACCGCCCAACCCGAGCGGTGCCCCGGTGGCCAGTTTCGCCGCGACCGGCGATCCGCACTACCAATCCATGTTGGCGATCATCCGCGGCGCACGCGAGAAGACCCTGGCCAATCCGCGCGTGGATATGCCCGGCGCCGAGATCCTCGGCGGTGCCTGCCGCCATTTGCTGCCGACGCCGCTGCCGGAGGATTCGGTGCCGTTCACGGTCCAACCCGACCGTGAAGGCGTGGTCCAGTTGGCGTGGGAGCGATCGGCGCGGACCATCGGCCTGGAGGCCGAGGTGCATCGTTCCGCAGCGGAGAACTTCACTCCCGACGACGACACCCTGCTGACGCAGACCAACTTGTACCAGTACGCCGACAAACTGGCTCCCGCCGGGCGGCAGTGCTACGCGTTGGTGCTGATCTCCGGCGAGCAGCGCGGGAAGCCGATCTACACTTCCGTCTCCATACCGCAACCACCGCCGCCGTCGGCACCCCAGAGCTTGACCGCGACGCCCGCGTCCTACTCGATCCGACTCCAGTGGCAACCGCCGCAGGGTACGGGACTGGGCTACCATGTCTACCGCGCGAAGGCGGGCGCCAAGGACCTGGAAAAGATCACGCCGGAACCAGTCCGGCAGACTTCCTACACGGACGGGACCATCGAGATCGAGGTGCCCTATACGTACGTGGTCCGCGCCATCAGCCAGCGTGGGGTCGAGAGTGAGCCCACCAGGTCGGTCTCGGCTTCCCCGCTGATTGTCAAAGAGCCGGTGTTCGTCCCCGCCTTTGGCTCGGAAGTGCGCGGCGTGCGACTGGGCGGCGAGGTCCTGCCCGGCAAGCTACTCGGCAAGGCCCGTGGCGCGGACGGTCTGCTCGACCTTTCGCAGGGCGGTCACGCCACCTTCCCGCATGCCGCCGAATTCGATCTGGCGCAGCCGCTGTCGGTGGCCTGCTGGGTGCGTTTCGACGAGGCGGGGCAGATGCCGATCGTGATCAGCTGCGGCTTGTGGAATCAGGCCGGCTGGTTCCTGCAGCGGATCGGCGGCGTCTGGCGCTGGCATGTGGGCGGCCTGGACTGCGACGGCGGCCAACCCACGGTGGGCCGCTGGATCCACGTGGTCGCCACGTTCGACGGCCGGACCGCTCGGCTGTTCCAGGAAGGTGTCCAGGTCGCGGAGCTCGCGGGCAGCCCGAACACCAGTCTCTGGTCCGGCGACTTGTGCATCGGCCAGTACAGTGGTGGTCTCGCTCCCAGCTTTCAGGTCACCGGCCGCATCACCGGCGTCAGACTTTACCACCGGCCGCTGGACGCCGCCGAAGCCGCCGCCCAGGCGGCCACGAAGCCGGAGTGAATCGCACCGGTCGTGCGGCGATGCAATAGGGCTCTGGCGAAAACAAGCTCCCTCGCCCCGGTACTCCGGGGAGAGGGTTGGGGTGAGGGGCGAAGAAGCAAATGCCGAAGTTGTTAACTCGGATTCACCCCGCACCGTAGCGGCTCGCCGCGCAGCCCAGCCAACAGATTGTCGGCGGCAATCTCCGCCATCGCGTTACGGCTGGAAGTGGTCGCGCTGCCGATGTGCGGCACCAGCACGCAGTTGGGCAACTGCAGCAGCGGATCATCCGGCAGGATCGGCTCCGGATCCGTGACATCCAGGCCCGCCGCAAAGATCGTCCCGTTCTGCAGCGCCTCGACCAAGTCGCGTTGGTTGTGGAGCGGGCCGCGGGCGCTGTTGATGAACACCGCGGTCCGCTTCATCTTGGCAAAGGCGGCCGCGTTGAACAGGCCGTGCGTCGTAGCATTGAGATCGGTGTGGACCGACACGAAATCGGACTGCGCCAACAGCGTTTCGAAGTCCACGCGTTCGGCGTTCAGGGCCTGTTCCGCCTGCTCGTGCCGCTCGCGGTCATGGTACAGAATCCGCATGTCCCAGCCGCGCTGGCAGCGTCGCGCCAGGGCGAAGCCGATGCGTCCCATGCCGACGATGCCCAAGGTCCGGCCGCAGAGATCCTGGCCGATGTGTCCCCGCGGTTCCCACGTCTGCCAAGCTCCGGATCGCACGTAGTCCTGGGCTTCCACGATCCGTCGAGCGGCCGTGATGAGCAACGCGAAGGCCAAGTCCGCGGTGGCTTCCGTCAAGACGCCCGGCGTATGACCCACCCGGATGCCGCGCTGCGTGGCTTCCGCGAGATCGATGTTGTTGATGCCGACCGCGAAGTTGCTGATGACCTTCAGCTGCGGCCCCGCGGCATCCAGGAACTCCGCGTCCACCTGGTCCGTCAGCAACGTCAGCACACCCTGGCAGCCGGCCACATTGCGCAACAACACGTCGCGCGGCGGAGGCAGGGGATCCTCCCAGACTTGCGCATCGCAACCGGCCACAATCTTGACGAGGCCAGCTGCCGGGATCTTACGGGTGACGAAGACGCGGGATAATGGCGGGTGAGACATAGGTTTCAGATCTTACAAGAAAGCCGTCCTGCTGCAAGCTCGCCGGGGGCAACGGCGCGCGTTGTAGGTCAGGCTTTCCAGCCTGACGTTCGGTTCGCGTCAGGCTGGAAAGCCTGACCTACTTGGTGGCAGCGTGCGAAGTCGAAGCCCTTCCCGACGCCGCTCCCCAGTGGGGTAACTGGCTTTTACGTTCCATCCTCGCTATCTTGCATCCCGCACGGTTACGTTCCTACGTTACCCGCACGGATGGCAGAGCCAGAGCACGGATGAGGACCGCATTGGAAAGACATCCGTGCTCTGGCTCTGCCATCCGTGCGGGCCTTCTGGCTCTCAGCCGTTCCCTAAAGAAGACGATTCACTCCACTGCTCAACCGAGGTGCTGCATGCTGACATTTGTCCCCCTGACGCGACGAAGCCTTGCGGCCTTGGCGATCTGCCTGCTGGTCTCTACCGGGATACTCGCCGCCGATTCAAATTGGCCACGCTGGCGTGGTCCGCGCGGCGACGGGCACACGGCCGAGCTGGACCTGCCGACGCATTGGGATGCGTCCTCGGTCGTCTGGAAGATGCCGCTGAAGGGCCGCGGTCAGGCCTCCCCGACGATCTGGCGTGACCGCATCTTCCTCACCACGGCGCTGGAGGATGGGAAACAACGCCTGGTGTTCTGCGTGGACGCCCAACAGGGCCGAACCCTCTGGGAACACGTGGCCTGGACGGGCGCACCGGAGCCATCGCACGCGATGAACGGTTGGGCTTCGGCCACGTGTGCCACCGATGGCGAAGTGGTGGTGGCCTTCTTTGGCAAGGGAGGACTGCATGCCTACTCGGTCGACGGGCAGCCGCTTTGGTCGCGGGACATCGGCCCATTCGAAGGCCCGTGGGGGAGCGCCGCGTCACCCGTGATCGTCGGCGATCTGGTGATCCAAAACGGCGACAGCGATCGCGAGGCGTTCCTGGAAGCCTTCGACCGCCAGACCGGCAAGACCGTCTGGCGGCGGCCGCGGCCCGATCATCGTGGCTGGAACACGCCCATCCTGATCCAACGCGATGGCCAAGATCAGCTCGTCCTGAACGGCCACACCGGCGTCACGGCGTACGATCCCGTCCGGGGTGCCGAGCTCTGGTTCACCAAGAACTCCGTCGGCCGTGGCGAACCCACGGTTACGCCCGGTGCGGAGTTCCTGTACGTCGTCTGCGGGCTGGGCGGGGATATGTACGCGGTGCGTCCGGGAGACGCCGCCAACCCGCCGCAGGTGATTTGGACGGCAGCACGGCGCGGCGGCCGGGATTTGTCGGCGCCGATCGTCGTCGGGAATTACGTGATCGTCACCAGTCTGAACGGCATTGCCACGTGCTATGACGCGACGACGGGAAAGGAGCTATGGAAGGAGCGGCTCAACGGGCAATTCAGCAGTTCACCGATCGCGGTTGGCGGACTCGCGTTCTACCAGAACGAAGCGGGCGAGACGGTTGTGATCGAGCCCGGCCCCGAGTTGCGGGTCGTCGCTCGCAATACCCTGGGGCCGGTGACTGACGAACTCTTCCGGGCCTCGCTGACTCCCTGCGGCGGACGAATCTATTCGCGTTCGAACAAGTGCTTGTATTGTATCGGGGCGCGCCGGCCGTCCTGAGGATGATTGGGCAGGCGAGACGAGACGCGTTCGATGATTGGGAAGGGTTGAGTGGGTGCTGCCTGATCACTCCCTCGCGCTCCCCGTCAGAGGCTGCTGTCCCAGCGAAACGGCGAATCCGACGCCTTTGGCAGCAGCCTCTCTTGGGACGCGGTTAAACGATGACAGTTCGCCACGCTCACGGTGTCTGGCACGCGTGATATCCGCCTGCAAGAACCCCCTCCTACTCGTGCTTCACCTGCACATTGTCCAAATAGAACGCCGTCTTCTCGGTGGCCATGCTGCACCAACCGGCCCAGGTGAAATTCTTGAACTCGGGGCTGCCCGCGGCGAGATCCGCGAACCGCCGTGGCTCCTGGCCGGGGAGTTGCACGCTCAGATTCCACTTGCCGTCGGTACTGGCGCCCACCTGGGCCGTGATTTCGATGTGCAACCACTGGCCGGTCGGCAGGTCGAGTAGCGGGCGGTCGCCTACGCTCAGCTTGCCGTCCTTGATCCAGATCGAAGGCCCGATGCGGTACGGTTGCACGTCCCAGCTGCGCCACTCGTGAAACAGGTGTGCACCGGGCTCGAGCCGCAGGTCAAAACTGAGCCGGGCTCGTCCGGTCGTGTAGTTGGGCTTGTAGACCAGGTGCGGGTTGAAGGTGGCCTGCAGGCCGGGGGCGTCCTGAATCTTCAAGCTCCGCTGGCCGCCCGCGGCCGTCTCGTCGGTGACGCGGATGAAGTCGCCCCGATTCTCGACGTTCACTTCGGCGTCGGCGGGCGGCGAGCCCACCGGCGTGGTCTCGAAATCGTCGCTGATCTCGACCGGCGGGGGCGGCGGAGGCAGCGGGGCAAACTCGACCGGCGGGTAGGTGAAGCTCTTGGGGACGGCAACCCACTTTGCATCGCCGTACAGGCCGGCCTGCGTGTAGTCGAACGGCTGGAAGCCGATCTTGGCGGCGGGCGAGCCGGGCTTGAGGTGGAAGTCGCCGTGGGCCGGATCGACGAACTGGGGGTCCGCGACAATCGACCCCTGATCCCAGCCCTTCGCCTGTCGCGCGGCCAGCGTCAGGCCCTGGAAATCCACCGGCTTGCCGGAAGCCTCGAAGTAGAGATTGCTCGCGAATTTGACTTTGTCGTCGTTCACGCTACCCGCGGCGATCAGCGGCCCGCGGTCCCAGTAGATCAGGTTGTTGGTCAGACTGAACGAGAGATGCTGTTCGACGCGGGATCGCTGGATCTGGCCGTCCATGCTATTGGCCAGGATGTTGTTCCGCACGACATTCTCCCGGCCGTAGTGCTGGTGGTAGCTGCCCGTCTTGACGCGGTAGACCAGGTTGTTCTCCAGAACGATACCGGAGCTGCCCTCGTCGTTGTACAGCCCCCAGCCGCCGCGGCCGTAGAGGTCGTAGGAGTAGACGTCGTGGACGATGTTGTTGCTGATCGTCGTGCCTTGAGCCAGCCCCAGGGTGTACACGCCACCCATGTCCGCCAGTACGCCCCAGCCCAGGTGATGGATATGGTTGAAATCGATTTTGTTATCGACCGAGACGGTCGGCGCGTAGCCCCAGCTCCAGCCGACCGAGACGCCCGTGTAGTACTGATCGCTGATGTCGTTGTGGGTTACCTGGTTGTGGCCGCTATGGCCGATCCACACGCCGATGGCTCCGTGGTGGATCCGGGCAGCCCGGTG
>JAPLNJ010000887.1 GCA_026692885.1 Planctomycetota bacterium | reverse complement strand
AGGTCTGCTACTGCAGTCCGCTGCAACGCTGCCGACAAACGGCGTCGGCGATGGTCCCGGACTTGCCCCTCAGCTGCGAGAAGCGTTTGCGGGAGATCGATTTTGGCCAATGGGAGCGACGGACCTTCGAGGACGTGGCGCGCAACCATCCGGCTCAGGTTGCACAGTGGGCCGAGTTCACACCGGAATTCACGTTTCCCGGCGGCGAGAATCTGGCTCATTTTGTCCAGCGTGTGCGAGCTGCGGCGGAGTTGCTGTGCCACACCGACGCACAGACCGTACTGGCCGTCACGCACGGGGGCGTGATTCGTCTGATGCTCTGCCATCTGCTCGGCCTGGATCTGCGGAAGTATGTGGTCTTCGACGTGGGTTACGCTTCGTTGGCGGTGATCGACTTGTTCGAAGACGGCGGGGTACTGACGGCGCTGGAGCGAGTGGAATAGGGAGTGGTGAACGTGGCCAAGATGGTGTTAGTGACCGGCGGCTGCCGCAGCGGCAAGAGCGCCTACGCGCAGCGTTTGGCCGAGTCGCTGCCGTCCCCCCGGCTGTTCGTGGCCACCTGTCCCGTCACGGACGAGGAAATGCGGCTGCGGATCGAGATGCACCAGCAGTCCCGCCTGGGTCGGGGTTGGGAAACGGTGGAAGAGCAGGTCGAACTGATCACGGTGTTTCGCCGCTATGGTGAGTACGAAGTCGTGTTGGTGGACTGCCTGACGCTCTGGGTGAACAACCTGATGTACTACGCGGAACAGGCCGGCCGCCCCAGCCGTGAACGGAATACGGCGGAGACCTGCCGCGAGTTACTGGCGGCTGCTCGGCAGCGCCGTGGCACGGTGATTTTCGTGACGAACGAGGTCGGCCTAGGGGTGGTTCCAGACAATGCGATGGCTCGGCGTTACCGCGACTTGGTCGGCCGGGTCAATCAGACCATCGCCGCCGAGGCCGATACAGTGACCCTGCTGACCTGCGGGATCCCCTGGCATTTGAAATCAACGTAGGGTGGCCGAAAGACAACTCCCTCGCCCAGGTACTCCGGGGAGAGGGTTGGGGTGAGGGGCAACGCCGTTAAGAATTTTGACGCGGGCAAGAACCGTCGCGTACGCCGTAGCCGAAGTCGCCAGACTTCAGGGATTCACGCCAAACACCCGAATTCTGGCGAATTCGGCTACCAAAATCCTTGACGACGTTGGGGTGTTCGGGTGACGGGAGCAGGAATCGGAGACAGAAAACCATGACCTTACTGACGGCGACCCTGGCCAAGATCACGCCCCAGGATGCCACTTGGCGTGCGCGGGCCAAAGAGCGATTGGACCAATTGATCATGCCTCCTTGGGCGTTGGGGCGATTACTGGACCTGGCGCTGGACCTGGCGGGGATTACCTGCTCGCTGCAACCGCCGGTGTCTCGCAAGACGATCGTCATCATGGCCGGCGATCACGGCGTGGCGGCCGAGAACGTCAGCAGGTATCCCCAGGAAGTCACGGCCCAGATGGTGGTCGGCTTCGTCGGCGGGATGGCCGGCATCAATGTCCTGTCGCGGTTGGTTGGGGCGCAAGTCGTGACCGTCGACATGGGCGTGGCGGCGGACCTGAGTGCGTTGGTGGCGGCGGGCAAGATCACCAGCAAGAGAATCGCGGCCGGCACGGCCAATCTGGCCGTCGGTCCGGCGATGACGCATTCGCAGGCCGAGCGGGCCATCGAGGCGGGCATCGAAGTGGTCGAGGGACTGGCCGACACCGTCGACGTGTTCGGCACCGGCGATATGGGCATTGCCAATACCACGCCCTCCACGGCGGTCGTGGCGGCGTTGACCGGAGCTGCGGTGGCCGACTTGACAGGCCGCGGTACCGGTATCGATGACGGCCAACTGGCTCGCAAGATCGCGGTCGTGGAACGGGCTCTGGCCGTGAATCGGCCCGATCCCCAAGACGGACTGGACGTCTTGGCCAAGGTCGGCGGCTTCGAGATTGGCGGCATTGCCGGCGTGGTACTCGGGGCTGCCGCACGGCGAAAGCCGGTCGTGGTGGACGGCTTCATTTCGACAGCCGGCGCGTTGGTGGCACATGCGCTGTGCCCCACAGTCAGCCAATACATCATCGCCGCGCATCGCAGTGCGGAACCCGGACACCGAGCCATGCACGGCTGGTTGGGCAGGGAGCCGCTGTTGGATCTCAACCTGCGTTTGGGAGAAGGGACGGGTGCGGCCCTGGCGATGAACTTGGTCGACGCGGCACAGCGCATCCTGACCCAAGTGGCGACGTTTGCGGAGGCGCATGTTTCCGCAGGCGAATCGTGAGCCGAGTACCAACAGCAAGATCAGGGTCGGGTGTCCAGAAATTCATTTCTTGCGGTCAGAGGACTTTGACAATGGACGAGACGTTGCCCGCGGAAAATGAATTTCTGAACACCCGACCCCTAGCCTGAGTCGAATAATGAAGCAACTACTTGCCGCCCTACGCTTCCTGACGATCTTGCCGATGCCCGGGACCTGGGGCACGACCGAAACGGATCTGGCCGGTAGCGTCCCCTGGTTCCCGGTGGTCGGTCTGCTGCTCGGCGCGCTCGCCGCGACCGTGGCTTGGGACGCGTCCCTGGTGCTGCCGCCGCTGGTTGCGGCGGTGGTGATCCTGGGGGTGTTGATGACGGTTTCGGGTTGCCTGCATCTGGACGGGCTTGCGGATACGGCCGACGGCTGCCTGAGTTCCCGGTCACGCGAGCGGATGCTGGAAATCATGAAGGATAGCCGCACCGGCGCGATGGGCGTGGTGGCGGTCGTCGTGTTGCTGTTGACCAAGTTCGCGGCTTTGGCGTCGCTGCCGGCGGAGGTGCTGTGGCGCGCCGTCCTGCTGATGCCGTTGGCCGGACGCTGCGCGATGGTGGTCCACGTGGCGGTGTTGCCCTGCGTCCGCCCCAGCGGACTCGGTGCCCTGTTCTATCAACGTCGGTCGCGACTGGCGGCGATTTGGGCGGTGGGCGTCTTGGCCGCAGTGGCCTGGGGTCTGTTGGGACGGCGCGGACTGGTCGTCTGCGGTGCTGGTTTGGCAGTGACCTTGGCGCTGGCGGTCTACGTGCATCGTAAACTCGGCGGCACCACGGGCGACACGTTGGGGGCGGTCTGCGAGATCGTCGAGGTGGTGCCGGCGCTGCTACTGCTGAGCGGGCCTGCGGAAATATAGGAAGTCAAGGTGGTCATCACGCTCCGCGTGATGACATGTCGTCACGGCGGAGCGTGACGACTACGATGCTTGCGGTAAGGTGACGGATGGGATTGGGACACGGCGGAAATCTGCGAGAGCTGGCCCGGCACACCGGGCTGGATCGAGACGCGATTCTCGATTTCAGCGCCAGCGTGAATCCGCTCGGCCCGCCGGAAGGCCTGCGCGCGGTGCTGGCCCGGAATATCGATCGGCTGATTCAGTATCCCGATCCGGACAACGCCGATCTGGTCCACCTGCTGGCCGAGCGATACCAAGTCCCGGCCGAGCAGATCGTGGTGGGCAACGGTTCCAGCGAACTGCTGTTCGCCATCGCTCGGGCTGGTGAGTTCGAACGGGCCGTGATTCCGGTGCCAGCCTATATCGACTACGCGACGGCAGTGCAAGCGACCGGCCGGGAAGTCGAGTTCCTGGCGTGGCCGTCCACTCCCGCCGAGCCCATGTCCTCGCTTGCTCAGACACTCGCGGACGCTGGTCCGACAAGCGACGAATTTACTCCGCGGTGGCCGGCGCTGGAATCGCAACTCCGCGGGCAGGAAGTGGTGCTGCTCGGTCAGCCCAACAACCCCACGGGCCGGCTGTTCAACAACGGCGAGTTCCGGGACCTGGCCGCGCGTCACGACGCCACGCTGTTCGTCGTGGACGAGGCCTTCGCAGATTTTGTCCAGGACTATCGCTCGCTCATCGGACAGGTTCCCGCCAATGTAGTCGTCGTGCGGTCGCTGACGAAATTCTATGCGATCCCCGGCCTGCGGCTGGGCTTCGCCGTGGCCGCGTCCGCGCTGGCCCAACGGATCCGGCAGCAGATACCACCGTGGTCCGTGAACATCCTGGCTCAGGTGGCCGCTCCAGCCCTGTTGGCCGACGAGGACTACGCGCGGCGAACCATGCTTCTGGTGCCACGCGAGCGGGAGCAGTTGAGCCAGGATCTGGCCCGGCTGCCGGGTTTGCACGTCTACCCGAGCGTAGCGAATTATCTCCTGGTCCGGCTGGACCGCGACGATTGCGACGCCCCGACCTTGGCCGAGCGACTGCTCGGCGACGGCATCGCTATCCGCACCTTCGGTCCGGGACAACACCTCGACGGGCGATTCTTCCGCGTGGCCGTGCGGATGCGCGAAGAGAACCAGCGATTGTGCGACGCCTTGGCTGCGGCATTGGCCAGTCCGACTTCGTTCCGGCAACGGGAGGGCGAGGGGCCCGCCGAGCCGCAGGGCGACACCGGCTCGGCGGGAGCCTCGCCCTCCCAATCGTCCAGGCGCCGTACACCCGCCCTGATGATCCAGGGCACCAGTTCCAATGCCGGTAAGAGCATCCTGACCGCGGCCCTCTGCCGCATCCTGTTCCAGGACGGCATCCACGTGGCGCCGTTCAAGTCGCAGAACATGTCGCTCAATTCGTGCATCGCCCGCGATGGCGGCGAGATGGGCCGGGCGCAGGTAGTCCAGGCACAGGCCTGCCGGCTGGAACCGGACGTGCGGATGAACCCCATCCTGCTTAAACCGAATTCCGACACGGGCTGCCAGGTGATCGTCCGAGGCCAGCCGGTGGGCAACATGCAGGTCGGCCAGTACGTGCAGTACAAGCCCCAGGCCTTCGCCGTCGTCCAGCAGTGCTACGACGCGTTGGCCGCCGAATTCGACGCGATCATCTTGGAAGGCGCCGGCTCGCCGGGCGAGGTGAATTTGAAGAGCCACGACATCGTTAACATGCGGATGGCCGAATACGCCCGGGCGCCGGTCGTGATCGTCGGGGACATCGACCGTGGTGGTGTGTTCGCTGCGTTTGTCGGCACGCTGGAAGTGCTGGACGCGTGGGAACGGCGGCTGGTCTCCGGCTGGATCGTGAACCGTTTCCGGGGCGATGCCAGCCTGCTGGACACCGCGCTCCAATACACGCTGGAGCGTACCGGGCGGCCGGTCCTCGGCGTCGTCCCGTACCTGCACGAATTGAACCTGCCGCAGGAGGATTCCGTCGACTTCAAGTGCGGCACGTTGGATCATTCCCCGGCCGATGCGGTGTTGGAAATCGCCGTGATCGACTTGCCGCATATCTCCAACTTCACCGATTTCGACGCCTTCCGGGTGGAAGCCGACGTGCGACTGCGGATTGTGCGTTCGGTCGACGAGTTGGAGCGGCCCGACGCGGTCATCATCCCCGGCAGCAAAAACACGCTGGCCGACTTAGAGTACCTGCGCCGCAGTGGGCTGGCGCAGCGTCTGGAAACGCTCGCCCGCGATGCCACGGCCGAGATCGTGGGGATTTGTGCGGGCTTCCAGATCCTCGGTCGCGAGATCAGTGACCCGCTGGGCATCGAGTCGTCCGCAGTCGAATCCCGCGGGCTGGGGTTGCTCAGCGTCAGCACGGTGCTGGCGGCCGAGAAGACGTTGGTCCGTACCTCGGCCGTGCATGCCTTCGCCGGTCTGGAAGTCACGGGCTACGAGATCCATCACGGTCAGACGGTCCTCGAGGGCGCCCTGCCGCTGCTGACTCGGCCCGCTGGGCAAGTGGTGGGCGCCGCGACGCCCGATCGCCGCATCTGGGGCACGTACCTACACGGCGTGTTTGACGCAGATGCGTTTCGACGGTGGTTTCTGGATCGGCTGCGCGTGCGGCGCGGGTTGGCGCCCGTGGGAGAAGCGACCGGCCGTTACGATATCGAGCCGGCGTTGGATCGTCTGGCGGACGTGGTGCGTCAGAGCTTGCGGATGGACGAAATCTATCGGCTGCTGGGAATGTGATGAGACTGGAATACCAGATCCTACTTGCCGTCGCGCTGGACTTGGCGCTGGGTGATCCCCGGTGGCTGCCGCATCCGGTCCGCGGTATCGGCTGGTTGGCTCTACGCCTGGAGACGCTGGCACGCCGGTTCATCCGACCGGCCCGACTAGCGGGCCTGGTGGCGGTGCTCGCCGTGTACTCCGCTGCCGGCTGGGCCGCGTGGGGTTCGATTCGCTTGGCCGGCTGGGCCCATCCGTTGGCCGCGGATGTGGTGTCGATCCTGGTGATCTACACGACCGTGGCCGCTCGGGATCTGGCACGTCACAGCCGGGTTGTGTTTCACGCTCTGGCCGCGGGTGATCTGAGCGAAGCCCGGCGTCGAGTCGGGGCCATCGTCGGACGCGACACGGATCGTTTGGATGAGGCAGGCGTGGTCCGCGCGGTGGTCGAAAGCGTGGCGGAAAGCACCGTGGACGGTGTTACGGCCCCGTTGTTGTTTGCCGTGGTGGGCGGTCCCGTGGCGGCGCTGGTCTATCGTGCCGTCAACACACTCGATTCCATGTTCGGCCACCAGGACGACCGCTATCGTGAGTTCGGATGGGCGGCCGCCCGAATCGATGACTGGGCCAACTACCTTCCCGCTCGATTGACCGCACCGCTGATCAGCGTGGCGGCACTGCTGTTGCGGCAGTGGCCTGCGCAGGCGCTCCGGATCCTGGCGCGTGACGGCCGTAAGCACGCCAGTCCCAACTCCGGACTGCCCGAGGCCGCGATGGCCGGGGCGTTGGGCGTGCAGCTGGGAGGTCTGACGTATTACGACGGCCAACCGTTCCCGAAGCCGACCATCGGCGACGCCGTGGTGCCGTTGTCGCCTCGGCATATTCGGCGAGCCAACGGGCTGATGTACGTCACCGCCGGCCTGTTCTTGGCGTTGATCCTGGCCGCTCGTGTTGGGCTAGTGTCGGCACACGCCATCTGTCCGCTTGCCTGGGACTCGTGGAGGGCCGACCGATGACCCAGACACCACGCATCCTGCTCTTCACCGGCGATGGCAAAGGCAAAACTACGGCCGCTCTGGGCTTGGCGTTCCGCGCCAGCGGCCACAACCTGCGGACCTGCGTGATCCAGTTCATCAAAGGCGATGCGTCCGTAGGTGAAGTGGCGAAGTAGCAGCGGCCGCGGTGTCACCACGCACGCGGATCATCCAGACCGGGTTGGGCTTCCTCCCGCCGACCACCAGTCCCGCCTTTCGCGAGCATGTGGCAGCGGCTCAAGCGGGCCTGCGCCAGGCCGCCGAAGCCATCGCCAGCGGCCAGTTCGAACTGGTGATCTTGGACGAGATTTGCCTGGCCGTGGCTCGCGATTTGATCGACGAGCAGCAGGTCGTGGAACTCCTGGCCCAGACGCCGTCCGACCGCTGCCTGGTCCTGACCGGCCGCGACGCAACGCCAGGGCTGATCGCGCTGGCCGACACGGTGACCGACATGCGGTGTGTGAAGCACGGGCTGCAGACGGGGCGTACCGCCCAGAAGGGAGTCGAGCGATGAGCGTCCCGTGCCCCCGCATTGTGATCGCCGGCACCCACAGCGGCGTGGGTAAGACGTCGCTGACCCTGGGTCTGGCGCGCTGGCTGACGCGTCGGGGCTTGCGCGTTCAGACCTTCAAAGTCGGTCCGGACTTCCTGGATCCGACCTACTTGGCGAGGGCCTCCGGCCGGACGTGCTACAACCTGGACGGTTGGATGACCTCGCGCGAGTACGTGCAACAGCTGTTCGCCCAAACGACGGCCGACGCTGATATCGCGGTGATCGAAGGCGTCATGGGTTTGTTCGATGGCGCGTCGCCGACCGGGTTGGAAGGCAGCACGGCCGAAATCGCGGTGTGGCTGGCTGCGCCGGTGCTGTTGGTGGCGAGCGCTCACGGCGCGGCCCGCAGCCTGGCGGCGACTGCGAAAGGTTTCGCGGCCTTCGAAGCCGGTGTGCGCGTGGCGGGCGTGATCGCCAATCAGGGTGGCTCCGACCGGCATCGCCAATGGCTGGCTGAAGCCTTGGCCGCGGCTGCCGCGCCGCCCCTGGTCGGCATGGTGCCGCGCGGCGCGCTGCCCACGTTGCCCAGCCGGCATCTGGGTTTGGTCGCCGCCGACCACGCGGGCCTGACGTTCGACCTGCTCGACCAACTGGCCGATGCCTGCCAGCAACACGTGGACGTAGTCCGCTTGTTGGAACTCGCAGCACTTGGAAACGGCCCGAAAACAGCTTCGGCATTTGCTCTTCCGCCCCTCACCCCAACCCTCTCCCCGGAGTACCTGGGCGAGGGAGTTGTTGTGCGACCGCCCCTCACCCCAACCCTCTCGCCGGAGTACCGGGGCGAGGGAGTTGTTGTGCGACCGACCCTTGGCCCCAGCCCCACGGGCCAGCTCACCAATGCGTCGTCCGTTCGCGTTCGCCTGGGGCTCGCGCAGGACGAGGCGTTCCATTTCTACTACCCGGATAACCTCGCGGCCTTGCGCCGCTACGGAGCCGAGTTGGTGCCGTTCTCGCCGCTGGCGGACACGCGGCTGCCTGCGGACCTGGACGTGCTGTACTTCGGCGGCGGTTATCCGGAAGTCCACGCGGCGCGGTTGGCCGACAATGCCAGCCTGCTGGCGGACGTGCGGCACTTCGTCGCCTCGGGCGGCCGTGTCTATGGGGAATGCGGCGGGCTGATGTACCTGGGCCGGACGCTGACCACACTCGACAACGTGCGTTTCCCGTTGGCGGGCGTCTTGCCACTCGATACGGCCATGCTCCCGAAGCTCAAGGTGCTGGGCTACGCCGAGGTCTGCTGGGCCACCGACACGCTGTGGGGACGGACCGGCGGAGTCTGTCGCGGGCATGAGTTCCACTACTCGGAAATCACGGCCGAGGACGGTCAGCGCGACGGCTGGCAGCCGGCCTACACGATTCGGCGCCGGCGAGGCCAGCCGGACGTCGCGGGATTTGCCAACAGCCGTGTGCTGGCTGGCTACGTACATCTGCATTGGGCATCTCGGCCGGATGCCGTCCTTCACTTTCTCTCGCAAGGCGAGCCACACACATGAACGCTACGGCGCACGCGACCGGGATCATCATCGTCAGTCATGGCAGTCCACGGGATGTGACCAATCAGGGCTTTGTGGGACTGGTTGCGCGGATCGCCGCACGGCTGGGAGTCCCGCACGTTCTGCCGGCGTTCTTCTCCATCGCCCGTCCTGACATCGCAGACCAGGTGGCCGTGCTGAATTCCCTGGGACTGCGGCGCATCGTCCTGATGCCGTATTTTCTGTACTCCGGCCAACATGTGACCACCGACATCCCGGCCCTCCTGGACCAGTGCCGCCAGCAGTTCCCGCAGCTCACGCTCGAATTCTGGCCGACCCTGGAAAACGATCCGGCGTTGGAAGACGTGGTGGTCGAGCGGCTGACACCGCTGGCCACTTCAGGTGCGGCCTTGCCCAGCGACGGCGCAGCCATCGAGCGGCGCAGCTATGAGATTATCGACCAGCAGTTGACGGACTGGGGCGGAGCCGATTCCGGCGCGCGGGCCATCGTCCGCCGCGTGGTCCACGCCACGGCCGACATTTCCTTCGCTCGCACGCTCCGCATTCACCCGCAGGCAATCGAGCGCGGGCAAGCGGCGTTGGCCGCTGGCCAGCCGATCTTCTGCGACGTGAAGATGCTGCAGGCCGGGCTGACCAAGGTGCCGGGCGAAGTGATCTGCGTGATCGATCAGCCGGAAGTGGCCGCGGCGGCGCGCCAGCGCGGCGGCACGCGCGCGGCGGCGGCCATGGAGTTCCTTGCGCCCCGTCTGGACGGAGCGATTGTGGCGATCGGCAACGCGCCCACGGCGTTGTGGAAGATTCTGGAGTTGGCTCGCAGCGGCGGTCCGCGCCCAGCGCTGGTCGTCGGGCTACCGGTGGGATTTGTCGGTGCCCGAGAGTCGAAACTGGCGCTGCTGGACAGCGATCTTTGTTACATCACCAACACCAGTCCTCGCGGCGGCAGTCCCGTCGCGGCAGCCGCCGTCAACGCCCTGGCGACCTGGAGATAGGTCAGGCTTTCCAGCCTGACACGAGGGAGTAGGTTATGGAACAGCGGAAGAATGTTCAGCCGATTTATGACGCAGTCGAGGCGCAACCAACTTTGGAGTGCGGTGACTTGTCACGGCTTTTCAGAACGCCCACGTTGGCTCTTCGCCCGCGCATGGGGACAAGGCCTAGCAGAGACGCTGAAAAGCGGCGACAGGTCGCCGCACTCCAAATGGTGAGCGTGGCACTGGTGCGGAAGAATGTTCCGCCGATTTGCGACGCGGTCGAGACGCAACCAATTTTGGAGTGCGGTGACTTGTCACCGCTTTTCAGAACGCCCACGTTGGCTCTTCGCCCGCGTATGGGGACACGGCTTGGCAGAGACGCTGAAAAGCGGCGACAGGTCGCCGCACTCCAAATGGTGAGCGTGGCACTGGTGCGGAAGAATGTTCCGCCGATTTGCGACGCGGTCGAGACGCAACCAATTTTGGAGTGC
>JAPLNJ010000886.1 GCA_026692885.1 Planctomycetota bacterium | reverse complement strand
TGTCCACGATCGCGTTGCCGGGGCCTGGCCGCGCCATCTCAATCGCCCTATGGTACCTCGCCGCCGCTGAGTCTTTCCAGGTCCATCAGATCTTGAGTGCGTCCGATGCCACGTTCTACTCCGGCAGTCGCATGGTCACGCGGACCACGCCTTCCTCGGTGACGGTTTCGGTGTTCAGGCCAGAACGGTGGAAGATCTTCAGCATACCGCTGTTCTCCGGCAGTACGTCAGCGTGGAACGTGTGAATGCCTGCCTCGCTCGCGATCTCCACCAGACGCTTGAACAGGTGGGTGCCCAGATTCTTGCGTTGCCAGTCGTCACGCATCACAAACGCCATCTCGGCCGAATGCTTGGCCGGGGTCGTCATGTAACGGCCGACGCCGATGATCTCTTCGTGGCCGGTGTCGCCGATCTCGACCACCAGAGCCATCTCCGTTTCGTAGTCCACGTTGCAGAACGTCTGCAGCCGATTGTGCGGCAGCGACTTGAGCGTGCCGTGGTACCGCAGGTACTTGGTCTGCTCGCTGAACGAGTAGAACATGCCTTTGATCTTCGTCTCGTCGTCGGGACGAATCGGCCGCACCGTGACCTCCGAGCCGTCGTGTAGCTGAACGTGTTCCTCCAGTTCCTGGGGGTACGGGTGGGGGGTGGGAAGAATCTGATTGGCATACACCAGCCGGCGGCGTTTGGCGGCGTGCAATAACTCGGCACGGAAATCCGGGTGGGCGATGGTGATCAACGACATGGCCCGCTCCCGCATATTCTTGCCGTGCAAATAGGCGACACCGTACTCGGTGACCACGTAGTGGATATCACCGCGGGTCGTCACGATCCCGGCCCCCTGCTGGATGAACGGGACGATGCGACTCTTCCTCCCGTCGGGCGTCTTCGCCGTGCTGGGCAGGGCCAACACCGGCTTGCCATCCCGCGCCATGGCGGCACCCCGCATGAAGTCCGCGTGGCCCCCCATGCCGCTGTACAACACCTCGCCAATCGAGTCGGCGACGGCCTGACCGGTCAGATCGATTTCGATTGTGGAGTTGATGGCCACGAGGTGGTCGTTCTGGGCGATGACTCGCGGGTCGTTGGTGTAGTCCGAGGGATGCATCTCAAACTGGGGATTATTGTCCAGGAAACAGAACAGGTCCTGGCTGCCGGCCGCGAAGCTGCCGATGATCTTGCCCTGGTGGATGGTCTTGCGTTTGCCGGTCACGACGCCGGCCTGCACCAGACGCATCACGCCGTCGGAGAACATCTCGGTGTGGATCCCCAGGTCTTTCTTATCGGTCAGCGACAGCAGGACCGTGTCGGGCAACCGGCCGATGCCCAACTGGAGGGTGTCGCCGTCGTCGATCAGCGAGGCGACGTTCTCGGCGATCCGCTGCGAGACTTCATCGTGTTCGGTAACCACGGGCCACTCGAGCAGCGGTTCGTTATGCTCCACCAGGTAATGGATGTCGCGCACGTGAATAAAGCTATTGCCGTGCGTACGCGGCATGTAGCTGTTGACCTGGGCGATCACCAGTTTCGCGCACTGGGCGGCGGTGCGGGTCACATCCACCGAGACGCCCAGGCTGCAGAAGCCGTGCTCGTCCGGCGGGCTGACCATGATCAGCGCCACGTTAATCTTGATGCGTCCCGAGCGAAACATGGCGGGAATCTGCGAGAAGAACACCGGCGTGTAGTCGGCGCGCACTTGGCTGACGGCTTCGCGGATGCTGTTGCCGATGAAGAAGGCGTTGGCCCGAAACCGTTCAGCATACTTGGGGTCCGTGTACGGAGCGACGCCCATGGTCAGCACGTTCAGCAGTTCCGTGTCTTCCGCGTTCACGCCGCTTTCAACCAGCGCGCGGACCAGTGCCTGGGGCTCGCCACAGGCCGAGCCGATGAAGACCCGATTGCCCGGCTTGATGTGATGCAGCGCCGCGTCGGCAGGCACCAGTTTCTTACGCCAAGTTTCACGCCAGTCCGTGGTCATGAGTTGCCTCTCTTAAAAAGTTGAGCCGGTTTTGGGTTTGTGGATGAATCGGGGTGAATCAGGGTTGTGCTACCACCGGTTCGATTTCCTTCAGGATGATCCGGGCATCGGCGACCATGACACCCTTGCCACGCGAATAGACCAACAGTGGGTTGATGTCCAGTTCGGAAATCCGCGGATGATCGGTGACCAGTTGGCTCAATCGCAGCAGGCACTCGGCCGTCGCGGCCAGGTCGGATGGCGGTTCACCGCGCACGCCTTGCAGCAGCTTGATCGAGCGAATGTCGTGAATCATCTCCTCGGCCTCGTTCTCGCGAATCGGGGCCAGACGGAAGGCCACGTCGCGCAGAACTTCGGTGTAGATACCGCCCAGGCCGAACATCAGCAGCGGCCCGAAACGCTCGTCGCGGGTGACCCCCAGGATGATTTCTTTGCCACGGGGCAACATCTTTTGGATCAGCACGCCCCAGATCTCCACGTCTTTGCCCAGGCGGGTGCGCACGGCGCCGAGCATCACATCGTGAGCGGCGCGGACCGAGGCTTCATCGGACAAGTCCAGCTTGACGCCGCCGACGTCGGTCTTATGAAGAATCATGGGACCGACGATCTTCATCACGACGGGATAACCGATGGCGGTGGCCGCGGCCACGGCTTCGTCGGCCGAGCGGGCTAGTTGGAACGGCACGATGGGAAAACCGTAGTGCTTCATCGCCTCCAACGCGCGGATCTCGATCAATTGCGAGCGCCCGGCCGCGAGTTCCTCGTCAAACACCTTGGCTACGGCGTCCCGCTCCACCTGGAACTGCCGGTAGCCGCGAATCTTGGACCGCGTCCATTCGCCGAACCGGCTCTTGGCGGCCATCGAACGCATGGCGTTCTCCGGGAAGTAATACGTCGGCACACCATACTTCCGCTGCAGCAACTCGAAGCCTTTCCCCACGTCGGTCAGCCCCATCAGGCAGGCGGCGATCGGCTTCGTGCAGAATTCCTTGGACTCCCCGATGACTTCCGCAATCTCGGTCACGTCGGTCATGGTCTGGGGCGTCACAATCACCAACACCTGATCGACCCCCTCGTCGGACGTCACAGCATCCAGGGCCGCGCGATACCGGTCGGAGCGAGCATCCCCGATCACATCCACGGGGTTCTTGATGCTGCCCACGGTCGGCATCTGAAACTGCAGCGACTTCTTGGTGTAATCGCGGAACCTCGCCAATTCCAGGCCGCTACGAATGCAGGCGTCCGTGGCCATGATCCCCGGCCCACCGGCGTTGGTGACAATGGCCGTCCGCCGCCCGGCCGGCAACCGCGTATCCGTGAAGACCTCGGCCAGGTCGAACAACTCGCCGACACTCTCTACGCGGAGCACACCCGCCTGAGTCATCAGGGCATTGTACAGTTCGTCCGAACCGGCCAGTGATCCGGTGTGCGAAGCGGCGGCAGCGGCGCCCTCCGCCGTGCGACCGCTCTTGATCAACAAGATCGGCTTGGGATTGTTCCCGTGCGTAATATTGTGGGCGGCCTCCAAAAAGCGTTGGCCGTTGCCGATATCTTCGACGTACATCATGATCGCCCGCGTGTACTCGTCGCTGGCGAGCGAAATCAGAAAGTCGACTTCGTCGATGTCGCACTTATTGCCGAAGCTGACGAATCGTGAAAAGCCGATGCTGCGGCCCTTGGCGTAGTCCAGCAGCGCGGCACACAACGCACCGCTTTGGGAGATCAAGCCCAGACAGCCCTGCGGCGGGATGTCGCGGCCAAAAGTGGCGTTCATCGAGACGGCGGGATCGGTATTGATCAGTCCCAGGCAGTTAGGACCGACAATCGACACGCCGTTTTCGCGCGCGATCCGGACCATCTGCTGCTCGCGCTCCGCGCCCTCGCCGCCGACTTCCTTGAAACCGGCGGAGATCACCAGCACATGTTTGGTGCCGATCTCGGCGGCCTGCCGCACCACCCGCTCGACATGCTGCACCGGGACGACGACCACCACGAGATCCGCCGCTTCGCCGATCGACGCCAAATCCTTGCAACAGCGAATCCCGAGGATGCTCTTGGCCTGCGGATTCACGGGATACACGACGCCGGTATAGCCCCCGTAGATCAAGTTCCGCACGATGGCATGGCCAACGGAGCCTTCTTTGCGCGAGGCGCCGACGATGGCAATCGACTTCGGACAGAAAAACGGGGTCAGGTCACGGCCGGCGGCTGCGGGCACGGTCGGGGAAGTGGCCACGGTCGGGGAAGCGGGCGAGGTAGTCATGTCTGAGCTTCTTGGGGTTCCATCGAACAAGTGGTCGAGCGTGGACCACGATCAGGAGAATACGATCAGGAGAATTGTACACCAAAGTCCGTGACAGGGTAGGGAACCTACCCCGAAACTCGCGGCCGCCGCGGGGCGAGGAGAAGCACGGGAGTGGCGGACCAAACCAGCTTGTTTCGGATCGACACTCCCGGTTTCTTGAGAAAAACCGGGAGGTGGGTTCTTGCTCAGTCCCGCAAGGGCTGTCGCGTCAGGCTGGAAAGCCTGACCTACAGGAAAGCCCGGCCTACTGGTTCGGCCGGTGAGCAATCAGGTCCTGCACGACCGCGGGGTCCGCCAGCGTCGAAGTATCGCCCACCGCCTCCAGCTCGTTCTCGGCGATCTTCCGCAGGATACGTCGCATGATCTTGCCGCTCCTGGTCTTCGGCAAGCTGGGCGCCCATTGGAGCACGTCCGGTGTGGCGATCGGACCGATCACAGACCGCACGTGCTTGATCAGTTCGGCCCGCAGTTCGTCGCTCGGCTCGTAGCCCATCTTCAGCGTCACGTAGGCGTAGATGCCCTGGCCCTTCAGTTCGTGCGGGTAACCGACCACGGCCGATTCGGCGACGGCTTGGTGACTGACCAAAGCGCTTTCGACTTCCGCCGTACCCAACCGGTGCCCGGAGACATTGATTACGTCATCCACGCGACCCAACAGCCAGTAATCGCCGTCTGCATCCTTGCGGCAGCCATCGCCCGTGAAGTACAGCCCCTGGTAGGCGCTGAAGTAGGTCTGGATGAACCGGTCGTGATCGCCCCACATGGACCGGGCGATGCCGGGCCAGGGCTTGCTAATGCACAGCTTGCCACTTACCCCAACCGGGGTCGGCTTGCCTTGGTCGTCGACGATCAGGGGTTCGACGCCAAAGAACGGCCGGCTGGCGCTGCCGGGCTTCAACGAGTGCGCACCTGGCAGCGGTGTGATCAGGATGCCGCCGGTCTCCGTCTGCCACCAGGTGTCGACCACCGGGCAGCGTCCCTTGCCGACCGTCCGCCAGTACCACAACCACACTTCCGGATTGATCGGCTCACCGACGGACCCCAGCAGTTTCAGGCTGGACAGGTCGTGGTTCACCACATACTGCTCGCCTTCGCGCATCAGGGCCCGGATGGCCGTCGGTGCGGTATAGAACTGCGTCACCCGATACTTGTCCACCACATCCCAGAACCGCCCGGCATTCGGATAGGTCTGCACGCCTTCGAACATGATGCTGGTCGCACCGGTACATAGCGGGCCATAGACAATATAGGTGTGTCCGGTGATCCAGCCGATGTCGGCGGTGCACCACCAGATGTCACCTTCCTGATAGTCGAAGATGTACTTGAACGTCGCGGCGGCAAAGACCATGTAGCCGCCGGTGGTGTGCATCAGGCCCTTGGGTTTGCCGGTGGAACCCGATGTGTACAGGATGAAGAGCGGGTCCTCCGCATCCATCCACTCCGGGGCGCACTGGGTATCGGCCTCGGCCATCACGTCGTGCCACCACAGGTCGCGTCCCGCTTGCATCGGGACCGACAGGCCGGTCCGGCGCACCACCACCACCCGCTCGATGCTTGGGCAGTCGGCGAGGGCCTTGTCGGCCTTGGCCTTCATGGGAATGTCGTTCTTCTTACCGCGGAGCGCAGTGTCCTGAGTCACCAGGATCTTGCAGTCCGAGTCCTGGATCCGGTCACGCAGCGAGTCTTCGCTGAACGCGCCAAACACGACCGAGTGGATGGCACCGATGCGGGCACAGGCCAGCATGGCGATCGGCAGCGCCGGAAGCATTTGCAGATACAAGCAGACGCGGTCCCCCTTCTGCACGCCCAACGACTTCAACGCGTTCGCGAACTTGCACACCTCGGTGTACAGCTGCTGGTACGTCAGTTGGCTCTGCTCGCCGGGTTCGTTGCCCTCCCATACGATCGCAATTTGATTCGCTCGTTTTTCCAGGTGACGGTCCAAGGCATTGACACAAACATTGGTCTTGCCGCCGAGGAACCACTTCACCGAGACGGCGCCCTCGAACGTGTACTCCTGCACCTTGTCCCATTTCTTCTGCCAGACGAAGTCGTTGGCCAACTCGCTCCAGAATCCAGCGGGGTCGTCGATCGACCGTTGGTACATTTGCTGGTAGCTGGCGAACGATGGACAGTGGGCCTGGCCTTCGAAGTTCGCCGGGGGAGGAATCACTTGGGCAACAGGAATAGAGCTCGTCATGGGTTCTGGACTCCTTGAAAAGCAGCGGCCTCTGAGATTGGAACACGCCGATCGACCAGTCGTACCGAACGACATAACCAATAAGGTAACGCTAGCAACGCCAATCGACAACTGGGGGGGGCATCACGGAATCGAGGGCAGGACACTGGTCGTTCCGAGGCTGTGAAAGAACCAAATCGGCCATGCTGTTTGCAAAAGGGTATAGGGTGGGCGGTGCCCACCAAGCACAATCCGTTGTGGTGGGCACAGCCCACCCTACGATTTTTTCGCAGCCTCTCCGCTACGAACCCTCCGCTACGAAAAAACCCGGCAACCCCAGGGGAGGCCGGGTTTCTCGCGGAGTGCGCACAACACCCGCTTACAGGTCTCTCTGGAAGGAGGTCCCGCCGGGCATGGCGGGCGGAGACATCGATCGCGTGGCAAACGCTGGTTGGGGCGAGCCATGGTGGGCGGCGACGGCTTGGCTGGGCGTGGAGAATCCCAGCGCCTGGAAAGCCGGTTGAGGCGCGACGGCAGCCGTGGCGGGAATCCGGGCAGGCTCCAGCGTCCCCTCCTCATCCTCGTGCCGCTCGAAATCCGACGGCACCAATTCACCTTCGATCACCTGAAGCAATTTCGAGATGCACAGCTTGTTCATGCTGGTCTTGTGGTTATGGGCTTCGTGTCGCAACGCCTCGTGCAGACACTGCGGCAGACGTACGGTGATGACCCGCGTGGGTTCGTCGCAGTGCTTCTGAATGCGGTTGCGCTCGCGGAGTTTGGCCAGCATCTGCTGGATTTCAGTGTACTCAGCCGTCTTCTCGAACTGCTTCCTCTGCTCGAGCGAGGGGAACAATTTATCGACGACGCCGTCGACGCCAAGCACTTCCCGGTAAAAGCGTACCCAATCCGGTTCTCCACGGAGTTTTTCTTCCGCCGTGCGGCGCGCTTGTTGTACCTTCTCCTCCTGACTCAACTGCCGAATCACGTCCATCATGCTCCTGGCTCCTTCCCTCTGAAGTTTGCGGGACTAAATTGACCAAGTGGGACTCACCAACGAGGCGTGGGTTTAGTGGCAACGCAGCATTGAAGTCAAGGCCAGCACAGATGTGCTTTCAGTGATTGCACTTATGTGCAGTGCTGGCGGGCGATCGTTTCCTAGGCAGGCGTGCCTGCATTTGATGCATCGCGACGTTTGCACAAGAACTAGGCAGGGCACTTTTTCGCCGTCGAATCGGTCGCTGGAGACGAAATAGAAAAATTGTCAAGATAATTCGGAAGCTGCTGACGCGAGAACGACTGGAGTGGGTACTTGGGAGAGCTGGGAAGATCGACATCGGACCTTCAGTCGGACAACCGGATCCCCCCCCCACCCCCTGCTGCTAGCATTGCCTGCGTTATGATCGAGGCCCCTGTTGAAATCACCCCGTTGAAATCCTTCGTTCGGTCGCGTGTAATGGGTGCCAAAGCCAGTCCAATGGCAGATCGCCGGAGACCTGCTGGCCGCCTGAAGTTATCGAGGGGATTGGGAACCATGCCGGATCGGGACTACGAGAAACTGGGCGTCTTCTACCTGGGCAAGCGATACGACTTGGATCAAGGACGCCCGCTGGACGAGCGACTGCTGTACGCATCCAAGGACCTGACGACGCACGGCGTCTGTGTGGGCATGACGGGCAGTGGTAAGACGGGCTTGTGTTTGGCACTGCTGGAGGAAGCCGCCATCGACGGCATCCCCGCCATCGCCATCGATCCGAAGGGCGATTTGGGCAACCTATTGCTCACGTTCCCCAATCTGCAGGCGGACGATTTTAGGCCGTGGATCGAGGCCGCCGAGGCAGTTCGGCAGAACCTGACACCCGATGAGTTGGCCGCCCGCGAGGCGGAGAAGTGGCGTAAGGGACTGGCAGCCTGGGATCAGGACGCGGATCGCATCGTGCGGTTACAGAACGCGG
Organism: Planctomycetota bacterium; assembly: GCA_026692885.1. Next base: position 17,127 of record JAPLNJ010000886.1, on the reverse strand, counting down.
CGGACGTGGCGATCTACACACCGGGCAGCCGTGCTGGTCTGCCGCTGACCGTCCTCCAATCGTTCGACGCTCCGCCGCCGGCCCTCACCGCGGATGCTGAAGCCTTCCGTGACCGAGTCAGCGCTGCCGCCGCCGGCCTGCTGGCGCTCCTGGGCCTTGACGCGGATCCGCTGCGCAGCCGGGAACACATCTTGATCGCCAACTTGCTGGATCATGCTTGGCGCGAAGGCCGCAGTCTGCAAGTCGCGCAGCTGATCCGCGAGATCCAGTCGCCGCCGATCGACAAGGTGGGCGTTCTGGATCTGGAGACGTTCTTCCCTGCGAAGGATCGTTTTGCCCTGGCGACAAGCCTAAACAACCTACTGGCCTCACCCGGGTTCGCGGGCTGGCTGGAAGGCGAGCCGCTGAATATCCACCGGCTGCTGTATACCGACCAAGGGAAGCCACGGTTGTCCATCATTTCGATCGCTCACCTGTCAGACTCCGAGCGCATGTTCTTCGTGACCATTCTGCTCAACGAAGTGCTGGCCTGGGTGCGGACACAGCCGGGCACGTCCAGCCTGCGGGCGATCCTGTACATGGACGAGATCTACGGCTTTTTTCCGCCCACGGCGAATCCGCCCTCGAAGACGCCCATGCTGACCTTGCTGAAACAGGCCCGCGCGTTCGGCCTGGGCGTGGTCTTGGCCACACAGAACCCGGTAGACCTGGATTACAAGGGCCTGTCAAACGCCGGCACGTGGTTCCTGGGACGCCTGCAAACCGAGCGTGACAAGGCGCGGGTGCTGGACGGACTGGAAGGCGCCTCGGCGGAGGCGGGAATCGCCTTTGACCGGCGTCAGATGGAAGCCACGCTGTCGAAACTGGGCCAGCGGGTGTTCCTGATGAATAACGTCCACGACGACCATCCGGTGGTGTTCCAGACGCGTTGGACGCTGTCCTATCTCCGTGGCCCGCTGACGCGACAGCAGATTCAGGACCTGATGAAGTCTCGACCACCCAGCGAGCCGCCCCCTGCAGCTCGCCCGGCAAGCGCCGCACTGCCGCCTGCCGCCACGCTCCCGCCACCATCCGGCGGAGTAGCCTCTGCAGCTCCGTCGTCAGTCGCCGGAACGACGGCCGCGGTCTCCCGCGAACGGCCGATGGTCCCGCTCGGGGTGCCGGAGTTCTTTCTGCTCTGCCAGTCGGTTCCTGTCGGTTCGCGTCCGGAGTACCGGCCGGCGCTCTTGGCCACGGGCCGTGTGCATTACGTGGACAGCAAGAGTCGTACGGACGAATGGCAAGCGATGGCGTTGCTGGCTGAAGTCTCCGGCGACTCGGTGACCGACGTGTGGGCGGATGCCGAGGTGCTGGAGAACTCCGAACCGGACTTGGAGCGCGAGCCGGCCCAGGACGCTTCGTTCGCGCCACTGCCGGCCGAGTTAACACGGCCCAAGAATTTCGCCAGTTGGACGAAGAACTGGAAAGAGCATCTGTACCGTGAACGTCCGCTGGTACTCCGCTACTGCCCCGCGTTGAAGGCGTACTCCGCTGTCGCTGAGAATGAAACTGAGTTTCAGATCCGTTTGCGACAACTGGCGCGTGAGCAGCGGGACCAGCAGGTGGGCAAGCTGCAGAAAAGCTATGCGCCCAAATTGCAGGCCCTGGCGCATCGCCTGCGTCGGGCCGAGGAGCGGGTGGAGAAGGAGAAACAGCAATATCACGGCCAGCAGATGTCGACCGTGCTGAGCGTCGGTGCGACCTTGTTGGGTGCCCTGTTTGGACGGAAGCTCGCGAGTGTCGGCAACGTGACCAACGCGGCCTCGACGGTGCGCCGCGCTCAGCGCAGCCTGCAAGAACGCAGTGACGTGGGTCGCGCGGAGGAAACCGTAGAGGCCGTGCGCGAGGATCTGGCCAAGCTCGAAGCCGAACTCAAAGCCGAGGTCGACCGGATCCAGCAGGCCCTTGACCCGGAGAAATTGGTGTTGGAGGAGTTCAATATTCGTCCCAAGAAAGCCGACATCACCGTGGGCACCGTGGCCCTGGTGTGGATGCCCTGGCAGATCCAAGCCGATGGAACCGCCGAGGCAATGTATTAAGAGAAAGGGAATACGCAAATGCCGATTGAAATGTCTTGCACCGGGTGTGGACAGACGCTACGCGTCGCCGACGAACATGCGGGGAAGATGGCCCGGTGTCCCAAGTGCGGTACGGTCGTGGCCGTTCCGGCAGCCGAAAGTGACGCGTCCGCCATCCCGCTACTCCAACCCGTTCCCGACTTCCTGCAACCCGCCGCCTCCTCGAATCCGTTCGCCGATCGGCCTGATCAGATCACTAATCCTTACGCCGCGCCCTCGGTTCCACAGACTCCCGTCAGTTCTTACAGGCAGCCGCATCGCGGGGGCATGATTCTGACCGTCGGCATCGCGGGCTTGCTTTGTTGCATGCCGTTGGGCATCGTCGCCTGGGTCATGGGCGCCTCCGATCTGAAGGCCATCCGTGCCGGTACGATGGATCCCGCCGGACAAAGCATGACGCAGGCGGGGATGGTGATCGGTATTATTTCCGTCGTGCTGACCAGCCTCGGAATCGTGGCTAACGTGCTGATAGTCGTCCTGTCGAACCTGCCTTGACCGCTTCCGAAGCCGCTCGTCGGCTTGGTTGCAGACTTCGGCTGCGGTAAGATGACTTCACGCGGAAATGGGCAGCCCCGGGACTTCCGGAACACGCAACAATGAGTCTGGTGTACTTCAAACGCTACCGCATGGAACTCGATCTGGAGCAGCCGCTGTTTCCTGAGCCGCGGCTGCCGCCTGGCTACACGCTCGTGCCGTGGAAGGATTCGCTGTTGGAGGTCCACGCGGAAACCAAGTACCGCTGCTTCCGCCACGAACTCGACGCGCATGTCTTTCCGTGCTTGAGCGACTTTGAGGGCTGTCTGCGGTTGATGCGCGACATCACCCAGCGGGATGGATTCCTGGCGGGTGCGACGTGGCTGCTGCAGTACGGCGAAGGCGGTGATCGGCAGGCGGAGTTCTGCGGTACGATCCAGGGTATCGAGAATTCGAACGGCCAGGGGTCCGTGCAGAACGTGGGGATCGTGCCCGGCCACCGGGGGCGAGGGATGGGGACGTGCTTGATCCATCGGGCGTTACTGGGCTTCCGCCAGGCACGGTTGCGACGCGTCACGCTGGAGGTCACGGCCAAGAACAACGGGGCCATTCGCTTGTACCGTCGCCTGGGCTTTCGCCACCTGCGGATCGTCTATCGGACAGCAGAGGTTGCGTACGCTTGAGGAAGTCGGTACGTTCTAGGTGTGACACAAATCATTTATACCCAGCAATTCGAAAACGGCCTGGTGCTGCTGGCCGAGCAAATGGAATGGCTCGAATCAGCAGCCTTCTCGTTGTTATTACCCGCCGGCAGCAGTCGCGATCCAGCCGATTTGGCCGGTCTCAGCAACTTCGCCAGCGAAATGGTGCAACGCGGCTGCGGCGCGCGCGACAGCCGGCAGTTCGTCACCGACTTGGAACTGCTGGGGGCCGATACCTCGGCGTCGGTGGCCAACGCGCACGCGCATTTCGGCGGAGCGATGCCGGCCGAGAGTCTGCACGAGACGCTGGCGATCTACGCCGATGTCGTCCGCCGCCCCCTGCTGCCTGCGGACCAATTCGAAGACGCGCGGCAGGTCTGTCTGCAGGAGATCCGTTCGATGGAAGACGATCTGGCCCAGAAAGTCTTCCAGGAACTGCGGCGACTGGTGTACGGCGATCCTTTCGGCCGGCCGCCGCAAGGTACCTATGAGGCCGTGGAACGGCTCCAGCCCGCGGACCTGCAGCGTTTCCTGCAGCAGAACTACCGGCCCGACGTCGCGATCCTTAGCGTGGCTGGCAAGCTCGACTGGCCGCGTCTGTGTGATCACGTGGGAAGCCTGTTTGCCGACTGGCCCAGCCAGCCCTTGCCGGAGCTGGTGGAACAGCCGTGTGAGGATCGGCTGAGGCATCTGCCGCACGATTCCAATCAGACGCACATCGGCGTCGCCTTTCCCAGTGTGCCCTACGCGCACCCCGACTACTTTCAGGCACGCGGCGCCGTGGGTGTGTTGAGTGACGGCATGAGTTCGCGGTTGTTCACCGAAGTGCGGGAGAAGCGGGGCCTGTGTTACGCGGTCTCTGCGACTTGTCATTCGCTGCGCGATCGGGGTAGCGTGTTTTGCTACGCCGGGACGACCACCGAGCGAGCACAGGAAACGCTGCAGGTCTTGCTGGCCGAGTTGGTGCGTCTGGGCCGCGGTATCGAGGCCGACGAGTTGGACCGTCTGAAGGCCAAAATCAAGAGCAGTCTGATCATGCAGCAGGAGTCCAGTTCGGCCCGCAGCAGTTCGCTGGCGGCCGATTGGTATCACCTGGAGCGAGTGCAGACGCTGGACGAGCTGGGCGCCATCATCGATGCTCTGAGCTGTGACAGTATCAATCGCTATCTGGCCGCCAACCCGCCGCGTGATTTCACGATTGTGACGCTAGGCGCCAAAGAATTGGAGGCTCGCCTTGGAATTTCGTGAACACACACTCGCGAACGGTCTGGAAATCGTCGCCGAGTGCAACCCCAAGGCGTACTCGACAGCGTTGGGGTTCTTCGTCAAGACCGGCTCGCGGGACGAACAAGACGACAACCACGGCGTCAGCCATTTTCTAGAACACATGGTGTTCAAAGGCACGGCCCGGCGTAGCGCGGCGGACGTGAACCGCGAGTTGGACGAAATCGGCTCGCACTCGAACGCCTTCACCAGCGAAGAGCAGACCGTCTACTACGCGGCCTTCCTACCGGAATTCCAAGACCGGGCGCTCGAGCTGTTGAGCGACATCCTGCGCCCGGCCCTGCGCGAGGATGACTTCGAGATGGAAAAGAAGGTCATCCTGGAAGAGATTGCCAAGTACGAGGATCAGCCGCCGTTCGGGGCGCATGAGAAGTGCATGGCGTTGCACTTCGGTTCGCACCCGCTGGGCCGCAGTATACTCGGGACGACGGCCAGCGTCAGCGCGCTGACGCGGGACCGAATGTTGGCCTACTTCCGGCAGCGGTATAGCCCGCGCAACATTGCCCTGGTCGCCTCGGGTCATGTGAACTTCGAGCGGTTGATCTCGCTGCTGGAGTTGTACTGCGGTGCTTGGGAGCCGTTCGAGGCGCCGCGTCTGACGCCACCCGCGCTGCCACACCGCGGGGCCCAGGTAATTCACAAGGACACGGCCACGCAGCAATACGTGATCCAACTTGCCAACGCGCCGGGTTCGGCCGACGAAGCTCGTTACGCCGCCCGACTGCTGGCGACCATCCTGGGTGACTCCAGCGGCAGTCGCCTGTACTGGGAGTTGTTCGACCGCGGGTTGGCCGAGTGCGCGGTGATGGAGACCTGCGACTACCAAGGCGCCGGCATCTTCATGACTTATCTCTGCTGCGATCCCGAAGACACACCGGACAACTTGGAGTCGATCGACCAGATCCTCCGCCAGGCCCACGCCGACGGTGTCACCGCAGCCGAGTTGGCGCAGGCCACGAGCAAGCTCCGTTCCCACATCGTGTTGCAGGCCGAACGTCCTGCCAACCGGTTGTTCTCCGTCGGCAACAACTGGATCCAGCGGCGACAGTACCGGACGGTCCGCGAGGTCGTCCGCTCGTACGAAGCGGTCACCCCCGCAGACATCGCCGCGGTGTTGGAGCGGTACCCGCTGACGGTCAACACGACCGTCGCCGTGGGGCCGCTGAAAGAGCTACCACTTTTGTAGTTCGACTGTCTGACTTCGTTCGTAGTGACCCGATTCATCGGGTCGGGGCGTGCAACATGCTGATTTCCCCGCACTCCAACCGCATAAATGCGGTCACTACGAGCCCACGCTGGAGCCCGCGCTGGTTCTTTACAGCCAAGTGGCGTTATGTGAGAATCAAGGCATGAGCACGCAAGAGTTGATCGAAAGAGAGATTTCGGCACTTCCCGAAGCCTTGCAACGCGAGGTTTACGAGTTCGTGGTGTTGCTGAGGAACAAAGCTGAGGAACAGCGGTTTGACGGACTCGCGTTGAGCAAGTCGGCTTTAGCCAAGGACTGGAGTAGCTCCGACGAGGACCAAGCGTGGGCAAACCTGTAGCCGGTGAAGTCGTCGTCATCCCCTTTCCGCAGACCGATTTGGTGCTCGGAAAGCGTCGACCGGCGCTGGTCCTTGTGGATCTCCCCGGCGATGATCTCATTCTCTGCCAAATCACCAGTCGCGCACGATCGGACGGCTACTCCATCCCGCTGGGCGTCGGCGACTTCCAGCAAGGTCAGTTGAACCAGTCGAGCTTCGTTCGACCGCAACGGCTGTTCACCGTCGGCTTCGACGGCTGCCTGCCAGCGGGCATCGCCAAAGGTCGTTTTGTATTCCGGACGCGAGTGGGCGAAGATAATGTTGCGCGAGTTATTGATCACGGCACCCAGTCCCGCCGGATCGAAGGCGTCGGCGACGTCGGCGGCTGTGCCCTGTTGGGCACCGAATCCGGGCACCAAGAACCAAGTGTGCGGCATCCCGGCCCGCAACTGGGTCAGTTCTTCGGGATACGTCGCCCCCACGACAGCTCCCACCGCTCCATAGCCACCTCGACCGATGGTTTGCAGCGCTAGATTTTCCACAAGTGCCGCCACGTGCTGGAACAGCGGACGACCGTCGGCCACCAGGTCTTGGAACAACTTGCCGCCTGGATTCGAAGTCTTCACCAGCACAAAGATCCCGGCCCCGCGCTGTTGGGCGACTTTCACGAACGGCTCCAGGCTGTCGTCTCCCAGGTATGGGCTGACGGTCAGCGAGTCCGCGGCCCAGGGGCAGTCGGAGGCATCGCCCAAGTAGCCTTGGGCATACGCCGTGGCGGTCGAACCGATGTCGTTGCGTTTGCCGTCCAGGATGACGAGCAGGCCCTTATCACGGGCGTACCGAATCACGTCGCCCAAGGCGGCCATGCCCGCCGGTCCAAGCTCCTCGAAGAACGCGGCCTGGGGCTTGACGATGGGAACCAGCGAGGCCACCACGTCGATGACGCCCTGACAAAATCGCCGATAGGCATCGGCCACTGCGGTGTAGTTGCGCGGGTTGTCCACGCGCAGGCCTTGGGGCAGACTCTCGGCACGCGGGTCCAGGCCCACCAGCACCGGGTTTTGACAACGACGGACAGCGGCGATCAGCCGATCAGCAAAATGATTCATGAGCGAGACTCCGGAATTCTGACCATGGTAATAATTGGGCGCAGCGCCGTGTTATACTGCCCGCGGGCAGCTTGGTCGTAGAACGGATTTCAATCCGTTCAGTGAAGAGCGGAATAAATTCCGCTCTACGAAGGGACAAACCTGCCCGCGGGCAGTATACACATCTTCCCTTTGAGCCACTATTTGCCTTTGCCCGCCAGGCGTTTGACGCTTGGGTTGTCCGTCAGCAGTTTCATTTGGTGAATGGCGATCTGATTCAACTTGCGAAGCCGTTCCGCCTGCGGTAGGTTCTCCCGGATGAACAAGGCGTTCAGGTTCTCCAGGTTGGAAAGGCACACGAGTTGGGACACATCCGCATCGTCCCGAAGATTGCCTTTCCTGCCCGGATTCTTGGCGCGCCAGTCCTTCGCCGTCATACCGAAGAGCGCCATGTTCAGCACGTCCGCCTCCGTGGCATAAACCAGGCCGGTTTCGCTCGCGCTCAGTTCCGGCGGCACAAGGTTCTCCTTGATCGCGTCGGTGTGGATGCGGTAGTTGATCTTGGCCAGATTGCGCCGAATATCCCAGCCAAGTTGCTTGAGTTCGTCGGCCTTGAGCCGCTGAAATTCCTTGATGAGATAAAGTTTGAACTCGACTGAAATCCAGGAAGCAAACTCGAAGGCGATGTCTTTGTGGGCGTAGGTGCCGCCGTAGCGCCACGCACTGGAAACGATACCGATAGCGTTCGTCTTTTGGATCCACTGCTTTGGAGTCAGGGAGAAACTGTTGAGTCCAGCCTGTTTTCTAAACCCATCGAATTCGACGGGATTAAAATCTGGGTTGTTCAACTGCTCCCAGATCCCCAGGAACTCAATCGTATTGCGGTTTCTCAGCCAGTTTCTGATCAGATCATCGGTTTCATAAGAGTCTTTGTAGCGGGCGATATCGGTGAGACTGATATAGTCCTCTTTGTGCCGCGTCTGAATCGTGATCTCTTTGCTCAGCACCTTGATCTTCGCCATCACTGCCTCCCTCCATTTGATCTTTGTCAAGCCATGCGAAACCGGCTAAATGATCATAGCGAATTCGCGACGCGAAGTCTTGTCCGTCGCGAGGCCGACCTGCTATAGTGAGGCCCATTAGGATTTTCGGAAGTCGGTTCCGCCACCCAGGATCGGAGATGCCCCGTGCCAGTGCCCCTCTTTGCCACAGCGCCGAGTCTCCTCTGGCACGCCATCCCAATCATCCTGATCGTGAGCCTCGTGTACGGTGCCACGCGACACGAATTGCTGGGCCCGATTCTCCACCATGCGTTTCGGACCGCCGTCTGGATTAGCGGATTCATGCTGATGATTGGCGGGATCTTGTGGGTCGTCGCGCGGTTTGTCTGACCGGATCGGGGCTTGTTCATGGAGTCTCGGGTTGCTCATGGCGGGGGAGGCTCCTCCCAGGGGAGGGCGAGGCTCCTGCCGAGCCGGAGCCGGCCGTCGATGACGGCCCAAGGCTCCGCGGGAGCGTCGCCCTCCCAATTTCTGTACGCCCGAGTCGCGTTGGCAAAGTAAGATATCGGCGTATCATGCCTTGGCCCTCGTCCCTCTACTTCCACCGGTCTGCCTACGATGTCCCGATTTCAAGTCTTACTCGTCTGTCCGCTCGTTCTGTGGTTCAGTCCTGCTGGCGTTTCGGCCGACACGCCGCTAGCGGCGGTGTTGGATGGCGTGCCTCGCACCGTCGCCGATCTGACGGAATCGCAGACGGCGAGGTTCCGCAAGGCCGCGCGGGAATTCGAAGGCTGGGCCGCGGACCAACATTGGCCGCTGGATGCCCCTGATCCTGACCGAGTCTTGGCAATCGTCCGCGTCGTCGTGGAGGCCAAGCAGCAGGTCGACCAGGCACTCGATGGCACGTTGGCCTGGCGCGGCGAGTTCGCTCGTTTGCCAGCGGATGATGCGCGGCGAGAACACATTCAACTTTACCTGCAGGCGACGTCCGCGCTGATCGACCTGTCCGGCCGGCTGCGATATTTGCTCCGAGATCTGATCGACGCGGCCACCCAGGACTTGGATCCGCATCCGGAGCAGTTCCAACAGTTGCTCAAGTTATTGACCGACAAACGCGTGGCGATCGGGGCCGTGGCCCTGGCGTACATGCTGTTCGATCCGCCGCCGGAATCCGGCGTCCAACCGTTCCCGCCCGCGGATCGGCTCCAGGTTCTGCAACTGATCGCGGCGACGCGCCAAGCGGACTTGCTGCCGGACCTGGCCACCTATGTGCAGACCGAGCAGCAGCCGGACCTGGTGGTGTACGCTGCGGACATCATCCGCTATCTCGGCCTCCCGCAGAAGCCGCGTCCCGACACGGATCCCACGGTGCCGGCCCCGGTAATTCTAGCGGAAGACCTGCAACAGATCCTGCTCAAGATCGACGAAGCTCGGCTGACGCCGCTGATGATCGAGCGGCGTCGGACGCTGTTGACTTGGCTGCAGCAGCGTATCAAACACGGTGTGGTCAACGAGCGTTACCGCATCGGCAACTTCGAGGTGCGCGCCGGCGACTGGTTGCTGATGCGGAATCCCTCACCCTACAACATGTTCACGGATCTGGCTCCCGGTTTGTTCACCCACGTGGGCGCTGTGGCCGTGGAGCAGGGTCCGGACGGCATTCGCCGGTTTGTGATCGTCGATCTGCCGGAGCGCGGCGCGACGATTCCGGCCACGAACGTCGAGGCCTACTTGCTGCGGACGTTACATTCTTTCTTCTTGCGGGATGACGACCCGGCCGTGGGTGCGACAATGGGGCAAGCCGCCGCGGATATGATCGGCAACCCTACGCAGTTCGACCTGACGTTTCGCACCAGCCGGGTGCTGGCTGTGAAAGGGCAGCCGCTGAAAGGCGCGACGATCCACACGTACTGCGCCGGATTCCTGTTATTGTGCGCTCAGGCCACGCCGGCGCCGCGTGAGGCGTTCTTCCCCTTCAGCGAAACGCCCGCCCGTGGAAAAACGCTCCAGAATCTGGCCAAGCTGGGCCTGACGATCGGGGACGAGTTTGTGTCGCCGACGGGCGCCATCTTCTCACCGCGTCTGCAGATCGTGGGAAGACAGGAACCCATGTATCACCCCGGCCGAGAGATCCAGGAAGCGATCTACGACCATTTCGCCAACGACATGCTGCGTAAGACTTTGGAGCCGTCGCCGGATGCGTACCAGGCGTTGCGTCAGAAGTTTGCAGAACTATCGAAATCGAACTCCTGGCTGGCGCGGGGGTTGGCCAAGGCGAGCGACGTGAGCGAAAAGATGGATTTGGAGGCGGCCGCCAAGGTCGCGGCGGTGATCGAGACGTTAGACGAAATCGCCAACACGAACCGGGACGAATTCCTCGCCGCCCAACAGGCCATCACCGCCGGGCCGGAACCTCAGCAGCCTCTCGACCGTCCACATCGCGACGACCCGGTGCGAGATGGCGAGTATCGGCAGCGCCACGCCGACTTGGTGCGGGCCTGGAACGGCGGTCGGCTGTCGCCACGAGAGTTGCGAGTGCAGCTGGTCGAGTTCTACACCGACCGCGGGCGGCGGCAACTGGACGAGCGGTTCTTTCGCTGAGCCAGCAGCGGCCCTGCTGGCAGCATTTCGCAACGTGGGGTAAGCTTCCAGCTTGCCAATCTTCCGTATTCTCCGTTTCCTCGTCTTCCTCGGCTACGTATTTGGCAAGCTGGAAGCTTACCCCACGACTAATTCAGCAGGCTCCGTTGGGTTGCGGTTAAACAAGTTTGGGACTGGAAAGCCTGACCTACACGGCAGGACTTTGTGGTGTTGCCAACCGGCCCGGTGTCGGGCGAGAATACGGTAAGGCGGGAGCGGTCGAGTGTTATTTCCTGGGAGGGCTGAAATCTCGTGGAGCAATGGCCGTCGACACATGGCAGTCTGCTGGTGCGAGTTCGCGACGTGAGCGACCAGGAAGCCTGGGCGAGTTTCGTGCAGATCTACGCCCCGGTAGTCTATCGGTACGTCCGTCGGCGAGGCCTGCAAGATGCGGACGCGGCCGATGTGAGCCAGGAGGTCCTGCGGCGCGTGGCGGTGGCGCTGCAGGAGTTTCGTTACGATCGTCAGCGCGGATCATTCCGCGGTTGGCTGTTCACCGTCACTCGCAACGCCCTGCAGAACTTCCGGGAGGGAGACAGACGGCGCACGGCGACGCTGGCCACGTACGCCCGGCAGTTGATCGAGCATCCGCCCGACGAGGAGCCGGATGATTCGCGAGTCTGGGACGAAGAGTACGAGCGTCAATTGCTCGCGGAGGCCGCGGAGCAGGTGCGCCCGCGGTGCTCCACTACGACCTGGCAGGCCTTCTGGCAGACGGCGGTCGAGGGAAAGAGCGCGCCGGAAATCTCTCAAGCCCTGGGGATTTCCGTCGGTGCTTTGTACGTGGCCAGGAGTCGCGTGCTGGCCAAACTGCGAATCGAGATTGAGAGGCTGGAGGCCGAGTGAAGCGATGAATTGCTCCGAGAAGTCTTGTCCGTCGCCGGACGAATGGCGGCAGTTACTGACTGACAACCTCGCAGCCGAGGTCGAAGCGAAGCTCACGGGGCATTTGGACGTGTGCCTGTCGTGCCGCGCGGAAATCGAACGCGTGTCGCGGGAGCCGGCGTGGCTGGCGGACCGCGTCGCCGACTTGCGAGACCCTAAACGGCCACCGGAGAACGCCTTGCTCAATTCGATTACAGAACTCCAAAAGTCCCGTCCACCCTCCTCCTCCGCCCGCGGCAGAGGGTCCGCTGGGGTTGAACTCGCGTTACAATTCCTGCAGCCTTCTAGCCAAGCCGGCAGCCTAGGCCGTCTGGGACGTTACGAGATCCTGGAAGTCGTCGGGCGCGGCGGAATGGGCATCGTCCTCCGGGCTCACGACCCACGGCTCAATCGGATCGTGGCCATCAAGGTAATGGCGTCCCACTTGGCATTCGTGGAGGATGCCCGTCGGCGGTTCTTGCGCGAAGCTCAGGCGGCCGCCGCCATCAACCACGACAACGTGGTCACTATTTACGCGGTGGAAGAAGCCCAGGGGCTGCCGTTCATCGCGATGGAGTTCATCGTCGGCGTATCTCTGGCAGAACGTATCCGGCGCGACGGGCCGCTACGAACGGCGGAAATCCTGCGGATCGGGATGCAGATCGCAGCCGGCCTCCAGGCCGCCCACGCCCAGGATGTCATCCACCGCGATGTCAAACCGGCCAACATCCTACTGCAGAGCGGCATGGAACGGGTCAAGATCGCTGACTTTGGGCTCGCCCGAGTCCTCGACGGCATCCACCTCACGCAGCCGGGGATCGTGCTCGGTACGCCGCAGTTCATGTCTCCGGAGCAGGCCCGCGGCAAAGAGGCGGACCGCCGTTCGGATCTGTTCAGTCTGGGCAGTGTGCTGTACGCGATGTGCACCGGCGAGTCCCCGTTTCGGGCCGAGACGCCGCTGCAGGCGGTGCGGCGGGTTTGCGACGAGATGCCGCGGCCGATTTCAGAACGTAATCCGCACATTCCCGACTGGTTGACGGAGATCATCGATCGCTTGTTGGCCAAGGCTCTGGAGGATCGCTACCAGTCGGCGGCGGAGGTCGCTCAGATCCTGCAGGAGCGGCTGACGCAACTGCAGCAGCCGTCCGAGATCGTCCTATCGACACTACCCGCGACCAGCGCGGCGCGCCGCCCGGCTCCGGAGACGTCGCCTTCCATCGCCGTACTGCCGTTCGGGAATCTGAGCGCCGATCCCGACAACGAGTACTTCGCGGATGGGCTGGCGGAAGAACTGACAAATGCACTGGCCCAGGTCTCGGGATTGCGCGTAGTCGCCCGCACCTCGGCCTTTCAGTTCAAGAGCCGCGCACTGGACATCCGGGAGATCGGCCGGCATCTGCACGTCAGCACCGTGCTGGAGGGCAGTGTCCGCAAGTCGCAGCAGCGGATGCGGATCACGGCCCAATTAATTGATGTGGCCAGCGGTTACCAGGTCTGGTCGGAACGGTACGATCGCGACCTGGAGGATGTGTTCGCCGTCCAGGACGAGATCGCGCGGACGATTGTGTCGGCCTTGAAGATGAAACTACCGCGTGCTGAGGAACGGACCCTGGTCCAGCCGCACACGGACAACGTGGAAGCGTACAGCCAGTACCTGCGGGGGCGGTTCTATTGGAACAAACGCGAGCCGGACGCCCTGCGCAAGGCGATCGAATTCTACGATCAGGCGTTAGCGCTCGATCCGGAATACCCGCCAGCGCATGCGGGCAAGGCGGAGTGCTATCTGTTGCTCGGCAGCTACGCTCTGGCCGACCAAGGTGCGGCGTTGGACGCGGCGAAGGCTGCTGCCGTGAAGGCTTTGGCGGCCGACGACCGACTCGCTGCAGCGCACGGGGCCATGGGCTACGTGCTGGCCGCCCGAGAGTACCGCTGGCAGGAGGCGGAGAGTCATTTCCGGCGCGCGCTCGAACTCGACTCCCAACTCGCGTATCCGCGGATGGCCTATGCCTTTACGGTGCTGGTGCCGACGGGACGACTCGAACAGGCCCTGCACCAAACTCTAGAGGCGCAGAAACTCGATCCGGTCTCGCCCATGATCAACTCGGCCCCGCCCGTGATCTACGGATACCTGCGGCAGTATGAGCGGGCCTTGGCCAGTTTTCGAGCGGCCCTGGCGGTCGATCCTGAGCACCCGCTGATCAACTTGTGGTTTGCCAATTCTCTGATCGCCAGCGGCCAGTACGACGAGGCCCTGACCGTGGTCCGGAAAGCCAAGGCGTTTCACGTGTTGGCACTGGAGACCGAAGCGATCATTCACGCGGCCGCGGGCCGGCAGCACGAGGCGCAGGAATGCGCCGTGCGTCTGGAAGACGAGTTGCACCGCGGTGCGCAGGTCGCGACCTTGTCCTTGGCTCGCTTCCATGCCGTGCTGGGCGACGCGGATCGAGCGTTTCCGTGGCTGATGCGGGCCTTCGACGAGCGGATCGTCGGACTCATGCGACTGCCGGTCGACCCCAGTTACGACCGGTTGCGAGCCGACCCGCGATTCCGCGACCTACTGCGCCGGATGCGACTGGAGCCGCCCTCTGTAAGGTCGTCTGACCTGGACGGTATCTAGTAGACAGACGTGGGCACAGCCCACCCTACGTCCTGAATCATCGCTCGTTGAATTGACAGACCTTTTCCCTCTTTGTGGAGACCGCGCTATGTCTATCAGGGTGAGATGCGCATGTGGACAGTTACTCCAAGCCCCGGACAAGTATGCCGGGAAGCGTGCGGAGTGCCGGGCCTGCGGCCGGATCCTGACAGTTCCCCAACTCGGCGGCGGGGCGGCTTCGGAGCTGCCTGCAGCCGTACTCGATGCCCTCACGGGGGCGGCCCCCGGCGGGTCCGGCGGCCCACCACCTGCGGCTGGCACGAGCCGGCCAAAGGAACAGTCGCTGGAAGTCACGGAGTTTCTCGATCCGCCTTCGGCCGCTCCGCAGCCAGATACGAAAACGAAGAAGCCGTTCTCGCTACGGCCGATGTTCGAGGCCCTGCTGGATCCCCGCAGCATTCAGTGGATGCTGACGATCGGCGGCGGCTTGGTCGTATTGGGCTTGATTATCTGGTTGGTCAGTTGGGGCATCTTCGATTATCCGTGGGTGTTGGCCGCGACTCTGGCGGCAGGGACTCTGGTGCTGCTGGCCGCGGGCTGGTATGTGACCCTGCGGACACGGTTCAAGGTCGCCGGACAAGCGTTGACTTTCTTGGCCTGCGTCGTCGCTCCGCTGAACCTTTGGTTTCTCGATTACCAAAACCTGGTCAAGCTGAACAACGAGCTGTGGCTGGGCGGACTGGTCTGCTCGCTGCTCTACATCGCCACAGTGTTCGTGCTGCGCGATCCGCTGTTCCTGTATGCTGTGGAAATGGGCGTTACGCTAACCGTGGGCCTGTTCCTGGCCGAATTGGACTTGGTCACCAACACCACCTCGCTGTGCCTGGCGCTGATGACCTTGGGACTCATCTCGGTGCATGCCGAGCGGGCCTTCCCACCCGGAGAAGGGCACTTCACCCGGCCGCGGTTTGGGATGCCTCTGTTTTGGTCGGGGCAGGTGCAGGCGGCCGCGGCGCTGATCACCTTGCTGGCCACGCAGGTGACAGGCTGGCTGATCGATCCCGCCCATGCGTTCCTGCAATTCAACTGGTCGGGCAACTTGTTGACTCAATCCAGCCTGTTGGCGGGTGCCTTGTGGTTAGCCGGAAGCTATCTGTACGTGTATTCCGACCTGGTCGTCCGTCGCGTGGGGTTGTACTGCTACTTGGCGGCGTTCTGCCTGGTACTGGCGGAGGTGACGTTGATTGGCGAGAAGCTCCCCGAGGAATGGTTGATCGCGGTGTTAGCGATCACAGCGCTCGGCGCGACGTTCGTGCAGAACTCCGTGTCGGCGTCGAGTCAGAAGTTCAGCCGCGCCATCCCTCCGCTGGCCATTGGCTTCAGCGCTTTGCCCGTGTTGATGGGGGTCGTGCTGCACATCCGGGCCACGAGCACCCTGGCCGAGAACTACCACTGGGTATACGAAACCCACTGGGAGTTCGTCGTGGCCATGTTAGTGGTCACGCTGGGCAATCGGCTGTCCGCCTATCTCTGTCGGCATACAGGCCCCAGTTGGTCGGCGGCTCATTTCTTTCTGAGCGCCGCGGCGGCCATCGTGGCTGCCGCCGGTCTGTTGCGGATGTGGGGTCTGGTCGCTTGGACGGCGCAGGCTCCCTGGCTGATGCTACTGCCCATCGGATACCTGTTGGCCGCCCGCTTTTGGCGCGGGCACAGTCCTGAGCGTCCGCTGGGCTGGGTGGCTCACGCCGCCGCGATCACGATCCTGCTCCCGGTGCTCATCAGCGCGCTGGGCGTGCTCCAGACGGTGGTCCATCCGGTGCCGTACAAACTCGACAATCTGCCGCGCACACTTGACGATCTACCGTTCAATCTCATGCTGGGCTTGGTATTCGCTGAGGCGACATTGTTTTACACGCTGGCGGCGTTCATCCGCCGCCGCAGCGCGAACGCCTACTTCGCGACGGTTTGCGCGTGCGGGGCGTTGTGGCAATTCCTGGGTTACGGGGGCGTCGCCGAGCCGTTACACGCGATGCTCTATTCGGTACTGGGAGTTGGGTTGCTGATCGTGGCCCGATTATTGGGAATCGAACAGATCGTGGTGTACCGGCAGGCGGGCGAGAAAGGCTTGGCGACCCGGGGCCGGGGATTACCGGCGTTCCAGATGGGCAACGCCATTCTATGCATCGCCGTGCTGGCCGCTGCACTGCGGAGCCTGATGCAGCTGCCCTCCCTGATGCAGCTACCCCCGGCTACGAGGTGGGCCTTCGTCGGGGCGCTGGTGCTCACCACGCTGGCCAGTCTGATCGCAGCGGCGTTGAGTTTCTCCGGCGGCTGGCGACGGACGTACCTAACTTCCGCCGTGGCCCTGGCGGGCGTAACTTTCTTGACGCTGAATGTGCTGTCCGACCTTAGCCCCTGGCAGAAACTCGAGATCTTCTGCGTCGTCGTCGGAACGCTGCTGGTCAGCGTCAGCTACGTGGGCCGTTTCCGCGAGGCCACGGGGACCGACACGGAGAACGACATGGTCTCGGTCGGGTTGTGGCTGGGCAGCATCCTGACGACACTCCCGCTGCTGATCGCCGTGATCCATCATCGCTTCACCCCCGGTGAGCTAATTTCATCGCTGGACGAAATCGGCCTGATCACCGCAACCGTGCTGTTACTGGTAACTGGTTGCAGTTGGCAGATCAAATCCACAACGTTCTTCGGCGGCAGCACACTGTTTCTGTACCTGGCGATCGTCGTCGTTGCCTTGGCCCGGAAGCCTGAGTTGCAGCTGGCTGGCGGTGTGTATCTGACGATTGCCGGCGCCGTGGTCTTCGCGATCGGGATCGTGCTG
>JAPLNJ010000885.1 GCA_026692885.1 Planctomycetota bacterium | reverse complement strand
CGTTCGTCTTCAAATAAGATGGACGCAGTTCTTGACAAAGGATTGTGGCGCGGTTGTGCTACGCTGGCTTGTTTCGCCCCTTCAGGGCTGGCGGTCCTGATACTCCCCTAACCCAGGGCGGCGCTACGCGGCCAACGCCGCTCCGCTCTGCCCTGGGCTGTTATGTGGCTGCCCCTATCGGGGCGAAACGGGGGAGTGAGGTGACGCGGGGGAGCGCCTCGTGTAGCTGCGAACGTGAGTCTCCACGGGGCAAGCCCGTGGCATCCAATTCACAGCCCACCGTGTTCCGCTCCCTTGGCCCACCCTACATGAGTGCCTAAGTCAAGCCGGTGGCGGTGCCATCCGGGGCGACTTGGATGCGGGCCGCCGCCGGGACCTTGGGCAGGCCCGGCATAGTGACGATCTCGCCGCAGATCACCACGACAAAGCCGGCGCCGGCGCTGACCCGGACTTCGGTCACTGTGATGCTGAAGTCGCGCGGTCGCCCCAGTAGTTTCGGGTTGTCGGACAAGGACTTGGGGGTCTTCGCGATGCAGACCAACAACTGGCCATAGCCGGTCTTCTCCAGCAGTTCCAGATCGGTCTCCGCCTTGCGATCAAACTTCACATCGGTGGCGCCGTACAGTTCTCGAGCCACCTTGGCGATCTTCTGCGCCAGCGGCATCTTGAGCGGATACGTGAACCGCAGTTTCTTGGCACGGTTCGCGTCGACACTGCGCAGCACCGCCTCGGCCAGTGCCGTCGCGCCTCGTCCGCCGTCCTGGTAGTGTGTGGCCACCACCGCCTCGACGCCCTGCTCCTGGCAGGACGCAATGATCTTGTTCAGATCGGCGGTCCGATCGTCTTCGAAGCGGTTGATCGCCACAACCGGTTCCAGGTTGAACTGGCGGATGTTCTCGATGTGCTTGGCCAGGTTTCCCAGCCCGCCGCGCGCGGTGCAGCCGCCGTGGTACTTGACCGCCTTGGCCGTCGCCACAATGACCGCGGCCTTGGGCTGCAAGCCGGCCACGCGACACTTGATGTTGAAGAACTTCTCCGCGCCCAAATCGCTGCCGAAGCCGGCTTCCGTCACGACGATCTGGGCGAGTTTCAGGGCCAGGCGGGTGGCGATGGCCGTGTTGGTACCTTGCGCGATGTTGGCGAACGGGCCGGCATGCACCAGCGCCGGCGTACCTTCCAGCGTCTGCACCAAGTTGGGATGAATGGCATCGCGGAGCAGGACCAACATGGCACCATCGGCGTGGATGTCACGGGCCATAATGGGCTGACCTTTGTAGGTAAACGCCACGACCATGTCGCCCAGCCGTCGGCCCAGATCGACGAAGTCCTGGGCCAGACACAGGATGGCCATCACCTCGGAGGCCGGCGTGATATTGAAGCCGTCTTGCCGCGGCACCCCATGTTTCACTCCGCCCAGACCGACAAAGATCTCGCGCAGGGCCCGGTCGTTCAAATCGATGACGCGGCGCAACACAATCCGCCGGGGGTCGATGCCCAATTCGTTCCCATGCTGTAGATGGTTGTCGAGCATGGCCGCCAGCAGATTGTTGGCCTTTTCGACCGCATACATGTCGCCGACGAAATGCAGGTTGACATCCTCGGCCGGCACAACTTGGGCCCGACCCGCACCCGTGCCGCCGCCCTTGATCCCGAAGTAGGGACCCAGCGACGGTTCCCGCAGACAGATCGCGGCCCGTTGGCCCAACCCGCGCAAGGCATCGCCCAGACCGATCGTCGTCGTCGTCTTGCCTTCGCCCGTCGGAGTCGGGGTCATGGCCGTGACCAGGACCAAGTCACCATCCGGACCCTGCGCGCGGCGATTCAATTCGTCGATCGGGATCTTGGCGATGTAGTGCCCGTGGGGCAGGATGCAGTCCGGATCGAGGCCCAGTTCCAGGGCGACGTCGCGGATCTTCCGCGGCGGAATACGGTTGTTGATGGCGGTTGGTTCGGACATGAGGACCTCCGGGGTGCCAAAGTTACAGTTGGTTCTTCAAGTTAGTCATCACGCTCCGCCGTGATGACCTGTCGTCGCGGCGGAGCGTGCTGACTACTATTCTTGTGACACGTGTCTCTTCGTCGATCTTGAGTACGGCAAAACGAATATTGTAATCACCCGCGGCTTCCCAAGGGATGCCAGATTTCGTCGACTCGCGAGAAGCAGGGCCGGGGTGGAAATCCCCGGCCCCGCCTGTCAGAATGACTCCGCAGTGCAGCGGTGGAGTGATTGGCGGTCGTAGGCAAGGAGCAGAGGCTTGGTCAGACGCAGCGGCACTCGTTTCGGCAGTCGCCTGCTGGGTCTCACGGGACTGCTGGCGGCCTTACTCGTCGGCGGCTGTTACCCATCGTCACCGCCGACCCCGCACACCACCACGGTTCCGGCGTCGGAACCCGGCGGCCCACCGTCGTCCGGCACCGCTTCCTCACGCGAGTCGGCGCAGCGTGCTACACCGGAGTTGGAATCCAAGATCAGGTTCACCGACAAAGCCCAAGCGGCCAACATCCACTTCGCCTACCACAACGGCAGCGAGGCGGGCGAGTACACCATCCTGGAATCGCTGGGCGGTGGCGTGGCCCTGGTCGACTACGATGGCGACGGGCGGCTGGATCTATTCTTCCCCGGAGGCGGCCGTTTCGACCCGCAGAAATCTATCCTGCCACTTCCGTCGCTGCTCCTGCGGAACCTCGGCGATTGGCAATTCGAGGTTGTTTCGGATCAGGCTCGGGTGCGGGAGAGCACCGTTTACAGCCACGGTGTGGCGGCGGGCGACTACGACAACGACGGCTTCCCGGATCTGTTGGTGACCGGCTACGGCGGACTGCAGCTGTTTCATAACCAGGGTGACGGCACGTTCCGCGAAGTCGGGCGGCCGGCGAGCGTCGCCAACGATTCCTGGAATACCAGCGCTGGGTGGGCGGACTTGGATGGAGACGGAAACCTGGATCTGTACGTGACCTGTTACGTCAACTGGTCCTTCGCGAATCATCCGTTCTGTCCTGGTGCAGTAGCGGGCCAGCGCGACGTCTGCTCGCCGAAGCGATTCGATCCGCTGCCGGACTTTGTCTACTTGAACAACGGGGACGGGACGTTTCGCGATGCGTCGGTCGAGTGCGGCTTGCGTCGTGACGGCAAGGGGCTAGGCGTGGTTCTTGGCGATATCGACCTGGACGGCGACGTCGACATCTACGTCGCGAACGATACCACGGAGAACTTCCTGTACATCAACGACGGACACGGACATTTTGAAGAAGCCGGTCTGCTGCGGGGCGTGGCCTTGGACGAGTCGGGGCGTCCCAACGGTAGCATGGGCGTGGACCTGGGCGACTACGACCTGGACGGCTGGCCGGACCTGTTCGTCGCCAATTATGAGAACGAGTCGTTCGGACTGTATCGGAATTTGGGACAGGGGAACTTCCAGCCGGTCAGTCGAGCGGCTGGAGTGACCTCCGTGGGCGACTTGTTTGTCGGCTTCGGGGCGGGGTTCATCGACGTGGATCGCGATGGGGCCGAAGACCTGATCGTCGCCAACGGCCACGTCGTCCATTTCTCCCGCAACTCATCCCTGCGTCAGCTGCCGTTGCTGCTGTTGAACGATGGAGCCGGCCGGTTCATCCGCGCCCGACTGCAGCCCGATCCCTACTTCTCCCAGCCGCATTCCGGCCGCGGCATGGCGGTGGGGGATTTGGATGATGACGGCAATCTGGACATCGCCATCTCGCACAATAACGAACCGGTGGCGATCCTCCGCAACGAGACGGTCAACGGCAATCATTGGTTGCGTGCCCGCCTCGTGGGCCGCCGCAGCAACCGCGACGCCGTCGGAGCGCGCCTGGTGCTGCAGACCTCGGTCGGAAATCGGCTGCGGCTCGTGAAAGGCGGTGGCAGCTACCTGTCGCAGAGCGAGCTGCGCGTCTGCTGGGGAATTCCCGCGGGAGCCACTGCCGAGTCGCTTTCCGTCACGTGGCCTGCCGGCGGAGTGCAGACCGTGAAGATCGAGCACCTGGACCACACGCTGGTCCTGATCGAGCCGTGAGCTCGTTCATTTCTGTCCGCTGGCCTGGCCCTCGATGATCGTCACCGTCCGATCGGCGCGCACGTGCTCCACCACGTCGGTGCCACCCCCGATCCAACGCACCTCGATCCGGTCGACTTGGTCCTGCACACCGAGACCGAAGTGCAGGCGAACGCCGTGGTGACTTTGATATCCGCGGCCGCTGTGAACCTCGTCGATCTGGACCAGGGCGCCGGCGGTGACCCGCACGCGGGCGCCGACGCCGTCGCGGTTGGTACGTACGCCCCGCAGGACCACCTGCAGCCAATGGTTTGCGTTCCCAACTTCGTGGCACCCGTTGCGCAAGACCGTCGGCAATTGCCGCGAGTTGAGCACGACGACGTCAACGGCGCCGTCGTTGTCCAAGTCGTCGAAACCCGTCCCGCGACTGCTCCGCAAGAGCCGCAGGCCATCGCCACAACGGTCCGAGATGTTGCTGAAGCGGGCCTGGCCCGTCTCGACCAGCAGGTTCTGTAGCAGGATACTCCGCGTGCGGTAGGCGGCCCGCTTGTCGCGACGTTCCACGTTCTCGTCGGTATGCCCACAAGCGATGAACAGATCCCGGTCACCGTCGTTGTCGAAGTCGACAAAGCCGTGGCCCCAGGTGACCTGGGACAGCGTGCCCGCGCCCGCACCCGTCAGGCGAGTGGCATCGTGGAAGAAGCCCCGGCCCAGATTCCGATAGAGCGTGGCCAGTTCGTTCTGGTAAGAAGTCACGTAGAAGTCCAGCCAACCGTCGTTGTCGTAGTCGCCAGCGTCAACGCCCATGCTCCCTCGGGGCAAGCCCGCTGCGTCATAGGCCACCCCGCTGGGAATGCCGACTTCCCGGAACGTCCCGTGACCGTCGTTCTGAAACAGGAAGTTGGCCATTTCGTCGTTCGCCACGAAGATATCGGTGTCGCCATCGTTGTCGTAGTCGCAGGCGATGACGCCCATTCCGGTCCCACTGTGGGCCGCGATGCCGGACGTTACGCTGACGTCGGTGAAGGTCCCCTCGCCGTCGTTCCGATACAGCACGTTGGTTTCCGCTGCCTGGTCGAGCGGGCCCGGGTAGAACGGGAGCCCGGCGATCTGGGCGGCGCGATGGGAGGCATAGGAGAATTGCACATAGTTGGCGACGAACAGATCCAAATCACCGTCACCATCCATGTCCAGGAAACACACGCCCGCCCCGACGCGGTTGCCACGCGCGACGCCAGCCTGCGCCGTGACATCGCTCAAGGTCCCGTCGCCGTTGTTGCGGTAGAGGACGTTGGGACCGAAGTTGCTCAGGTAGATGTCGGGGAAGCCGTCGTTATTGTAATCTCCCACCGTGAGGCCCAGGCCGAATGCCGTGCAGGCCGTGTTGGCCTCCACGCTGACGTCCGAAAATTTCCAGTTGCCCAGATTTCGATAGAGCGCGTGCCGAGGCTGCGTACCGGGCAGCGTGCCAGGCAGCGGTGCGCCGTTGACAAAGTAAATGTCGATCAGGCCATCGCCATCGTAATCGAAGAGCGCCAGCCCGCCGGTCATGGCCTCCATCGTGAAGAACCGTCCGCTGCTGCCGTCCGTATGCACGAACGAGATCCCGCTCTGGGCCGTCACGTCGCGCAACTGAATGCTCTCCCCACCGGTGATCGGAAGCGCGGTCGCGGATGGCGGGTGCCGGGAATCGCGGTCGGACGGATCCCGTGCGGCCGGTACAGCCGCTGGAGGACGGGGGCCGTCACGGCTTGCTGTCCGCTGGCCCAAGGCCGCCTGGGCGCCCGGGTGATTCGGCTGAAGTTCCAGCACCGTCCGCAGCCATTTGGCGCCATCGTCGGGCGAACTGTACTTCAGGAGCGTCATCCCGATCTCGTAACGGAGTTGGGGGTCGCGGGGTTGTTTGAGCACCTGTCGCAATTGCTGTTCCATGCGGTGCAGTGCGGGCTCCGCCTCCGCCACGTACTGGAAGTGCGGCTCCGCCTCGCTCTTGCGACCCAAGGCACTGAGCGTCTTGCCCAAGGCATTGCGGGTCGTCGTGTCGTAGGGCCGCTGGCGCGCCGCCGGCTCCAAATGGCCGAGTGCCTCGACCAACCGGCCTTGGCTCAATTCCATTTCGCCAAGCAGTCGCCGGGCCTCGAAACAAGCGGGCTGCTTGGCGAGCAGTTGCTCCAGACCTTCCCGGGCGCGGTCCGTGTCGCCTTGGGTGAACAACAAGTTCATCCAAGCCATCCTGGCCTCCGTGTCATCGGGAGTCTCCTCCACGCACCGGCGGAGCAGTTCGCCGGCTTCGTCCAAACCGCCCGTTTCCACGAGTATCTGGGCCAGTCGGCGGCGGATCATCGGCTGGTCGGGGGCCAGTTCCGCAGCTCTGCGGTAGGCGGTCAGGGCTTCCGGGTTAAAGGCCAACGTCTGCAACAGGTAGCCGCGCATGACATGCGGTTGAGGATCTTCCGGATAGTCTTTGGTCCAGACGTCGAGCAAGGCCGACGCCTCGTCCACACACAGGTTGGAGAAATAGCCCTGGACAAACGCCTCACAAATCTCGGCGCCCTCGTCGCGGGGATCCTGGAGCAAGGCGGCCAAATGCGGTTCCGCCTCTCGGAGCTGGCCGGCTTGGGCCAAGAGGAGCCATTGTTCGCGCTGGATTCGCGCCGGGGCGGCACCGTACTTCTCGGCCTGCGGCAGCAGCGCCGAGGCCGTGGCCAAGTCTCCCAGCCGGCGTTGCGTGCGAGCCAAGAGCAAGATGGTCTCGGACCGCTGCGGCGCCAGCCAGAGCGAGGCCCGCAGTTCCTCCAACGCTCTCGGATATTGCCGGCTGCGGAGGTGCTGGCGGGCGCGACCCTCGTGCCACTGGATCAGCAGTGGCTTCCACAAGAACGCCATGCTCAGAAGCGCGACGCCGACCAGACCTCGCCACAACCATCGACGGGTGGGCAGGAACCGTGCGATGCTCACCGGCAACCTCCTTGTGCGAACGACGCGGTGCATGATATCCCGTCCGGCGGAGCGATGCAAACCGGCCCGCGTCGGCTGCCGCCGACGTGAGCCTCGAGCCACCTCAAAAAGTGCCTTCTTCTTATTGACCGCGCATTTCAACAGGGGTAAGCTGACCGGCAAGTGAATCGGTGTGACGGTCGTTTTCACTCATCTTTTCGTGGAGGTCGTCTCATGTCTCAGCTCAAGCTGCGCAGATACATCGGCTTCACGCTGGTGGAACTGCTGGTCGTGATCGCCATCATTGGCATCCTGGTCGCGCTACTCCTACCTGCCATTCAGTCCGCTCGGGAAGCGGCTCGGCGAACGCAGTGCAACAACAACCTCAAGCAATTGGGGATCGCACTGCAGAACTATCACGACACGTACAAACGCTTTGCCATCGGGACCCGCGAGTGCGACGCGGCCAATACGGGCCCTGGCACGTGCGGCGGCGGGTTGGGCCACATTTGGGAGGGGGGGAATCACCGGAAAGGCAGCGCTCTGGTCAAGCTGATGCCTTTTCTCGAAGCCCGCTCCCTCCACGAATCGCTCGATTTAGTCCTGGACGTGGAAGGCCAACTCGACGCCTTGACTCCACGTCCGACGATCGACGGCTACCGTTGTCCGAGCGATCCCTACCAGAATGCGGGTGCTCCGCCAGGGAACTATGCTGTCTCGCTCGGTGCTCAGGCGATGCCGGACCAGGGCGGGGCTTGCGGCAATCAATACCCGGGTGATTTTTTCGGTAACGGTCCGGTGGGCCACGGCAGCACGGAGGACGGCCAGCAAATCTCCGGAGTGTTCTCGCGTTACTCGTGGTCGGCCCGCTTGGCGGACGTGACCGATGGCACGGCCAACACCATCGCCCTGGGCGAAATCCGGCCCAATTGCGGCGACCACCACCGCGGTGGCTGGAAGAACTCGAACGCGCTTTGGACTGCGACCACCGCGCCGATCAACTATCCGACCTGCCCCACCGAGCTACCCGGTTACTCGTGGGGAGGCGTTGCACCCGCCGGCTCCACGCCCTGCAACCAGGACGCCGCCTGGCAGACGTCGCAAGGCTTCAAGTCCAAGCATCCGGGGGGTGCCCTATTCCTGTTCTGTGATGGTTCGGTGCATTTCCTGAACGAGAGTATCGAGTACCGAACCTACCAGGCCCTGGGGGACCGTCGCGACGGCCAGGTGCCAGCTAGGTTCTAACGCGGCCAACGTAGGTCAGGCTTTCCAGCCTGACGCGGATGACCGTCAGCCTGGAAAGGCTGACCTACAGTAAGCTCTCGCAAGAAGGGACAAGCTATGTGGCGTTTCTGCTTGGGGAAGTTGCCCCTGTGTGTGTCGGCAGCCTGCCTGCTGACGTATTTGATGGGTTGTGGGCGGACTGGTCATCCGGAACTGGTGCCAGTTTCCGGCGTGGTGCAGTTTCAAGGCAAGCCCTTGGAAGGGGCCGAGGTCGTATTCCGGAACGAGCAGGCACCCCGGTTTGCCGTCGGCATCACGGACAAGAACGGGCGGTTCCGGCTGACCAGCTTCCAGACGAACGACGGTGCCGCGGTCGGCGAGCACAAGGTCACGATCTCCAAGAGCAAAGCCAACCCTGAACTCAGCGGGGCCAGCGTCCAGAATCCGTCAGCCGCCTATGGTCAAGGCATGCGGGCTGCCGCGTCCGGCCAACTGGATAAGATCGCCAAACAGGAATTGCCGGCCAAGTATGCGGATCCCAAGACCTCGAGCCTGACGGCGACGGTGAGTAAAGACAGCAAGAAAGAGTTTGACTTCAAGCTGGATTAGCCTAGGGCGATGCAAAGTTGGGCTTGACATGGGAAATTGGCACGGTGGCAAGGGCGAGAGCCTGCTTCGCTGCTTGCCCCGCAGGGGCGCACATGACAGATCGGGACAACGCCCTGGTCTTGATCCACAGGTTTTCGCCCCGCTAGGGGCAGCCACATAGCAGCCAGGGCTTGAGAACACTAGTGCGTCTTCAAGGCTAAATTTTGGGGTGCCACTGGCTCTGCCCAATGGTGGCCAAAAGTCCGGCCTTGCTCCCGTCATCGCTTCCGACGTCGCCGAGTGATCCGATCGCGATTGACCTCGGCACTGGCGGAGCCAGTGGCACCCAAGCCAACCCCAACGTTAAGTCTTGACGAAAATAACTTACCCAACCCGATGTAGGATGGTCTTCCCGTAAGACGGCCCTCCGAGGCCGTCCACTGCGTCCCGCAGGTTGGTTTACCAGACGGCCTCGGAGGGCCGTCCTACGGGTAAGTTATTTCCTGCCGCTCGCCTTGTTCACGTGCGGCTTCCGCGGTTTTCCGAGGCCGGTCGCGACCAACCCGATTAGACCGGCGGTCAGCAACACCCAGGGAAGTTGGCCACCGCGGACTCCCGGCACGACCATTTCGGTATCTGCCACAGGCAGCAGATAGCCGACCACCGCCGGATAGATGACCGCCGCCAAGGTGCCGCCCAGGACGGCGCCCAGGATGCAGTTGGCCAGCAAGCGGGGTCGCGCATAAGGGAGGCCGAGGCCCAAGCCGACGCCCGAACCTAAGAGACCCAACGCGCCGATCTGAATGACGATGGTCTTGCCCAGCGGAGACAAGTGGGGGAAGTACAGCAGATACCCGAAGGCCTGCGAACCGACAAATCCCGCGACAGCTCCGGCCAGTCCGCCCGTCACGCCCGCCAACAGGCCCTTGGGGATAGCGGTCCGCACCGTCCGCCGGGAAACGGCTTCCGCTGTGGCGAGAAACGCGCCCAGCAGCAGCCCCAGCAGGCCCAAGGCATACGTGGCGTTGTTCCGGCTGGCGATGGCCAGCGCTCGGTCCAGTTCGGCCAACTTATCCGACGGTGCCGGGGTCGGCAAATTGGCGAGTTCCGGGGGGATCGCGAACACGGGGCCGGTCGCCTGCAGCATGCCCCACGTGGCCAAGCCGGCCAGCAGCGCCACGGCCGCGCCTGCGAGGGCTGCGGTTTGGAGCTGCGCAGCCGCGTGAGAACGGACGTCGGCCGCTGTCACCTCGTGGGGCGCGGCTTGGGCACGGACTTTAGCATCGTCAACCATCTTCCACCCCAGGGACGTTTGTTCTGGAATCAACCCGCGTAGTATACTGCCATTTTACCGGGCCGTGTAGCCGACACCGTGTAGCCGGGGCTGGCAGCGAGTATGCATTCCAATACACGCCGACTTTTGATCCTCCTGAGCTCAATGCTGGCGTGTTTGGGCGTCGGCCTGGGGACGTGGTGGAAGATTCGCCCCACACCCCTCCGGCAGTACCGAGCAGCGGTTGCGGCCTTTGGCCGCGACGAACTGGCCTTGGTGGACGCGGCCGCGGAATCGCTCCGCGAAGAACCCGACTACCAGCCCCACGCACATCTGCTGCGAGGCATGCTGTGGCTGCGTACCGGGAGGCTCTACGAAGCCATTGAGCAATTCGGCTACGCGAACCAACACCCTGACACCAAGCCCTTAGCGTATGCGTTGTCCGGCGAGGCACTTTATAAGGCCCGCCTCCTCCGAGATGCCCTGCCAATTCTGTCCGTCGCGCTGCAGGAGAACCCGCGCAACGTTGATGCGCGGCGGTGGCTGGCCGCGGCGTACTACGACATCGGAGCCATCGACCTAGCGCTGGTGCAACTGCAAGAGGTGGCTGAACTGGCCCCCGATGATCCGCGACCGCATCGATTGCGAGGCCTGATCTACCACGATTTTGAACGCTACGAGCCGGCCATTGCTGAATACCGCCAGTCGCTTGAGCGGGGGCCGCCCGCAGCGGACCTCGACGAGATTCGCTGGGAGTTGGCCCATTGCCAATCCAAGCAGCGGCAGTACGCCGAAGCCTGGGAGACCTTGCAGGGCTGTTGCCCGATCCCCAACGTCTTGTCGCTCCAGGCGGAGTGCCAGTACGCGCTGGGAAATAGACTCGCCGCCGAAGCACTTGCCGACCGCGCGCTGCAGGCGGATCCGCAACACATGGACGCCCTGCGACTGCGCGCCGGGATCGCGCTGACGGCAGGCAAGGCGAGTGAAGCTTTACCCCTGTTGGAACGTGCGGTCAACAGCCATCCCAAGGAATACCCGGTGCGGTTGCAGCTCGCCCAAACCTACCAGTTGCTGGGCCGTACCCAGCAAGCCGCGGCCGAAACGCGGATTGTGCAGGAGTTGCAGCAACTACGAAAGAAGTTCACCGAGCTTCACGAGCAGGCGTTTCGCGACGTGGCCAATGCCGAACTCCGCTATCAACTGGGCCTCGTCGCTGGACAGTTGGACAAGCCCTTGCTGGCGATCAGTTGGTTCGAAGCGGCCCTCGCGCTCGATCCCCAGCACCAAGCCGCACAGAAAGCTTGGGAAGTCTCCACCGGTAAGACTCCGGATTCGCAGCCCTCGTCGAAGCCGGACAAGGACGTCCCGACAGGTTCCGGCGAGCGCCGGTAGCTGCCTGTCGCAGAACGAGCTGCGCGTCTCGGAGAGACGCGACCACGTGGGCATGGAGCCTCAGCGATCCTCGGCCGTGAGCACGCTGCGTTCGAGCAGCGACCGCACCACCGGGAGTACGGCAGACGCCGTGCGGTCCCAGTCGACACCCAGGTAGTCGACCATCTCCTCCAGCAGTTGGTGTAACGTGCGGCTGCCATCACAGCCGGCCAACAGCCGTCCGACGCTCTCGTGAGTGGCCAGCGGATACTGCAGACCGCCTGTTTTCTTGAGCCGGACGTGACACAATTCCAGACCCCCGTCCGTCATGACGAGTTCCTGCTCGATGCGGACATCCGGCGCCAACCGCAGCCGCCGCTGCAGCAGGTCCTCGGCCTGACGCACATCGCCAAACGCATCTCGGCACTCGAAGAACTTCAGCAATTCGTCGCCGCAGCGGCCGACGACCCGGCAGGGCGGATCGTCGATCTGGATCCAGGTGGGGCCACCGCCAGAGCGCCGCAGCGTGATCAGCAGGTAGCTGACCGCCTCGATCTGCTCCCGCTCGAAGTAGGTCATCCAGGTTTCGTAACGCTGCGCCACCAACGCCGCGTCTTTTGTTTCCGTGCTGAGAATCCAATTCATCGCGTACTCCGACGCATCCTCCGTGCGTTGGACCAGGACCAGGACATCGCAGCCCAGGTTGTCGAACCAAGCCTCCAGGTCCGCCTTCCACGCACGTCCCACCTGCTGCACTGCGTTCGCGGTGAGCTGCAAGAAGCCGCCCGTCTCCAAGTGCTCGACCGCCGCGCGGATCAAGCGGCGGCAGAACACATCACCCCGCTCACCGCTGTCGCGAAACAGGTATCGTTGCGAGGGGCTAATGACGAACGGCGGGTTGCACACCACCTGCCCAAAACGCTGCTGCTGTACCGGCTCGAACAGATCGCCGGCCACGCAGTGGACATTGCTGATCTGATTGAGTTGGGTATTGAACTGGGTGAACACCAACGCGCGTTCGTTCTTGTCCGTCGCCACGACGGTCTCCACGTGGGTTGCCGCAGACAACGCCAACATGCCGGACCCTGTCCCCAGGTCCAGCATCCGCGCGCACGGACGACGGATCATCACATCCGCCAGTTCCAGCGTCAGGGGTCCCGGCGGCACGACGAAATCCATGGCCGGCGCCGTCGGTTGCCGCCACGGCATGTCAACTGCCAGCATCAGACCACTCACCGGCCAAAGCTGGACGCGCGGTGCGACGTGACCCTCGAGGTCGGGCGGACACAGGAGTTCCGCCTGCACCCACGTATCCAACAACATGGGAGCCAGCGCAGCGCGAACGGCCTGCTCCGGCACGGGCAGACCCACGAAGAACAGACGCACCAACGTGTCCAACGGCGACAGCTCGCGTGTCCGCCGAATCAGACGCGGGACGTCGGTGGTCGGCATCGTGAGGATCTGCTCCCGTCCCAGCGTTCGGCCGACACCTGCCTCCGTGTACTCGGCCGCCCGGAGTACTTCCATGGCCCGGCCATAGTCTTCGACTGCCTTGAACCCCAGCATGTTCTGCTCCTTGTTCGCCACCACCCTGAAAAGACCTATCCCCAACCGCGGTTTCGCCGTCTGGAATATGATAGCGGATTAAACAGTGCCCGCCCCAGGGCTTTGAAGTTGCGAGTAGCTGAATTCGCCAGAATTCGGGCTGTTTCGCGAGGGAGCGTCGCGCCTGCCGCTCCCGTCGAACTGTCCCGTCGTAGCATGGCTCTCCAGAGCCATGCAGGATCCGCGCTGCCAATTCCTGACGCTTCGTGCCGGGCAAGAATCGTTGACGATTCGACCAATCGCTGTCGAACTACACGGCTCTGGAGAGCCATGCTACGGGACGCGGCTTCAAATCTTCCCCAGCTCCTGGAAGATCGCATCGGTCGCCAGTTCATCCGCTTGCGCTGCCTGCACGTCAGCGGCCAAATCGTCCAGCCAGTCCTCGCCTTCCGCCGCGGGCCATACGGGCACCGGCGATTGCGTCCCCGCAGCCGGCAACACAACCTGGTCCGTAGCCCGAGCCGGCGGGCCAACGGCTGTGGGGGACGATCCTGCCGGTGCCGACGGGACGATCTCCGGAGCGACGACCAGCGGCCCCGTGCTGCTGGGCGAGTCAAGAACCGGAGCGCTCAGCTGGGCGACCGCTGGCGTATTCAGATAGTTGACCACCCGCAGCACGTCCAGCGCCGACAGGAAGTTGTCCGCCGATACGTCATAAAACATCGGGCTGCCATCCGGCGCGACGGTCGTCAGCGGCCCGTCACTCGCGTCGATCCGATTGATCAACCGCAGCCCGTCCGTCGGTGTGACGTGACCGTCCCCGTTGCCGTCATTCGGCTGGCTCGGCTTGGGGCCCGTGACCAGCGGCCCCGTGGGCGCGCGCCGAGCCTGCTCGGGCATCAGCTGCAAAGCCATCAGGGCCTGCGGGAACTGGCTGCTGTACAGATCCTGGTAACCCAGCGCGTGGCCCATCTCGTGCATCACCACCGTCAACAGGTCCACGCCCGGCGGCGGTTGCCCCAGCACGTACTCGGAATCCTCCCACGGCGTGGGATCGATAAACCAGCCGCGGCCGACCGCGTCCCGATCGATGAGCATCGAATTGGCCGTGGTGTCGATTTCCGCCAACGCCGGACTCGGCAGATCCGCGACCCGGTAGGCCATCGCCTGCAGCGTAACGGACTGGTCGGCGCTCAAACCGAACGCCACCCACCGGGCGCGTGCTTCGTCGACAATCGGTCCCAAGGCCGTCTGGGTCAGGACGGCACCTAACGGTTGATCGGCCGGCGCGTCTGCTGCCAGTAGCTGGAATTTGGCCGGCGCTGCGTCGTCCCGCTGCCAAATGGCCAAGGCGTTGATGGCAAAATACTCATACACGCCGCCGGATACGGAGATGGTGATCTCCAGAACTTCGTCGGTGGAGAAGCCGGTGAAATCGATGGGCTGGAAGTTGTTCACCAAGGGTCGATAGAGCGTCACGGGATCGCCGCCCTCAGGGGTCACCGTGATCAGCGTAGCGGTCGTGCCCGGATCCTCCGGATCGCGATTGCTGCCTTCACCGATCACGGGCGGTCCCGGCGGCCACTGGCCGGGTATCACTTCGCCGAACAAGGCTTGCAGCTTGTAGCTGACGTTCGGCGTGACTTCAATCTGGAACTTGCCGAATTGACCCCACTGGAAATCGCGGCGGACATCATCGGGACCTTGAACACGATCCTGAGCCATCATGGGCGACTCCCAACCGTAGCCGGTCGCCGACGAGTAGACCGCGTTGGGCAACACGCCGATATAG
>JAPLNJ010000884.1 GCA_026692885.1 Planctomycetota bacterium | reverse complement strand
GGGGTGATCCGGGTCGTAGAACGTCCCTGAAGGCGGACTGGCCGCCAGGGCCGCCTCGTGGAGATAATCATCCACGCCCACTTGCCGCGGATAGTCATCCCACTCCGCCCAGAGGAAATCGCAGCCCACCGAATCAATGGCCACCGGATCCTGCGAGGCCAGCACGCTTGACGCCCAGCGTCCCAGGAAGGGCGGCGAGTTCCAGCGGCGTGGCGCAGCATCGATGGAGTGCTTGCCGGGGTATAGTCCGTCGAATTCTGGATCCACCTTCCCCCACCACCAGCACGTCCCCACCCAATTCGGCTTGATCACGATCTTCTCGCCGGGCTTGTAGGCCACGTCGCCTTTGCCGCGGGCCTGGTTCAAGTGCCGAAACAGCTTGTCCCAGGCTTGCACCGCCGACGTTTGGCCCGTCAGCTCCAGGACAGCCTGCGACAACATGTCGCTCACGCGGTCCTGCTTGGTGTGGTGGGCCTCGTACCAACGTCCATCTCCCGGCCCCTGCCAGTCGGTTGCCTGCGGGTCATGCACCCAGACCACGCGGCCGGGATGGATGCCCTGCGCCTCGCCGATGGGCTTGAGCCGCTCCGGCTCGTCCGTCATGGCCTGGGCCTGCCAGACACTGTTCAGCCCCAACACGCCCCCGACGGCCGCGGCGTGTTTCAGGAAGCCCCGGCGAGTGACTTCCTGTTCGACGTGGGTATCTTCCGGAACGGTCCCGGCAGGTGCAACCGGGGTGTGAGCTTGCATCGCATCCTGGCCTGCGTGCATGGCTGTACTCCGCGAGGATCTTCCGCGACGCCGAAACTCTGGCCGATCTTCCCGTTGGCTGCAGACGGCCCAGGGATACGATACACTGTGAGGCGTCTCTGCTACAACCTCGACGGGAGCCCCAGCCATGCCGAGATATGCCCTCGTCTCCTCCAGCGTGTTACTCGTGGCGTTCGCACTGATCCCCGTCATTGCCGCAGACCAGCCAGCAGTAACCCCAGGGCGTGACGCACCTCCCCAACGCGACAACCGCCTGGGAATCGTGGTGTTGCAGTTCGACGACGGGACCAGCGGGCATTACACGCAGGCCTTCCCGATCCTCGAAAAATACGGCCTGAAAGGGAGCTTCGGCGTCGTGACCGGCGTGTTCGGTCGGCCGGGACGGCTGACGGCCGAACAAGTTGTCGAGATGCATCGCGCGGGCCATGAGATCCACGACCACACGCTGGACCACAACGCCGCCTTCTGGGGAAATCCCCAGCAACGCGAGTCCTGGAAACAGCAGATCGAACAGTCGCTGGGCATCTTGAAGCAATTGGGCATCACGACCCGCGGCTGGAATCAGCCCGGCGGGCAGGGGCAAGCCTGGACGCCGGAACTGCGGGACACCCTCGCCCCGCACTACGACTACGTGGCGGGTCGCGTTGGACTGAAGACCGATGAGCTCCACAACATGCACTGGAACCTGAAGGACGATCCGTTTTGTCTCGGCTACGGCGGGGTCGGCGGGTGGCCGATGCGTGGAGACAAAGCGGGCGCGGCCCAGGAAGCCGAGCGGACGAAGACCCAAATCGCCGATGGGCTGCAGCAAGGACTCGTGACAATTCCACTCTGGCACGTGATCAGCGAAGAGAATGGAAGTGCTTGGGGCTTGGAGGAGATCTGCAAGTTCCTCCAGGCGAACAAAGTGCCGGTCATGGTCATGGCCGACGCGGTGCGCGCGGTCCAGAACACGCGGAAGCACTTCGCAGCCACGGTTGAACAGATCCCCAATCCCGGCTTCTCCTGCGATCTCGACCGCAACGGGCGTCCGGACGGCTACAGCCCCTGCGACTACGCGCCCGCGGAGATTACTTCGCCTGGCCGGGGTCGAGTCGCGGAGTTTGTCAGCGGCACGACGACGTGGATCTACGGGCCGGAAGCAGGCGAGACGACGCTGACCCTGACCGTCCGCTGTGCAGATGACGTCCGCCGCACGATCACGCCCGTGTTGACCCGTGCTGAAATCAACAGCCGGTACGAGTACCGCTGGAGTGAAAAAGAGCGGTGCAGCGCGGTTACGGCCGGAAGCGAATGGCAGACCGCGCAGCTTCCGCTTCACATCGGGACGGACGTGGACCGTGTGAAGATCGAGTTCGACATCAACCCGGCGGGCAAGGTCTACGTTGGCGGCCTGCGTTGGCGTCTCATGCCGCGGGGCAACCGGTAACGATTGTTTTCATGGCAGCGTTGTTCCGATGACAAGAATTTGTCCGGCATAGAACGACATGCCTTCCGGCAGTTGCTTCACGCTCAGTATGGCAGTGTGTTCGCCGGGGCGTTGTTCGGGCAGATAGAAGAATCGGGCGTAGCGTCGCTGGCTTTCCGTTTGCAGGCGTTTGATCGTGATCGGTACTTGGGCCTGGTCGATGGTAACCTCGACTTCCATGCTGGCCCCCTGCGGAATGTCGCTAAAACCAATGGTCGTGCCGTTCCATTTGACCGTGATGGTCTCACCGGGCCGGGCACATTTCATCGCCCCGCGCAGCATCGCCTCCGTGCGGCCAAAATCGTCGCGGTAGACGGCATCCGCTTTCGCATCCACGGCTTTCCAGCCCGAACTCAGCACGGCCCGGGTAAGCGGAACCAGCGACGCCGTCTCCCAGCAACGGGTTTCCAGCGGCGCGGGAAGCGGATGTGCCAGCGGTGTGTCCGCGTTCTTCATCGCGAGCATGGAGCGGGCAATGACGTCTCGATAGATGTCGTGGCCCCCGTCACTGGGATGTGCGCCGTCCTTGGAGAACACCAATTTCCCGGCCACGGCGGTATCGCTCTTGAAAATGAGTTCGCCGGCTTTCTCACGTCTGGCGATCTCCACTCCGAAATCGATCGTGGGGATGCCGTAGGCATTGGCGACGGTCTCCATGATCGCACCGAACGAGGTCTGCCTTCCCGCCTGCAGGTCTTTGAGCATGCCGAGCGAGATCGTGTAGACAAGGCAGATGTCCGTGCGCGGATTCCTCCTCCAAATCTGACGCACAATCCCTTCCACGAACTTGGCTTCATATCCGCCGCCACCGTTCACGCGATGCTCCATGAAAACCAAGTCCAGATTCTTCGACAGCACATCCGTCGCGATCCGGCACGCCCCGTAATCCGACCCTGTTCCCGAAATCGCGGCATTGATTTCGATCAACTGCGAGTGGGGATACTGCGATTGGAACCACGCAAGACTTTTCGGTCGCCAGCCATTCGCTGCGGTGATGCTGCCGCCGAGGTAGGCAACGCGCACCGGCCCGCCCGCCGCCAGCTTGGCGAAGACGTTCGGCAGTCCGTCACGCACTCGCAACTCCTCGGCCGTCGTCGGATCATTCTGACTGGACAATTGCACATAATCGAACGTGGCCTTGGTGAGCACATCCGGCTTATGCGAGGACGCAGCCAGCCCGATGACGGTATCGGCGGCCAGGTTGAGCTGGATCTGGCCCGAACAGTGCCAGCGTTCGCCATCCACCGACTCGTAGCCGCTGAACTCCTCGCCGCGGCGGACGATCTTCAGCCAGCAGGGGAATTGTTCCTTGGGGACGCTGGTCGTCTGCACTGCGACGTCGGGAAGAATTCGGGCCGTCTTGCCATCCGCCTGGTCACGGTACAGGAACTGCGTGCCGTCGGTCGGCGTGACACACATCGTGACGTGCCGTGAACCGGCAGCGAGCGATTCGCGGATGCAGAGGCTGGCCTTCGCGTGAGCGACGCCGCCCGGGTTGTCCATCGCCGCGACGCGAGCCACCAGTTCGGCATCGCCGCGGAGCGGTTGCCATACGAGATGCGACCCGTCGGCCGTGCCCCAGATGTCCAGCGTGCCCTGCAACGTGAAGACTCCCGCGGCCTGCTCCGCCGTTCCGGGCACTTTGGCTGCGGTGATGTCCTGGTGTTTCCACGGCGCTGGCAGCGTCTCCTGGGCCAAGGCAGGAAACGCCGTGAAGGACAGGAGACTGACGACGAGGATGGGTTGTCGAGTAGGCATAATATGGTCTCCTTCGGTAGGTCTGGTTTGTATTCCCTGTTGC
>JAPLNJ010000883.1 GCA_026692885.1 Planctomycetota bacterium | reverse complement strand
GGGCCGGCTGGAAGTCCGCGGGCAGCATCAGCACATAGCGTTGCTCGGTGCCGTCGCATTGCGCAGTAAACGTTACGTCTTGCACGCGCGCATTGTCAGCGGCCGGCGCAGCCGCACCAGAGATCGCAATGACCCACGCAGCCGCAAGGCGGGATGAATGGATGGCCATGACGATGAATATAGCGCGTTCCTGCCTCGATAGCAACGCGAGCCGAAATAGATTCCCGAAGTGGATTGGCGGACAAGCCGGACTAGGCGAAGGGGTCGATACCTTTTTCTGTCCGCGGTCCTCGGCGTCTCACGACGGAAAGAACATGCTATCATGCAAATCATGATCAAGCTTGTTTTCGGCTGCGGGTATCTCGGACGTCGGGTGGCTGCTCGCTGGATTGAACAGGGCTGCGAGGTGGTCGCGGTGACCCGCTCGCCGGGCCGCGCCGAGGCGTTCGTTTCGGCCGGCATCCGCCCGATCATCGGCGACATTCTGGATTCCGCTTTGTGGGGCGATCTGCCGGTGGCGGAGACCGTGCTGTTTGCGGTCGGCTACGAACGAGCGTCCGAGCGGTCGATTCGAGAAGTCTATGTCGATGGGCTGTGCAACGTCCTCGCGACGCTACCACGCGGCACCGGCCGCCTCATCTACGTGAGCTCCACCGGCGTCTACGGCCAAGCCGATGGCAGTTGGGTCGACGAGGATTCGCCGTGCCAGCCTAGTCGCGAGGGGGGGGCCGCGTGTCTGGAAGCCGAGCGGCGGCTGCAAGACTCGGCGTGGGAACGGCAATCGGTGATCTTGCGGATGAGCGGGATCTACGGGCCGGGCCGAATTCCTCGCCGCCGAGAATTGGAAGCCGGCAAGCCCCTGGCGGCGCCACAGGCGGGCTATCTGAATCTGGTCCACGTCGATGACGCCGCCCGAGCCGTACTGGCTGCCGAGCGAGACCGCGGGGGGCCGCTGGTGTCTTGTGTGTCGGATGGAAACCCCGTACTGCGGGGCGATTACTATCGATATCTGGCCCAGCTGCTCGGTGCGCCGGAGCCGCAGTTTGTCGCGGCTCCGGTAGACTCCCCCGCGAGGCTACGCGCGGGTTCAAGCAAACAGGTCCGCAGCTCGCGATTTCGGAACCGCTTGGGGTTTCGATTCGAGTATCCGTCCTATCGCGAGGGCTTGGCGGCGATCGTCGCGGCGGAGAAGCTTACGGACGGGCCTTCGCCTCGAATCGGCGGAGAGTTGGGTAGGGCCTGAGGGCGTGCGATGCCGGCCCCTTGTAGGTCAGGCTTTCCAGCCTGACGTCAGGCTGGAAAGCCTGACCTACTTGGCTGCGGCTCAGCCGCACGATCATTCGCCTTCAGGTTCTGTCTCATCGGGCGGAGGCAGTTCCGCCAGCTTCCGCGCGAGTGTGCCAAGCAGGCGGAAGTATACGAATAAGCTGGCGATCAAGCTGGCGGAACCCAGAGCCCGGAAGATGAACCCGCCCCACGCCAGGCAGGCCAGGGCGCCCAAGGCGACCAGGATGACCCCGGAGGACTGCAGGAAGAACCTTCGCCACAGGGGCCGGGCCATGCGCCAGGTGCGCCAAATCAACGGCGAATAGATCATGACGCGGGAACCAGTTTCCAGTGTGGACAGCAGGAAGAACGGGAATACCGCCAGACCGGCCAGCCAAGCCGGGAGGCTGAGCCACGGGCTGATCGAAGCGAGGAACGCTGCCGGCATAAAAGCGGCAAACGAACTGGCGAGGACGAAGAAAGCGTCCAACACCCACTCGGTGATACCGATACCGGGCCAGTGTTCGATCTTGTCGTAGCCGTTCGCAGTGTCCTGGACCACCGCCAGGCAGCAAATGGAACTGGTCAGCACCCACACAATCACGAGCGTCAGCAGGACGACGCCGAGGGCCATTGCCTCAAACTGTGCGATCGGCCCACCGCTACTCAGGGCGGCCACCCCATAGGACAAGGCGACTACGGCATAGCCCACCAGCGTCAAGATGATCCACCGAATCGCAGCCCCCGGCTCCCACAAGAACGACAGGAACACCGTGACGGACGGCCACTCGGGCGGAGGCTGGGGCTGGGATTCTTCCAATTCCTTCAACTCGGCTTCGGCTTTGGCCAGGATTGCCCGGGCGTTTTCGGTCAGCACATTGCCTCGGGGCCGACTGTCGGATACAGATGGCTGGCCTTTCGACGCGGCTTGATTGTGCGGCTGACTTGATGCCGCTGAAGCAGGCAGTCCCGTGGCCAGGTCGGGTGGCAGCTTGTCCAGTTCACTAAGCTTGAAGTCCGCATCCTGACCGGCGGTAGCGCGAGGTTTCCTAGCATGCGGCTTGGGCGGAGGCACCAACACTTGCGTATAGCAGTCGGGGCAGACCACGTGCTTCCCAACTTGGCGCGGCCGAGCATATAGCCGGGTCTTGCACACGTGGCATTCGAATCCAAAATCCTCGTCGTCAGGGGCCGTGGCCGGCTTCGGCGGGACTACCGGTGCGATGCCGCCGGTTCCCGTATTCGCGACCGTGCCAACTCGGGATGGCGAGGTTCCCGCCGAGCCGTGCGGCTTGAGCGACTCGGCAGGAGCCTCGCCCTCCCAGGCCAATGGCTTAATCGGCTCGTCAGGAGCCGCGCCCTCCCGAGCCAACAGTGTAAGCGGCTCGGCAGGAGCCACGAACTTCGCCTGACATTTCGGACACTCGCACGTCTGCCCGGCTTGTCCAGGAGGGAGTTTGATACGGCCGCCGCACACAGGGCAACTGACGCGGGGAGAAGAACTGGATGCACCCGACACGAGGCAAACCTCAAGTATAAAAAAACGCCGATTCTTCAGGTAGGCAAAGAATCGGCGTGTTGGCCATTGTCGAGTTGTAGGGCTGGGGATTCATACCCAGCACGAGGCGATCACTTCGGCGACCCACCAGATACCCTGCGCTGGCGCGCCGGCCGACGAGGTGGCGGGAATCGCGATGTTGGAAGTCTTCCACCAGGGGAAGGGATTGTACTCTTGCAATTCCAGCCACAACAATACACACGCGATGCAGATCCCGATGAAGGACAGGATCAGCATCATCGTGTAGATGTTGTTGCGCTGCTTCTGTTCGATGAGTGGTTCACTAACCGGTGCCTGCGCGGCCGAGTCTTGTAGCGACACGATCTCTTACCTCGACTTTGCCTTTTTGCGTTTTTTCGTCCACTTGCGCCACCGACTTATTGGGCTCGGTCGTGACAACCACGGCATTGCCGAGATACGCGTTGTCTCGAAAGACCTCCAGACGGTGACCCACTTTCAACCCATCATCCGATCCGAGCGACACCTGGATCAGGTTCTTGCCCACCGCGGTGACTGTTCCATACAGCGGAGGAGCGGAGGCCCTGACTTTTTCCTTGAGCTCGTCAGGCAGCTTGTCCACGACTTCTTTGTACTTGGTGATCTCGCCGATCAATTGCACTTGCCGTTCTTTCATGTTCCGTTCCACACCCTGGGCGGCATGCAACTGATCGGTCCGCTCCACGACCATCCGGAACTGGAGATCGCGGTCACCTTGAGCGGTGCGAATGTCGGCCCGCAACTGAGCGACTTCCCCCCGCAGGCCGTCCACGGTGATCTGAGCGGTCTTCAAGGCTGCGGTGGCTTCACCCTCCGTCGACTGCAGCGTTCGCAACTGGGCTTCTTTTTCTGTCAGCCGTTGCGAAGCCTCAGCCAGCTTGGTTTCCAGCGAGCCAAGGGCATGACGGCGCGCCGCCTGCTCCTGAGCCAGTTGCACCTTCAGCTTCTCAAGTTCTCCCTGCAGACTCTTGTTCGTCTGTAGCTGGGCCTGCAGTCTTTCGACCAATCCGATGTCGTACCTCTCGTTCTTGGTTGGATTGGTGACCAACATCTTCCAGTTCTTATGGGTCGCGAAGACGGCGAGCGAGAACGTCATGAACGCGACGCTCATGATGAAAATCAGAACTGTGAAAATCTTACCCAGCAGCGTCATGACCTCGATCCTCTACGGCGACGGTGAAATCAGTACTGCACCTCAGTATAGACCTGACCCGATCCGACTGTCAACGAAACTCGGTAAACTGAAAGCGTTTGCGTCAAGCAGGTAGGTTGCCATTCGCTCGTTTAACCCGCTCGCGGTTGACATTGACCCGCTTAACCGCTGGCCGACCTGTTCACTCAATCTAATATCGAACAAACCGTAGCGCCCTATTCCAGTCTTTCGCCAGCTTTTGACCGCAACGGGCGTCTTGCCAAGCCTACAATCGCCACAAAAACGCCAAACGCCAGACACAAGCCGGCTGGAACATCCC
Organism: Planctomycetota bacterium; assembly: GCA_026692885.1. The sequence goes on along the minus strand of JAPLNJ010000883.1, from coordinate 2,324 downwards.
CAACCCGTTGATACCAACTGGCTCGCCAGCCGGGGTGAACTTCCGCCAGAATCACCTGTTCCGCCTGCCGAGGCCCTCGGGCCAGCACCGTCCCGTTCGAGTCAATATGCGCCGATAGGCCCGTGTTCGCCGCCACCAGCATCGGACGCCGGTTCTCCACCGCGCGGAACACGGCGCAGGCCAGGTGCAGATCCAAGATGCCGGAACCCCAGAACCAGCCATCGTTGGTGACATTGATCAGGATTTCCGGCCCTTCGTCCGCAGCTTCCAACGCAGCCACTTGCCGCCGGATCAGATGGGGTACGGTGCTTTCGAAGCAGATGCTGGGCGAGATTCGAATCCCGGCAACCTGGAATACCTGAGGCCGCTCGCCTGCCGTCAGACCGAACGGCATGGGCGTCAACCGGTAGAGCCAGGGAAAGGCACGCCCAAAAGGGATGTACTCGCCGAACATCACCAGGTGCATCTTGAAGTAGCGGTCCGCCACCTCACCCGTAGGATCGAGCAGCAAGGCCGAGTTGAACCGCTGCGGTTCCCCCGCCCCGAAGTCCAAGGTGTCGCCCCCGACGAGCAGGTGTACCTTAGCTGGCGACCGGACACCGTCCTGCGGCGAGTTGAGGATCCGGAGCGTCTGGCGCGTCCTGTCCTGGAACTGGGCCGCGTACTCGCGGATCTCCTCGGCCGACAGGGGAACGTCGGGGGATGGCTTCGGTTCGCCCGTGATCACGACATCGCTGCCGCTGCCGCTGAACGTCGATTCGGGCCAGACGATCAGGTCGAGATGGCCGTAGCGTTCCAGCGCGTCAAGGCTCAGTTGCCGATAGCGGAAGAAGGTCTCAAAGGCGCGCCGGGGATTGGCTTCAAAGACGGTGTCAAACGAAGCCTGAATGAGTGCAACACGCACGGCCGGTTCGCGAGAGGCGGCGCTGTCCGCCTCCCGCTGGCGGTAGACGCCATAGCTTAGGACCGCAGCCAAGCCTGCGGCCAGCGGCCACAGCGGCCACAGCGTCCAGCGACGATGATCGTCGACCGCGTCAGCACGATCGGCGGGTTCCTGGCTGTCTTCCGGTTTCGCTAGGGCAAGCCACATTCGCCCGACGCGCCAGCGAGGAACACCACGGATTCCCTCGCTGACGCGTCGCGCGAGTGTGGGCGCCGGGTAGGATTCTGATTCGGTCCGCTGGCCCACCTCCGGGTTCCATAGGCGGATCAGGCAGGCAGCGCCCCCCATCACCACAAAACTCACGCCGTAGGCCCCGCACAAATCGGCGATCTGGAGCAGGGTCGTCCAGGCAATTTGCGTGTGTCCCAACAGGGCTATCGAGAACCCTGTCAATGCGTGTCCGCGAACCAACTCCAGGCCGGTCCAAATGGCCGGTGCCGACAGGAGGATCGAAATTCGCAAGCGATGCACGGCTACTCGCGTCAGCGCGACGAACACCAGCGGATAGACGGCCACGTACGCCGCCAGGGCGAGCCAGCCCAAGTACAGTGCCGGATGGGCCAGTCGGACGCCCTGCAGCAAGGCCAGCCAATGGAGAAAGCTCGCGAGCCAAATGCCCACGTAGGGTCGACGACCTGGCAACCGCGGCAGGCGAATCAGGTGCAGCCACCCCAGCGGTGCGACCCAGGCCAAGGGCCACCAGTCGAGCGGCGGAAACGCAGTCCAAAGCAGTGTGCCGCTGGCCAGCGCCCACCAGAATGCATGGCCGACACGCGCGCGGCGGTCGTGCGTTGCAGCGGCCTGGCTCGACGTCGGGGTTTCGCTTGTCCTGTTGGACTCGCGCAGGGCCTTCGGCATATCCCGGTTCATTCATTGGCTGTAGGGTGGGTCGAGCAAGCCGTGTCCCTGGTGGGCCGCGCCAAAATTGATCTTGCGGGGCAAACGTGATCGGTGAGGTATTGTTTACGCTTAGGACCGGCGCATCAATAACTGTCGGGTTTTCAAAGTAGTCATCACGCTCCGCGTGATGACATGTCGTCACGGCGGAGCGTGACGACTACTATACTTGCGACACTTATTGATGCGCCGGTCCTTACTTAGTTGGACAGCGTCACTTGGATGCTATGAATGAGGCGTAATCGATGGTGTTGGAACGAGTCGGGCCCCCGCCGAGCTGGCCTCGGTGGAGCCAATGATTTTGCACTACGGACGAAGCCCGGCGGAATTCTATCCCAAGGCTTTCCCTGCCGCCGCCCCCGCCGCGAAGCGGCGGGGGCGGCGGCAGGGAAAGCAGCCTTTTTCTAAGCTCGTGTGGTAGTGCAGAATCATCGCTCCACCGAGGCCAGCTCGAATGGCACGAGGTTAAGCGTAACCTCCGATC
>JAPLNJ010000882.1 GCA_026692885.1 Planctomycetota bacterium | reverse complement strand
GGGGCGTGGGCAGGGGGACCACCAGCACCGCGAGCAGCACCATGACCGCCAGCGGCAGAACCCACTCGCTGCGTTGTTTCAGATCGAACGATTCGGCGGAAGCCATGGGCTTAAATTTCTCCACGCACACGATAGACGTACGCCAGTACTTCGCTCACCGCATAGTATAGCGCGACCGGAATCTCGTCGCCCACCTTGACGGCCCGGTAGAGGGCTTGCGCCAGAGGCGGTCTCTCCAAGACCGGTATTCCGTGCCGCGCCGCCCGTTCCCGGATCTGCTCGGCGATGAAGCCGGCTCCCTGCGCGATCACCTGCGGGGCGTTCATGACACCGCGTTCGTAACGCAAGGCCACCGCCAGGTGTGTCGGGTTGGTAATGACCACCGTGGCTTTGGGCACTTCTTCCAGCATCTTTCTGCGACCCACCAGCTGACGCGCCAACGCGCGGCGGCGTGAGCGGATCTGCGGATCGCCTTCGTCCGTCCGGTGTTCTTCCCGGAGCTCCTGCCGGGTCATCATCAACGAACGTTCGTGGCGCCAAAACTGAAAACCGTAGTCTGTCAGCCCAATCAAGATCAGGGCCGCGGCCACGCCCAGTAACAAGCGGATCGAAATGTCCCAGCCGATCCCCACGCTCCGGGCCAACTCGCCGCTGGCCAGCGACGCGATTTGCGGTCCCCGTCCCCACAGGACCCACATCGTCAGCAAGATGACGACACCGGTCTTCAGCAACGCAAACAGGGCGCGCACCACGCCGGCCAGTGACACGATGCGCTGCCAGCCCTCGAACGGCGAGAGCTTCTCCCACTTGAAAGCCAGGGCTTCAGCAGCAAAGACCACTCCGCCCGCCTGAACGGCACTGACCGCTACGCCTGCGGCAAAGGCCAGGACTAAGATGAAGCCCACCAGTTCCAGGCCACGGCCCAGCAGGAGCGTCAGGTCCAGCCGCGCTGCTTCCAGGCTCGCCGTCGTGCGATGGTGCAGCAACAAGCCCTGCATGCTCTGGCTGAGGCCCCTGGCCAGCCAATTCCCACCCAGCCAAATCGCCAACACGCCGACCATCAGCAACACGCCGCCGTTCAATTCGTTGCTATACGCGACACGTCCTTGCTCCCGAGACTGATCTCGACGGCGCTGTGTCGGCTGTTCTGACCTGATTTGGCCTTGCTCTTCCATCGCCTACACGATCCCAACCATGAGTTCGCTGAATCGCTCCAGCACGTAAATCATGCTGCCAGTCATGTCCGGAAGCAGCATGTAGACCGCCACCAACCCGACCGCCAGTCTCAACGCAAAACCAACGGAAAGGATGTTCAATTGAGGCGCAGCCCTAGCCATCAGCGCGAGAAAGATGGAGGTGATAAACAGGCAGACCCCCACGGGTGCCGCCAGCAACAGCCCCCACTGCTGTGTTTCGGCGATGGCGCGCAGAAACGGCGCCACCGGCACGGGAAATGTCAATTCACCCAGCGGCCAACGGGCGAACGTGCTGTGCAACGCTGCGAAGAACACGTGGTGGACGTCCAGGCTGAATAAGATCAGCACGCCGAGCAGCTCAAAGAGCTGCCCGATTGCTGGCCCCACCCGATTTTGCGTGGGATCTGCGACGCCCCCCAGCGAGATGCCCATTTCCTGTCCAATGAATTCTCCGGCGATGCGAAACGGCACCACAAACAAGCCCAACGCGTAACCCAGGACTGCGCCTACGAGCACCTCGCGTCCTATCGCCAGGGCGAAGGCCAACCATTGCGTCTGGCTCGGTAGTCGCTGGAAGACGCCGGTCGGGTCACCGCTCAAACCCGCGAACCAGAAAACCGTTAGCGAGAGGATGAGCGAGGCCTTCGCCAAATGCGAACTAGATCTTCCACCCAGAAGAGGCAGCGCAGTCGCAAACGCCCCGACGCGTGCCAAGATCAGGAGGAAAGTAAACAGGGTGGTGTTCAGCCAAGCATCAATCACTGCCCAACCTTTGCCGCTTCCCAAATCATCTGTGCGGTGAAGTAGACTGACAGTTGCAGCATCCATGGCATCGTGACGATGAACAACACGGCCAACAACAACAAGCGAGGCACGAAGGTCAGCGTCTGTTCCTGGATGTTCGTGGCGGCCTGCAAAACCGCGATCACCAAGCCGACCACGAGACTGAGCGTCAACGCCGGGAGAGACAAGAGCACGGCGTAGTACATCATCTCGCGGGCGATGTGGATTGCTTCGAGATGCGTCATGGATTTCCTGCTCGGGTCACCCGAAACTGCTACTGAGCGAGAGGGAAACCAAGTGCCAGCCGTCGGCCAGCACAAACAACAGCACCTTAAAAGGTGTGGAAATGATCACGGGCGGCATCATCCACATGCCCATCGACATCAGGATCGTGGAGACCACCAAGTCCACCAACAAAAACGGCACGAAGATGCAAAACCCCATCAAGAAAGCGGTCTTCAACTCGCTGATCATGAACGCGGGGACGAGCACGTGCAGCGGCGTATCCATCGGCTCTTGAGGGAGTGGGGAGCCCGACATGTGCAAGAACAGGGAAATGTCCTGCCGGCGCGTTTGACGCAGCAGGAACTGCTTCTGGATCAAGGCACCGCCCCGGAGTGCCTCGCCCCCGGAGATCGTCCCGTCGAGATAGGGGAGGATCGCCTGTTGGCTCAGTTTTTCCCAGGTGGGGCCCATCACGAACAAAGTCAGGAACATGGCCAGCCCGAGCAAGACCGTATTGGGCGGTATTTCCTGCGTGGACATGCCACGGCGAACAAACGAAAGCACGATGACAATCCGCGTAAAGCAGGTCACGCTCGCCAAGAGAGCTGGCAGCATCGCAAGGCTGCCTAGAAACAACGCCATCTGCAGCGGAGGCGAGAGATTCTCGAAGAAGTTCGACGCCGTCAAACGTTGAGCAACTTGCTCGAAGCTGTCCATGTTTCCTACTCCAAGAGCCCCCACGATCTGCCAAGCGGGTGCTTATTGTACCAGCACCTCATCGGCAGTCGCCGAGCGTTCATGCTCCAGCGGTCGCTCGAGTCGGGCAGCCAAGAAATCGGTGAACGGAGTCGGCACAGCCAGCAAGACCCGGAGACCGGCACTGTCCGTTCCAGCGAGCACGTGCGCCTTGCCAGCCTGCAACAAGTGAACGAAACAGCGGTTGCCGAGCGGAATACTCTCCAAGACCTGGAGCTGTCCTCCCGGCCCGGCGGCGACGAGGTTTCCACGCAGCCACCTTCGGCCGAACCACAATGAACCCGCACACACGGCCAGCGCCACGCAAGTCCCGATCGCCAAGCGCAGCAGTAGTCCGCCCGCGTTGGGCGGCTCCGGCCACGGGGGCAGACCGTAATCGTCACGAAGGTTTGTGATTCCGGTGCGTTCCCCAGGGCCGCTAGCAGCCGGATCGGCGGCGGCGCCCGATACGGCGAGCATGACGAAAGACACGACGACAATGGTGGCGGTATAACAGCATCGGCCCATGTCTCGTCCTGCTTCCCTTCCGGCCAGTCGATCAAAACGCACGCATGGAAGAATAGAGTGAGGGGTAGGAATAACCAAACAAGCGGTTTGTGACAAGACGAATTCCCGGCCGGAGGGAGCGGGGGGACGCAGGAACGGGATCCTTCGGTTTCTTTCCTGGATGGTCATCCGAGCCCCGGCTTTGCCATCCGTGCTACGATCAAGGCATGTTTTCTGCCAGAACGCCTTGATCGGAACGGCTTTACGAAAAAACCCGGACGTCAAAGTTGGCGTCCGGGTTTCCTACCGCGTCACAACTGTTCCCGTGCGACGTTACGCACTCTTGGTCTGCGGGGTCGCAACCTTGAAGACCTCTTTGCGGCCCTCGATAGCGTCCTCGTCGATCACATACTTCGTGCCCTCGGTCTGGTCGGGCAATTCGTACATCACGTCAAGCATGGTCTCTTCCACAATCGAGCGCAACCCGCGAGCGCCAGTGCCTTTCTGCATCGCCTTCCGCGCGATGGCACCCAGCGCGCCTTTGGTGAACTCCAAATGGCAGTTCTCCATTTCGAACAGGGTTTGGTACTGCTTGATCAGCGCGTTCTTCGGTTCGGTCAGCACCTGGACCAAGCCGCTCTCATCCAGCGGAGTAAGGGCGGAGATCACCGGCAAACGCCCCACGAATTCGGGAATCATACCGTAATGCAGCACGTCTTCTGAAGTCACTTGGGTCAGAACTTCGGCGGCCGTGGCTTCAGTCCTGTAGCCGGAAGGTTGGCCGAAGCCCATGGTCCGCCTGCCCAAGCGTTTGCGGATAATATCCTCGATGCCGACGAACGTCCCGCCGCAGATGAACAGGATGTTGGTTGTGTCCATCTGGATATACTGCTGCTCCGGATGCTTTCGGCCACCTTGCGGAGGCACGTTCGCGACGGTGCCTTCCAAGATCTTCAGCAGCGCCTGCTGGACCCCTTCCCCGGACACGTCCCGGGTGATTGACACGTTATGGCTCGTCTTGCCGATCTTGTCGACCTCGTCGATGTAGATCACGCCCCGCTGGGCCGCCTCCAAATCGAAATCTGCGGAATGCAGCAACTTGAGCAGCAAATTCTCCACGTCCTCGCCGACATAGCCGGCTTCGGTGAGAGTCGTGGCATCGCCGATGGCAAACGGCACGTTCAGGATACGGGCCAAGGTGCGGGCCAACAGCGTTTTTCCCGAACCGGTCGGTCCGGTCAGCAGGATGTTGGACTTCTCGATTTCCACGTCCGAGCCGCCCCAGCCCAGCGACAGACGTTTGTAGTGGTTGTGTACCGCTACGGCCAGCACCCTCTTGGTGGACTGCTGACCGATCACGTATTGATCCAGTTTCGCCACGATCTCGCGCGGCGCCGGAATATCCCCAAACAGCGTCTTGGACGGACCCTTGCGACGTTTCTCTTGGTCCAGGATCGACTGACACAAGTCGATACACTCGCCGCAGATGTAAACGTCTCCGGGCCCCTCTACCAGCGGACCGACATCGCGATAGCTCTTCCGGCAGAACGAACAGAAGGCGTTCTTTTTGGTCGTGCTCCCGCTCCTTCGATTTCCGCTCATCTCCTTCCCAGTGGGCATGATCACTCCTTTTTCGGCAGCCCGCCAGCGACACTCCATCATCGAGAGCCGCGTGCGGTGAGAAAACTCTCAGTTGTGGCTCGAAATCAGCCGCCCGGCGTCCGTGTTGCCGGCCGCGACTGGGTCCTCCCTGTCCACTGTCGTCGAGCTGTACAGTAAGTGCTTCGTTCCTCCCCAATATCGCATGCTGGGGGCATCCCAGCTCAGAGAGATTTCTTCCCGCGGAGCAATCCGCAAAACCATTGGAACTAAGCCGCATGGTCAATTGCGGCAGTCAATGCTAAACGTCTTGGTCCGCATCTTTGGATCGGGTCTCGGCGCGGAGCCTCGGACCCAGCGCGGACTTAATGTGTCGGAATTCCGCTTGACTGAGGTCCCCCTTATCCTGCAGTTCCCGAAACCGGCTCAGTAGCTCACTAGCCGAGACCTGACTTTTTGCGTCACGATCCCGGAAAAACTTCACAATGTAGGCGCCGGCAATCAACAGTATCAATAGTACCGACCCCCAGATGACAGCTTGGGCGGTCGTCGTCGATAAAAACTCTCGCATCGCAATCCAGGCCTGCCTGCCAAGCGAACTCTGCTAACCAGCGAGCGCGTGTGAACTTGGAGAATATTATGCACATTATGCGGATTCAGTCCAGCTTCACAGAGTGGCAAAACTGTAGACACCGATCAACTAGGGCTTGTGCGAGGCGAACGAGGACCAGGGACAAGCAAGCTAGTGGGACTTAACCCCGTCGTTGACACCAGGGGCCGCAAGCGCTAGGCTGGTTGGGTGAAATCAGGAATTTCTCGTGGCGTGGGTCCGTTTGGACTTAGTACGACGGTTCTTCGTCGGCAGTTCGCCGAAAAGAGTGCGACGAGCGATGACAATTCCTTTTGCCTGCCCGTATTGTGGAACGCAAACCGACGCTTACGAGGAGTATGCGGGACAAAGCGGCCCGTGCGTTGTCTGTGGCAAGACCATCACTGTGCCCTCTCCGACCACGGTTCCCAGTTCACCAAATCGCCCAAGCCTCGCGCCCCTCACGCCTGCTGTTCGCGGCCGCTCCCCGACCACGTCCGTCTTGATCATTCTGACCGCGATTCTCGGTGGCCTGCTGGCCGTGTTCTGCCTGCTGGTGGTCCTGTTCATGGTCGTTTTTCCGGCGGTTTCGGCGGCCCGCAACAACGCTCGCAAGACGCAGTCCGCCAAGAACCTGGAACGGATCGCCATGGCCCTGCGCGACTATGAAGTGCAATACGGTTGTTTCCCGCCGGCCTATCTGGCAGACGCGAAAGGCAAACCGCTGCACAGTTGGCGAGTCTTGCTGCTGCCGCACCTGGGATATCAGCACGTCTACCAGCAATACGACTTCGGCCAATCGTGGGACAGCCCGCGCAACATGCGGTTGGCCCACTTGATGCCCACGGAATACGCTTGCCCAGCCGACCCCGACGCGCGCACCCAGTTCGAAACCAGCTACCTCGTGGTCGTGGGCGACAGTACGCTCTTCCCCGGCGTCCGCTGTGTCAAAGCTCAGGACATCAAGGATGGAGACTCGGAGACCCTGCTGGTGGCCGAAACGCCCACCTGCGGCATCAGTTGGCTCGCCCCCAAGGATCTGGACTTCCGGCAGATGCGGTTCGAGATCAACGGCAAGCCGGGGTTCGAGATCGGCAGCCGGCACCGGGGCGGCGCCCATGTGGTCACGGCCGATGGCAAGAGCCATTTTCTGCGTGACGGGATCTCCCCGGAAGTCGTCCAGGCGATGACCACCATCCAGGGCGGTGAGTCCATTCCGTGGTCTGCGATCGAGCCGTGAGTGGGCCTGCTCCACCTGCTTAACCCGATCAAACGACAAGAGATTCGACGCCGCACCCCAGTTTGACGCCCACTATCGCGAACGGTATCGTGATGGCTGTTTTGAAAGCTCGCGTCCGCGGAGGACGCGTCACTTGGCCTTACTGACTGCTGGAGGAGGAGCTTCGATGCAAAGAACTTTGTTGGGGGTCGCGCTGGGGATAGGGGTGTTGCTGGGGGTGCTGCCATCGCAGGCGAGAGCCGAAGAGGACGGCAAGAAGAAGATCGTGTTGATCGCCGGTTCCAAGAGTCACGGCTACGCCGCGCATGGGCACTATTCTGGCTGTCTGCTGCTGGCCAAATCGCTGCAAACCAGCTTGCCGAACGTCAAGTGTGTCGTCGTCAAGGACGGCTTTCCCAAAGATACGTCGGTGTTCAAGAACTGTGACGCGGTGGTGATCTTTTCCGACGGCGGCGGCGGCCACCCCTACATGAACCACCTCAAGGAAATCGATGCCTTGGCCGAGCAGGGCGTCGGAATCGCCTGCCTGCACTACGGAGTCGAAATCCCTAAGGGCGAACCAGGTGACTACTTCCTCAAGTGGATCGGCGGCTACTTCGAAGCCAACTGGTCGGTGAATCCGTTCTGGACGGCCAAATTCGAGACCATTCCCCAGCACCCGGTGACCCGCGGCGTCAAGCCGTTTGCCATTGAGGACGAGTGGTACTACCACATGCGTTTTCGCGACAAAATGGCAGGTGTAACGTCCTTGCTGGCGGCGCTGCCCCCCGAGGAGACCCTAAAACGTCCGGACGGCCCGCACAGCAACAACCCGGATGTGCGCGCGGCGGTCCTGGAACGTAAAGAGCCGCAGATTGTCGCCTGGGCCTCGGAACGGCCCAACGGTCAACGGGGCTTCGGTTTCACCGGCGGCCACCCGCACTGGAATTGGGCGGAGCCGAGCTTCCGCCGGCTGGTCCTGAACGGTATCGTCTGGGTCGCTCACGTGGAAGTCCCGGCCGAGGGCGTGGTCGACAAACAGCCGACCATGAAGGATCTGGAAGCCAATCAGGATTATGAGCAGCCGAAGAACTTCGATCGCGAAGCGATCAAGAAGAAGTTCCACCTGCAGGACTGACATGAGACGTCTTCGCATCACGGCAGGAGTTGCGTGTTGGATCGCGGCCGGTGGGTTGCTGGGTTGGTGGCTCACCGGGCGCGGTCCCCAGTCGGCGTTGCAGCCCGCGGTTTCCGCCGAGTTGTGCCGCTACGCCATCGGGCACCGCCGCGAGGCGAAATTGCAGTTCGTCGAAGACTGTTCGGCCTGGATCGGTGATCCGATCTTTGTCGTCGAGCCGGGCCCCGCCGTGCGTCAGGTCGGCGAAATCGTCGCGGTCACGGCGGCGCCTACCGGCATGACCGGCCGTGGCGTGTTCTACTCCTCGGCCCCGCCGGTCGACACAGCGGCCAAGTTGACTTACTACCAGACGCCGGACTCGATTCAGTGGGTCTTGCAGACGATGTTGTCCGAGGCCAAACGCCGACAGATCGTGGCCGAGTTGCACGCTGTGTTGTCGCAAAACCGCGAAGAACTACTGCACTTGCTGAAGCCGATCGCGGAGGACAGCCTGCGGGATCTGCTGCTGGTGGTCGAGCAGGATCTGCCGCCGGCGCTGGCTCGCCGGCGCCCGCAACTGGAACGGTTGAGCGACAAGTACCAGCGTGAGGTCATCGAGCGGGAACTCCTGCCGCTGATGCGGGCCGAGGTTTGGCCCATCGTCCGCAAACACACCGAACCCCTGGTGCAGGACATCGGTCGTGAGCTGTGGCAGCGGGCCTCGTTGTGGCGATTCGGCTGGCGGTACCTGTACGACCAATCGCCGCTGCCGGAAAAGAACTTGGCCCGGCAGGAGTGGCAGCGTTTTGTCGAACGGGACGTGGAACCGGTCCTGCAACAACACGCCGAAGATTTCCTGCGGGTCGAGCAGCAGATCGTCCTGGAGGTCGCCCGCCACCCCCAGGTGCACGAAAAGGTGCGCACCGCACTCACCCAACTCACCGAGGACGCGGAAGTGAAACGCGTGGTCGAGGAGCTCGCCACCGAGGTCGTGCTGCAGAACCCGCGGCTGAAGGCGGTGCTGGAAAAACACTGGCGCGGGCCGCGCGCCCAGCAGGCGCTGCGGCTGAGTGCCGAGCGGTTGGAGCCAGCTGTGGTCCGGATCGGCGAGTTGTTGCTGGGGTCGCCCCAGCAGGGTATCTCGCCCGAATTCGCCCACGTCTTGCGGAATCAGATCCTGCAAAAAGACCGCCATTGGTTAGTCCTGGATGCCAGTGCCTGCACCGTCTCGCGAGCCACTGGGGGGCAACTGACCCTCCGCGTCCCACGCGGAACGGCCACTGGCCTGAACCCGTTCATGCCTGCTCCATGACGCGGTGGTCAGGCGATTACCGAGCGAGACGCTGGTGGGACGGATTGGCACTGCCACCCCGAAACTCGGGGCCGCAGTACCAATCCGTCCTACACACAATCGACGAATTTGTTCTTTGACAGCCGCTAACACCTATGCCCAGTCCACTCGAAGATCACCCCAAGCCGAATCCGGCTTCTGCTGCAGGTGCGGAACCCGCCGCACCAGTCACCGGCGCCGTGGATGTCGCAGTGCGCGACCTGACCATCGTCCTGGGCGAGCGAGTCC
>JAPLNJ010000881.1 GCA_026692885.1 Planctomycetota bacterium | reverse complement strand
CCACGTGGTGCATCTCGTGTCCAAGTTGCCGGGCTACGGCTGGCTGCTGGAACAGCTCGCCGGTATCGATCGCCGTCGGCCGTTGCCGCGCTTCGCCACGCGACCGTTGACGAAGTTGCTAAAGGATCGCCAGCGAGACCGTATTTCAAACCGTCCGGGCCGAGTCGCAAATCCGGCCGGCCGTGGCGACGCCTCAGCCGGGCGGGGGCAAGTGGTGCTGTTCGACGACACCTACGCCAACTACCTGGAGCCGGCCGTCGGGCTGGCGGCGGTCGAGTTGCTGGAAGGCTGCGGCTACGAAGTCATCTTGGCCCGCGCCGGCTGTTGCCAGCGGCCAAGGCTGTCCAAGGGCCTGGTCCGCGACGCGAAACGGGACGGCACCAAGACGCTGCAGAAGCTGGATGTGTTCGCACGCCAGGGCTTGCCGATTCTGTGCCTGGAGCCGTCGTGTGCCTCGGCCTTAGCGGACGATTTGCCTGACCTGATCGACGACGAGCCACTGGGCCGTCGTGTCACCGGTTGCGTCAAGATGATCGACGTGTTCCTGGATGCCGAAGTCGCCGCCGGTCGCCTCCCGCCGCTGACAGCCGCGGGAGACAAATTTCTGCTGCACGGCCACTGTCATCAGAAAGCCGAGTTCGGCACGGCGGCCATCCATCGGCATTTTGCCCGAATATCGGGCGTCGCGTGCCAGGAGGTGGATTCCGGCTGTTGCGGCATGGCCGGATCGTTCGGCTACGAACATTACGAACTATCTCAGCAGATCGGCGAGGACCGCCTGTTTCCCGCGGTACGCAAGGCGGTCAGCGAGGGCCGGATCATCCTGGCCTGCGGCATCAGTTGCCGGCAGCAGTTGCGGGACTTCCTGGGCGTCGAGGCCCAGCACTGGGTCCAGGTCATGCGACCGGCGCGGTAAGAGTCGCGAGTCTTGGAAGTTGCTCAGTTCGACGAGAAGTAGCTGAACTCGTGAGAGTTCAGGGGGTTGGGGAAAACCTCTGCATTCTTACGAATTCAGCTACGTCAAAGCCGGCTGATGGAAACGGCCGCGCCCATGCCGCCGCCGACGCACAACGTCGCCAGCCCGCGGCGGGTGGCGCCGGCAGCGATGCGGTGGGCGAGATGGACGATCAGCCGGGCCCCGGATGCGCCGAGCGGATGACCGAGCGCGATGGCGCCGCCGTCCCGGTTAACCCTGGCGGGATCGAGTTTCAAATCGGCGATGCAGACCAGCGATTGCGCGGCGAAGGCCTCGTTGAGTTCGACGGTATCAAAATCGTCGAGTTGCAACCGGTGTTGATCGCAGAGGCGGCGGGTCGCATGGACGGGGCCGACGCCCATCCGCTGCGGATCGCAGCCGACGGCGGCGCTGGCTTCGATGACGGCCAGCGGCTTCCAGCCGTGCTTTTCCGCCGTCTGTTCGTCACACAGCACGAGCAGGGCGGCGCCGTCGTTGATGCCCGCAGCGTTCCCGGCAGTCACGGTGCCGGTGGGATCGAAAGCCGGTTTGAGCTTCGCCAGGGATTCGAGCGTGGTTTCGGGCCGGGGATGTTCGTCACGCTCCAGGCCGTCGACCACCACCAGCTCGGCGCGGAACTGACCCGCCGCAGCGGCGGCCGCGTAGCGCCGCTGGCTTTCGGCAGCGAAAGCGTCTTGCTGCGCGCGGGTGATGTTGTATTGCTTCGCGAGACGTTCGGCGGAGACTCCCATGTGCTGGTGATCGAAGCTGTCGACCAGACCGTCACGCAGCAGCGTATCGGTGAGCACTGCGTCACCGAGTTTCAAACCCGCCCGGGCACGGTCGAGCACATAAGGTGCGTTGGACATCGACTCGGTCCCGCCGCAGAGGATGACATCCGCCTCGGCACTGCGGATCGCCGCGGCGGCGAGCAGCACCGCCTGCATGCCCGAGGCGCACATCATGTTCACGGTAAACGCGGGAGACGCCAGAGGCACGCCGAGACGAACGCCGATCTGCCGAGCGATGTTCATGCCCAGCCCGGCGCTCACCACGTTGCCGACGATCACCTGCTGCACAGCTTCGGCGCCGATCGACGCCAGGGCGGCCGTGCCGGCGGCGCACGCCAGATCCACAGCGGAACGTTTGCTCAACGCGCCCAGCAAGCGGCCCTGCGGCGTGCGACGAGCGCCCACAATCACCACACGTCTCATATCCCGACTCCTGTTCTCGTTGAGGCGGCCGCCAAGGCACTGGCCGGCATGGGGCGGACCTGACGCACCATCGGCCGGAATCGCATGACCCCGATCACCTGGGTCTCGAGCTCGATTCCGGGAGCGACTTCGATAAGCTCCAGGCCCTCCGCTGCCAGGCGGAACACGGCCCGCTCCGTCACGTACAGCACCTGCTGCTGCTTCTGCCGCGCGGTCTGGGCGCTAAAAGACACCTGCTCCACGCGCTCGACAAACTTGGCGACACGGCCTTCCTGCACAATGCGAAGTCGGCCGCCTGCGATGGCGACGCGCAGCCCGTCGATCGGACCGCTCTCGACCGTCAGCGTGCAACGCTGCAGCAAGCCACGCTCGGCGGCGATGCGGGCCACACCCTCGGGCATGCCGATGCCGAGGTTCGCCACGGCGCCATCGGTCAGTTCGTCACACACCCGGCTGGCGATGATGCGCCGCTCGTCAAGGGGCATTGGCTCGGCCCCCGTCGCCAGCGTCTGATGCTCGAAGTCCGGACCGACCGGGGCGGGTTCGCAGTAACAGGGGTTGAACGACTCAGCGAAAGTCTGCTCGTGCTCGTGCGGCTCAGCGACGACGACGCGGTCCACAAAGATGCCGGGAACACGGATGTTCTTCGGTGAGGCCGGCGACGCGAGCAGGCGCGCGACCTGGGCGATCACGATACCGCCGCTATTGTGCACGGCTTCAGCGATCGCGAGCACCTCGCCGATGATGGCCTCGTCGTCCATCACCAGTCCGCCGTGCGGATCGGCCCCGGTGGCGCGGATCAGGCCGACGTGAATGGGGAAGGCTTTGTACCAGAGCCACGTCTGGCCACCGAGTTCAACACGCTCCACCAGACCCGCGGGTGTGCGTGCATTCAGTCGCCCACCCTGCTGGATGGGATCGATAAACGTCCCGAGGCCGACGTGCGTGATGCAGCCCGGCCGCCCCGCGGCGATGTCACGCAGCAACTGGCAGATCACTCCCTGCGGCAGGTTGTAGGCTTCGATCTGATTGGCGAGCGCCAACTCACTCAGACGAGGCGCCAGGCCCCAGTGGCCGCCGATGACGCGCCGGAGCAGGCCAGCGTGGGCCAGATGGTTCAACCCGCGCGTCTTGCCGTCACCTTGGCCGGCGGCGTAGACCAGCGTGAGATCGCGTGGATGTGCACACTGCTGGAATCGCCGCTCCAGCGCCGCGGTTAGCGCCTCGGGATGAGCTGCGCCGACGAAGCCGCCGCTGACGACGGTGACGCCGTCGTTGATGAGCGCCACGGCCGCCTCCGCCGTGCAGAGTTTTTCACGCAGCCAGCAACCGCTCATGACCACCAGCCTCCGTTCACATGGATGGTCTGGCCGGTGATGTAGGAGGCCATATCGGAGCAGAGGAACACGATGACCTCGGCAATTTCGCGCGGCTCGCCGAAACGGCCGAGCGGAATGCTCGCGAGCATCTGCTGGCGGGTTGAGTCGGGGATCGTTTGGCCCATCTCGGTGAGCACGACGCCCGGGGCGACGGCGTTGGCCGTGATGCGCCGCTTGGCCAGCTCGCGGCTGAGTACCTTCGTGAGCCCCACCACGCCGGACTTGGCGGCGGCGTAATTGGCCTGACCGAACAGGCCCAGGGCGGCGCTGAGGGAGGCGAGGCTGACGATCCGCCCGCCGTCTTGCAACCGCTCGGCGGCCGCTTTGCACACGTTGAAGACGCCGGTGAGATTCGTGTCGATGACCTGCTTCCAGTCGTCGAGCGTCATCTTCTTGAGCGTCTTGTCGCGGACGATGCCGGCGTTGTTCACGACGATCTCAAGCGAGCCAAAGCGGCGGATGGCCTCGTCCATCAGCAGCTCCAGCGCTGCCGGATCACGGACATCGGCGGCGAGCGCGACGGCGCGATTACCAAGTGCCGCCGCCGTCTCCTCCGCCCGCTGGCGATTCGCCCCGGAAGGATCCTCGAAGTAGTTGATGACGACCTTGGCCCCGGCGCGATGCAGGGCTTCCGCGGTCGCGCGGCCGAGGCCCTGGCCGGCGCCGGTGATGACGGCCGTTTTGCCGGTGAGATCGATGGTGAACATTCTTTGTCCTGACTCCTTTGTCCTGACACCTTAGTCGCTCGGCGTCAGGAGCACGCTCGTGGGAGCGAAGTGGGTCAGCGGGACGTCCAGGAGACCGTTGCGGATGACAATCCGCGCTTCGCTCGGTTGACCGCGGAGGTTGCAGAGCCGTGCTGTGTGGCCCCGCAGGGCTGCGGGCAGCTGGACGGTGCAGACACCATCTTGGCCGGCCTGCTCCCAGAGGCGCAGAATGACTCCCGCGCCATCCGGATTGGGAAGAAATGCCGTCACTAGGACGCCCTTGCGAGAAAGCTCCAGGCCGGCTTGCTGGGGCGGCAGCGATCCCGGCAGCGATCCCGGCAGGGCAGCGGCCTTCGCGGCGATCGGAGGGAGGCGGGCCTCCAGCGACGGCGTGATCAAGTCGGCTTCCGGGGCGAAGCGGTCGATCGCCCAAATCCGCGCGCGCGACGAGATCGTGCCCTCGTTCCACATCCGGAAGTTCGAGGTGAACTGGTTGTTGAACAGCTGCACGAACACGATCGGCTTCCGTGGCACAAAGTCCAATGAGTACTGCCAGCAGCCGGGCCGGTCGAGACTTACCAGCGGATGGTCCAGCGGGCAAAGGCCCACGCCCTGATCCTGCGGGTTCAGAACGGCCAGGCCGCTGTGGATGCCAAACAGGTGGCGGTTTGCGCCCGCCACGAGGTCTCTCGCCGGGTCGATAATACTGTTCTGCCGCCCCAGGCGGAACCGCGGGTTCGAGACGGCAAAAGGCAGGCAAAGCCAGCCGGCCTCCGGCCAAGGATCAGCGGGTTTGTCGTGGAGCGTGATTTCGACATCCAGGCAAGGCAGGCCGTCGTACACGATGAACTTGCTGGTCACAGGGTGCGGAATACGCGCCGTTGGCTTCGCGCGGAAGACGGCTGCCACCGCTACGGGCGACCGCTCGATCTGCAGCTCCCATGAGTCGGGCGACTCGGCAACGTAGGGGACCTTGTCGGCCGTGGGAAGATTGGGCTTGCCGAGTTCCACCAGCGCCCACTCAGGTCTGGTCGGGACGAACGCGTCGACGAAGGCCGCAATGTTCTTCGCGTCGAACCGCTCATACACGTACTGCCCGAACCCCCAGCCGGCCTGCGGGTCGATCAGCTCCCGGCCCGATCGTTTCTCGACCAGCGAGCGAACCGTGCCCCGCGCCGGATCGAGGATGAGCTTGAAGAAGGGACTCTCGATCAGGCCGGCGTCGATGGATTCCGATTTGGCTTGTGCAACCCTTCCCGGTTCTTCTCCCGGAGATTCGGCCTCCCGCTGGTCGACCTGTGGCCCCAGCCGCACGGAACGGGACAAGCCGGCCCGCAGGGAAGGTTGCACGGACGGCAGATCGGCGGGGACGTAGGTCCGATAGCCCAGCGACGGCAGATCGCGGGCGACGAAGACCAGCTCACGACCGCTGGTCTGGGCCGCGCAGGTTCCGTCCCCGTCCAGCGCCTTCAAGGCCGTGATCGGCAGGTCGACGTCGGGGACACGGACCAAGCCGTCGCGGCGCCACGGGAGCGGATTGTAGACCACGATCCGGGTGCCTGCCGCCTGGACCGACCCGGCCAGACTCCGGAGTTGGCCGTGCAGCACCGGCATGATCAAGTCGCGGGCCGATCGGATGTAACCGGTATGCTCGTCCCAAGACTCCTCCAAGCGCCGGAAGCGACCTTCCGCCCGCTCGGTCTTCCACACGTCGCCGTAGTGGAACTTAACGTTCCCGGAATACTGGGTAAGCCAATAGAGCGCACCACCCCAGGTGTGCTCGCCATAGAGTAGACTCTGCTCGTAGGCAGCGGCAACCTGGGCGGTCGCGTCCGGCACCGCAACTCCCCACGATCCAAGCTGCGTGTTCAGCACCTCGGTGGCGGCAATCAAGGGGCGGGTGTTGCGCGCAAGGCGGGCCCCCTGGGGATCAGACAGCAGACCGTGGATCCAGGAATCGGTCATATCGCCACGGACGACCGGCAAGTCGGGTTTCTCGGACACGATGGCGTCGGCAAAATCGGACAGGCGCCCGACCCGCACGTGGATTCCGGGGAGTTTTCGCTGGGCTTCGTCCAGGAGTGTCTTCACTTCCTCGGGCGTGGGCGGCCCATGGTTGTCGCCGGTGTGAATCACGGCCAGCCACGTTCGCTGGGGCCAGTCTTGCGGCGGCAGGAGTCCCGTGCCGTAGCCGACGGAGTACATCGTCAGAAGCCGCGAGCCGTCGGGGCCTTCCCACCAGAACAGGAGCGGCACTTGAGCGGGAGCTACCCCGGCGTTGCAACCCAGATGCAGGAACTCCACGCCGGCGTGCCTTAGCAGCGTGGGCAGGAGCCAAGCCTGACACGCCACGTCGGTCATCTTGGCGTCGCGCGGCAAGGGCTGCCCCGACGCTCGCGACAGCCGCGAGGCAAACCCCAAGCCGCGAATGACGTCTTCCGGTTCCAGCAGTTCCGTGTGCGTTGTGAAAGGCAGGGCATGCCATACCAACAGCCCCTCCCCAACCGCCTTCTCGATCCGCTTGCGCCGCTCCGGCGTCTGGCCATTCCACAGGATCTGCTGCATGGGCCAGGCCGGAATCGTCCAGACAAAACGCTGCTCCGGTGGCAGTCCTTGGGCCGCCTCACAAACCTCCAGCGCCTTGTCGATCATCGACGTGCGGTAGCGCTCGACCACCTCCCGGGCCAGTTGCGTGTAGCCGATGTCGAAGTGGGTCTTGAACACGACGACAATCTCGCGCACACCGGGCGTCAGGGTCAAGTCCGTTCCGCCGCCCGCCCGTCCCTCGAGCGTCATCGCCAAGGCGGCCTTCCGGACGCGATCGACCGCCGGCACGAACAGGTCCACCGTTTGAACGCCGCTGGCATGGTGGGCGGTTTGCAGCAGCTGACCGTCTAGCGTAATGGTGGCGCGGGCCGGGGGGCCGGCCCGCACGACCGACGCCACGATCCGCCGGACTTGCACCCCGTTGCGATCCACTTCACCCGGTAAGGCGTGCGCCGACTGCAGCTCGGCCATCGCCGCCACGGGCGCCGCTTCGACGCCTCCGGGACCTTCCAGGGTCACGCAGTCGTACAAGAGCCAACTGCCGGCTGCGGTCGTGATGCGGATCCGGTTGTTGCCCTGCGTCAGGAGACTTGCGGGAAACGTGACCAGGCACTGGTGCCGCCGTCCCCGGTGGGGCTGGCCGTAGACCGAAGCGTCGCCGGCCCCAGGCGGCGTCTGCTCCCGAAAGACGCTGCCGTTGACGTGAATTTCCAGCAACGGTGGGGCGTGGCTTTGCGTGTCCAGCAGATCGAGCTTGAGCTGACAGGTTCCCGGCGGCGACGACGCCAGACCGAAGACCACCGTGAAGGCGTGCGGACGAAGGCCAGCCCAGTCGTCGGTCGGACCCGGTTGAACGTACGGCCAATCCCGTTGCGGGTCCGATTGCCCCACCACGAAAAAGCCATCGGCCTGAAACCGTGAGTAGCCCCCCGGGGCCAAGGCAAACTCCGCGTTGTTGTTGTCAGGCTTGCCGATCTGCCAGAGAACCCGCGACGGGGTTGCTGCCGAATCGGCACCTTCGGCCGTGGAATATCCCAACACCGCTACGGCGGCCAGCAGCAAAAGACGGAATCGTTGCATGGATGGCGATACTCCTGCTCAGGTTCGCTCTAGTTACGAGGCTCTGCCTCGTAAGGACCGGCGAATCAATAACGTCGCAAGTATAGTAGTCGTCACGCTCCGCCGTGACGACATGTCATCACGGCGGAGCGTGATGACTACTTTGAAAACCCGACACTTATTGATGTGCCGGTCCTAACCCACTGGACGCGAGGCTCCGCCTCGCAAGCAGGCCGGCGGAGCCGGCAAGGCAGTGCGTTCCCAGGCAGAGCCTGGGAACGAGGGTTTCCAAGATGTTCACAGCAACGGTTTATTGCCCCTCAAACGTGTTATTGCTTCCGCCGCGGACGAGTAGCGCCTTCCAAGGGCCTGCGGCCGGCAGATCGCTGTGGATCAAGCAACCGCCGAGCCGGCTGTCTCGCACGTCGGCCAACCATGCGCCGGCGTTCTGGCAGTCGAGGATCGTGCAATTGGCCACCAGGAAGCGGCGGCACTTCTCCAACACCAGTCCGGCCGGCTGGCCTTGCACGCCATTGATGTGCAGGCCGGTCAGCGAGCAGTCTTGGCAGTCGCGAAAGAGGACGCCCCCTTTGGCTTCCAGACTACGGCCGTAGTCGTAGTGCGGACTGCGATCGAAGACGTTCGCCCCCACCACGATATTCGAACACTGCTCGGCCCGCAGATCGCCTTCAAAACCCATGTAGAGCGTATTACCCACGATGGTCACGTCGCGGGCTTTGACGAGCTCGATGTTCCACTCCACGTCGCTTAACACGTTGCCGGTGATGGTCAGATGCCCCCAGCGGCGGTCTTTGGCGTCGGCACCCAGGTAGCGGATGTTGGCCGCGCCCGGCACGCGCGAGTGCTGGATCGTGCAGCCGCTGATTTCTATCTCGGCGGCCCCGGCAGCTCCGCCAGCGCAGTCCACCAGCACGTTGGCCGTGGGCGGACCCTCGCGATCTATGTTGGCTTCGATGTCACAGCCGGTGATTTGCACATTGCGTACGTCGCCGCCGCGGCACACCACGCCGCCGCCCTGATTGTAACTGATGTGGCAGCCGGTGATGTTGCTCTGATGCAGATTCACGTCGTCGTAAAACACGCCGATGCCGCGGTTCTCATACAAGTGGCAAGCGGATATGATCACATTGCGGTTCCGTCGGGTGAGATGCACGGCGTGCAGCGCCTTGCGAACCACGGTCCGGGTGACGGTCAGCTGCAGAGTGCCGGTGGCCTCGATGCCGCAGGCCAGCGCATGGTCGCCCACGATTTCCAGACCGTCGACCGTGGGAGTGCGTTGGCGTTCCCAGACGTTCGGCTTGACCGAGGCCGGATCGGCGGTCCCCTCGTGAGTACCGACGAACTTGAAGGCCGGTCCGGCCCCGGCCATCACGATCTGCGCTGGGCCCTGGCCCACCAAGGCGATGGGGCCGGTGCGATCCAGGTCGATGATCACGCTCCGCGTCAGCCGGTACACGCCGCGCGTGAAATGGACCTCGCCCACGCCCGAGGCCACCGCCTTTTCGACCGCCGCCGTATCGTCGGCCCGGCCATCGCCTTGCGCGCCGAAATCGGCAACCGTCTTGGCCGACTCGGCGGCTGAAAGGGAGCTGGCGACAAGCAACAGGGGGAGAGCGAACACGCGAATGGTCTGCATACAGGGCCTCCGGAAATGGCAGTGGCAATGGGCGGTAGAACGGCACTTCGTCGGAACGTTGCGCACCGTAAGCGCGAAGCGTCAGCGAGGAAGAGCGGCGTTTCCTTGCTGACGCTTCCGGTTACGATGATCCGCTGCCAGCGTTTTGCGCAACGTTCCGATCAAGGCCTCCGAGGCCGATCAGGATACCCGAATTCATGAAGGTCTGATACCGATTCTGGCCGCCTTGTACCGCCAAGACAACCACCATGTCTTGGGTCTGCCAAGCGCCCATCGCGATGCCACCGGTCGTCGAGAAAGGCATGGCTGGCGGCAGTGACGGCAGCGTGCAGGGTCGGCCCCGGACCGGAATGCAGAAGGCGAAAGCGAAGTCCCGTCCAGGTGGCGTCAAGTCGTACACCAACGTCCGGCGATCATACCCAGTGGTCAGTTGAGTCCAGCGTCGCGGGACGGCCCGAATGGCATAGTCCAGCGGATGGGCCGCTGCCAGTTCCTCGCTCCAATCTCCCTGCTGCACTTGTTGGGTCCAGCCGATCACTTCCATCGAGAAGTCGTCGTTCAACTCCGGGAGTCGGCCGGGTGTCCCACGAAATATCAGGAACAGCGTCAAAGCGGCAGTCACCGTGGCCAAGGCGGTCGCCCGAATCCTCCAACTGCGAAATAGGGACCGCCGCGCGCTCGCCGGGCCAGCACGGTCCGCGAGGACCACGGTAGTGGCTTTCGAAACTGTCTCCTCCTCCGTTGGATCTACGGGCACCGGTGGCGCAACGGACGCCTGCAGCCGTTCCCACAAGCCAGCCGGGACCGGTACGTCCCCGAACGCTTGACCAATCGCCGCATCGCAACGCTGGGTGCGTGCGAAAACCACCTGCCAACGGGGGTCGCGGGCCAACACCTCCGCTAGCACAGACATCTCCGGCAGACGCAGGTCGTCGCTGTTTGGCCGGCAAGCGTCAATGGCCTCACGCAGTTCTTGCTCGTTCATACTTCGCTCCTGACCGGCTCTATCCCGGATGATTCACAGCGATCCTGCTCTCGTAGGGTGCATCGAGCCAGTGATTTACCTGGCACACCGGCGTTCGCCAAGGTTGCACGCTGGGAATCGCTGCTGGCGACGATGCACCAAGGGCTGGGGCGAGCTTGATGTACTCTACCTGCATCATCCGGCTCTAGGACGGTCGATGGTCAGTCTCCGGCGATACCCACGCGGATCGGCTCCCGGACGCCTGATCGGCGCGCTTTGCCGCGTCTGGCCCCGCCTCCGTTTCCGCGGGCAACAGCAGTTTGCGAAGCCGGCCTTTGGCGCGTGCCAGACGGCTCATCACGGTGCCGATCGAAATCCCTAACTGGGCCGCGATCTCCTTGTACGAACACTCCTCGAAATAGAACATCACCAGCACGATTTTGAATTCTTCGGGCAATTCGTCGATCGCCAATTGCAGTTGCGGGCGGTCGATGTCGTCCTCCGAAACCTCCTCCGGGATACTGTCCACATCCAGTTCCACGCTGGCGGCAGCCACCGGCCGACGTTTGGATTGGCTCTTCAAATAGCAGTTACGGACGATCGTGAACAGCCAACTTAGCGATTTGTCCGGCTCGCGGAGTTGGTGCAACCGCTGCTGCGCGACCAGAAACGTTTGCTGCGTCAGATCTTCGGCATCCGCCTGCCTGCCGCACAATCGGTAAGCATACCGGTACACGTCTCGGTGGTGGACGGTAATCAGGGTGGCGACGTCCAGTCGCGCAGCTGCCGCGTCCGCCATCGGCGGGCCACACCGCTCGCAGTCTACCGGTCTGGCTTGTTCAACCATCTTCGCTTACCCTCACATGATCCCTTCGGTCGCCATATTATTCCCCATTCTTCCGAGAAAATCGATGGCAGGACTCGCCAACCCGGATTATTCACTCTGGGGAAGCCCGCGGATTCTTTTTTCTCGCCGCGGGAATAAATCGGGTCTGACCCGGATCATGTAGTATAAAGTTGTCAGGCTATAGCCTCGCCTCTGCCCGTGCGGACGTGCGGTTTCACGATGGAGCGAGTGAATCGGCGGCTGATGCGGGCGGCACTGTTGTTCACGCCGGTGCCGTGGAATTGTGAACAGAGTACTGCTTTGGATGCGTGAGTCCGAACATTTTTTTCAACGCCTCGTTAGAGGCAAGGAGAGATCAGATGAAGAACTTTGCGACGCTGGGATTGGTGTTAGGTTTGGCGATGTTGTTCGTCGGTTGCGCCCCGGAAAAGCCGAAGGGAAAGCCGGCTCCCCCCGCCCCTAGCTCTGTGACCGCACCGGATGCCAAGACGGAAACTGGCGACAAGCCGGTTGAACCCGCCGCGCCCGCCGACGGCGACAAGAAGGCCGACGCCCCGGCGATGGATCCGGCCGCGCCCGCCGCACCCGAAGGCGACAAGAAGGTTGACGCCCCGGCGACCGAGCCCGCCGCGCCCGCTGCACCCGCCGAAGAGAAGAAGGCCGACGTGCCGCTGGATCCGGCTCCCGCCAAGTAGTCATCCGGACGGAGTCTTCCGTCTCGACGACCACGGGAAACATCATTCGCAAGGAAGGCTGTCACACTGGGCAGCCTTCCTTTTGTCATTTCTTGACCGATAACTTCAGCAATCGGTGGTAGGAAAGCCAGCGCGTGGTACATCTGGTAGCGGACGGCGACTTCCCAGTTCTGCATGCGATTCGCGTATTCCGCCGGGCTCAGATCCCAGGAGTGAAAGACACGCTCTAAGCCGTGCGCTCCGAAGGCGCCCAACGCGACTCCGAGGAACCCCAGCACGGCGCCGATCATCAACCAGTACCTGGCAGCCCTGTTCATGTTCTGCACTCCGTAATGTTGCCTGCGGCCGCAATCAAGTAGGTCAGGCTTTCCAGCCTGACGCGAACCGAGCGCCAGCCTGGAAGGGCTGACCTACAAAATTTCCCGGGAGTTGCCTCAGCCCCCGACTGACGTTGCCGAACCGGATCGCGGGGGGGCTGGTGCCTCCCGCGCGCCGGTCCTGCCGCGTGCCAACACCATAATCCCGTGCCCAGAACGCCACGTTTGGTATCCCGCGCGCAGCGCCTGATCCAAGCAGAACTGCATTTTCTGGTGGGATTGTTGAAACTCCTCCTGCATGTCCAGGACGACCCAATCGAAAACCTCCACGGCGGCACTGCCCTCGCCAGCCTCCCACGCTAACGCCTGCCAACGATCGTAACCCTGTTCCACGGACTCGAGCCGACGGACCCTCAGCAGATGGGAGGCAATCCGCCCGCTGGCTAGCACCGCCGCATCGCGATCACCGACCAAGGCCACGATCTCCTGGAGCAGGGCATTGGCCTCGGTGCCCACCGCCCGAGGATTGGGCGTCTCGGTGCGTTTCGAGGATGCCAGCGAAGACGTCGACTCGCGACCGTGCTCCGCGACATAAGTCCTAGCCAACAAGACGCTGAGCGTCGGACTGCTCCACGGTAGGGCCCCGAAAAAAGTCGACGCCACAAGGCCGGCGGCGATCGCCGCGATTCCGCCTACGAACAGACGCCGCTCCGGTTGGGCGGCGTCAGTCTTCTGTGCCAAAACCACGTCGCCTCGGCTGGCTCCCGACAGGGCGGCCAGCAGGAGGACCGGGATCAGTGTGGTCACGTACTGAAAGGCAATACAAGTCGCGGCGGGACGTTGCCACGCCAATAGGACTCCCACCGGCAGTGCGGCCGCGAGCAACATCGGCCAGCCGCGAACCACCGAGCGAAACCCAAGCGGCAGGGTGAGCGCCAGCAGGTAGTAGAGCGATTCGACCCGGAGGATCTGTCCCCAGAAGTCCCTTGGGCGAAGCCAGGGCGAGAGTGCAATCTCGGCGCAGGAATTCCCCAAGTTCGAGAATCGCCCGGTCTGAAATTGCGCGAATCCAGCGACTTTGAAAACCACGAGAAACGCCGCGGTCAGCGCCGCCCCCAGCGTCAACCAGCCCCAGGTCGGCAGTCGCTGAGCCAACACGAATTCGGAGACGTGCTCCGTTGCCGTTTCGAGGAGGGTTGCCTGCCGCGGCCGCAGCCACCAGGCCTGCAGCGTCAAGGCGAAGCACAAACAGGCCATCGCCACCACGATAGTCTCTTCGAAGCTGCACGCTAAGAGCATGGCCACCAACGCCGCGGTCCGCTGCCGCTTCAAGAGCAGCCACACGGCCAGGAAGATCAAGGGCAGGGCCATGCTGACCGGATGCCAGCCGTAGGAGAAGTTCAAATTCAGTTGACTCACGCTGGGGACCAACAGGTAACTTACGGACCACGCCGCCGAGGCCGACTCTCGAGCGCCCCAGACGCGTGCTATCCCGAACACCAAGGGCGCCGGGAGGGCCAGGCAAATCGCCTGCAGCAAGATGAACAGCTGGGCATCCGGCCATAAGCCCCACAGCGGCGCCAGCAGTGCCAAGCCTGGATTGAAGTGATCCCAGAAGGCCGGCAAGCTGGGCGTCTCCTGTAGGAATCCGCGTCCCTCCCAGGTGTTTGCCACACGCCAAGCAAAATGGCCGAAGTCGTGATAGCCAAGTAAGTAGCTGTCGTAGGCGGCCAGCCCCTGTCCGTACCACCAGACGCCTGCCGCCACCGTCAGCAACCAGACCAGTCCCAGCCAAGCGAACCGGTGGACCCGCGGCGCGAACCGTGCGAGGCTCGGCGAACCTTGGGCGAGATCGGCCGCCACGAAACCGGTCAAGGCGATGAACCCCAACGGTTCGAGGAAGCTCAGCGGGACAGGCACCCCTGCGATGCGCAACACGTCGAGCAGCGGAATCACATAGGCCGCCGCCAGCCAACATAGCGGGCGAGGGAAAGCACGGCCATTTTGGTTCGCACGCTCAAGGCAGACGAGTGTCCAGACGACCGCCAAGCCGAATGTCAGTGCCAACTGCCCAGCCGGCAGTCCGATGCAGCCCCACAGACGGTCCCAGGAACAGAAAACGTAGTACTGTTCCAGCAGATGTTCGTGCGTGGCGATCAGGCCGTAGGCCCAGGCCCACCCGAACCCGGCCAGGACGGCCGCGGCCGTCCGACGGCGGCGTGGCAATAAGACACGAGAAACGGGACGGTTCGCAGGCACCATGGCAAGCATCGTCGTGGGCCTTGATCGGAAGGTTGCCAACTGCTAGCAGAAGGGTGGCTGGGGCAGATCGCAGCGATACCCTGGAAATCGGGGACTGGGGCTTCGCTTAGGCTCAGCCGCCAGCCACCCCGACCGTTGACAGCTCTGACAGCAGATGTGGCGCGATCTTGGCCAACCCTACATGCATATTCCGGGCTAGTAGTTCGTCGCGCTGCCGGCGTCGACGTTGCCCACCATGTGGAAGTGGTTGTGGTCGATGTAGATGACTTCGACTGCGTCCTCGTCCCGCGTGGTGTGGGGAATCGGCCAGCCCACCTTAATCGTCTCGCTGTAGTAGACGGTGCACTTGTAGTGCGCGTGGTGCAGCTGGGTTGGGCCGATCAACGGTACGACGCGCGGCGGATCCACATAGTCGGCAATTTTCTCTTTCACAATCCGCACGTTGTTGCGTTGGATCTCGTGCAGCAGCGGCAGACCGCCCTGAGTCGGACGGGCCCGTTCAAAGGACCGCATGACCTCGTCATCACTGGGTTCATCCAGCGCGATGGTCGGTCCGCCTGCCGTGAGCGGTCCCAAGATCGGCGCGCTCTCGTAGCGTTCCTTTTCCCAAGCCTTGTCTTCGGGGCGCTTCTGGTAGTAGGGGCTGACCGGAATTGGGATCGCCATGATGCCTAGCGAGTTACCGCTGGTCAGGTGGACACATCCCGTGTTACTCAGGCTAACACAGGCCAACAACGTGCAAATGGCGAAGTAGAACGTCTTGCGCGACATGGACTTGGCCCTTGAAGTTTCGACTGGTGCCTGACTATAAATATCGTGTCAATCTGGGGTAAACCTGCAGCTTTTTCTGGTAAATCCGGAAAAAGCAGTTGTGCTCAAGGGTCTGTCCAGCAAAAAACCTCTGCCGGGATGACACCCGGCAGAGGTCTGGAGGTCCTCACGTCGAACTGGACTAACCCTAGAGCTTACTTGCTCTTAAAGTTCAGCTGCCACCAACCGTCGTCCCATTTCAGAGTCACTTTACGCCATCCCAGCGGAACCTGGGGATACGGGTAGAAGGGACCAATGTAGGGCCAAGCGGTTGGTGAGTACTGCTTGGGATAGGTGACCGCAGCGTAGTTTGGGTACGCGGCGTACGAGGGCCAAGCATAGCCCGGCAGATTCGGGTGGTCGTACCGAGCCGGGACTTGAGCGGCCCCCGGACTCGGCATGTGAGCCGGGATCGGAGAGCCTTCGACTGCCTGGCTGATCGCCATAAAGGGAGCCGCCACGACGGCCCCGCCCAGGTAGGCTGCGGTTTGCACCGCACCCAGCGGCCGCGGTGCCGGGACCGGGACCGGGACCGGCCCGTTGCCATTCGCCGCGGACGGGTACTCGACGTAGGCGCCTTGGTAGGCTGTCGGAACAACCATGCTGACTGGTCTCACAGATAGGTCGTTCGTAATCCGGCCCGCCCCCGGGACGCTACGAGCGATGTCGGCAGCCAGCTGTCGCTGTTCTGCGGACGACACCCGGCCTTGCAGCCAGACGTTGCTACGCTCGACACGGACGCTGATCCCGAAACCACGCAGATTGCCGGTGCGTTTGGCTTCATCGAGTCCGGCGGTCAGCTCTTCGCCAATCCGCTGATCTTCCACCGCACAGTCCGTCGCCGGGGCGTCGGATCGCTCGCTGTGGTAGCTCGCCGATGTCACGATCGGCTGAGTGGCCGTTTCCTCGGGGGCCGCTTGTGCTACCTTGGTGTCGGCCAATGTTACCTCGATGGCGGCTGGCGTTACCTTGGGGGCAGCTTGTGCTACCTCAGCCTCCGCAGGCCTTGTCTTGGCGGGTGCTTCGGGAAGCACCAGCTGGCTGACGACATCCCGCACCCCCTGCATCTGCCGAGCCACGTTCATCGCCCTCTGGAGTTGGGCGGCGTTGGCGACGTGTCCGCTGTACGTCACGATGCCATTCTCGACGACCGCATCAATGTCGAAACCTTTCAGGTTTCCCGCAGCCTGCTGTTCCTTCAGACTGGCGGCGATGCGGCGGGCGATATCGTCATCCGTGGGAGCAGCCGCTTGGGCCGGAGACGCAGCCACCGCTTGCGGTTCTGCCGTCTCCTCCTCCTTCGCCTGCGGGGCGGGAGACACGACTACCAGTTTGTTCACGACATCGCGAACGCCGGGCGTTTGGCGGGCCAAATCCACGACCAACTTCATCTGTTCGGCAGTGGGCACTTGACCCGTATAAGTCGCCACTCCCTTCTCTACGGCGAGGTCGATGTCAAAGGCTTTCAGTTTGCCGGCGGCCTTCTGGGCCTTGACCGCTATCGCGATTTCTTGGCTGATCTCCTCATCTCGCCGCTCTTTTCCGGAGGCGACCAGATGTGCAGCCTCGGACGACGGCGGGTTGTCGTGAGGTGCGACGTCGGCGACCACGACCACGTGGCTGACCACGTCACAGACGCCCGGGGTCTGCTTGGCCGCGTCCAACGCCAACTGTAACTGTTCCGCGCTGGAAACTCGCCCACGCAGTACGACCACCCCCTTCTTCACGGAAATCCCCAGGCCGAAGCCTTTCAATTCCCCGGCGTCTTTCCGGCGTTTGAGTTCCGCCGAAAGCTGCTCGCCAATCTGCGAGTCGCTAACCGGACTGCCGTCGGCGGGAACTTCCGCCGCAGACGTGTCGGCTGCGGTTTTGGCCGCGTCTGTGCTCGGTGTGGCAGGAGTGATTTGTAGGTCGCTGACCACGTGTTTGACGCCTTTGGCGCTGCGGGCCGTCTCTAGCGCCAATTTCTGCTGTTCCTGAGACGTGACGTGCCCCTTGAGCAACACATTTCCGTCGGCCACCTTCAGATTGATATCGAAGTCGCTTAGGTGACCGACTTCTTGTTCTTGTTTCAGTCGCTCCGTGATCTCCTTGGCGATCTCTTGATCGTCCGCCTGCGCCCAGGAGAGCGCGATCGCGGCAAGAGAGATGATGGCCAATCCAACAACTAGCCGTCGCATGAGTCCCCTCCCTGAAAAAAGCCTTGCCTTCATGCTGATCTTTGTCCCTGGTCCCGGTCCGCCTCGGCGATTCCCTCCTGTGCCGAGGCACCGCGGGGCGTGGACAAAGAAATGCCGGGAATCTGTCCAGTTCGGTTCCCTACCTCCAGTAGGTGAACTGGGCCGCACCATCGCCAAGTCCGCCAAGCCGATTTCTGTCGTCCGTGTGGCGACAGCGGTAACCCTACTCCGGTTCCCCAGCGCAAGGTCGGCGGGCGATCAAGTTGCCCAGTATTAGTTGTCGGTTACCGGTCGCACCGGGAAGTAGGATTTTTTCGATTTTGCTGGTCTTCCCGATCGCGTCAGCGTTCCAGCGCACGACGAGATGAACGCGCGTCGAAGGTAGCCCCCACCAACATCACGCCAAGGATCGCAGCCCCAGACAGCCAGCCTGGCCCTGGAGAATGGCCAGCACGGTGGTCAGTCCCATCGCCAAGAGGCTGACGAAGAAGGTCTCGTGACAGAGGACACTGGCCCCCTAGCGTTCGCAGAATTGAAAGAAATCAGCTGGACTAGCCCTTGATCGGAACGTTGCGCAAAACGCTAGCAGCGAGCGAATCATCGCAACCTACAGCGTCAACGAGGAAACGCCGCTCTTTTCCTTACTGACGCGGCGGGTTACGATGGGCAGGCCTTGATCGGAATGTTGGGCAAAACGCTAGCAGCGGATCATCGCAACCCGACGCGTCAGCGATGAAAACGCCGCTCTTCCTCGCTGATGCTTCGGGTTACGATGGGCAAAGTTCCGATCAAGGCCGCTGGACTACTGCAGTCGCTTGCCCAGTTCGTCATCCAGTTCGCCTGCGTGGATGTTGCGGTTCAGGACTTTGCCCTCACGGTCGACCAGGATCATCGTCGGCAGCGTGATGATACCCAATTCCTGCGCCAACCGGCTATCAAGTCCGCCCGGTTCGTAGATCTGCTTCCAGGGCACGGGATTGGTGCGCACGTAATTGTCGGCCAACGCGCGGTCGCCGTCCAGGTCCACACCAATCACCGCGAAGCCTTGCTTCGCATACTTGGCCTGCAGTTGTTTCACGACAGTCATGTCCAGCTTGCACGGCTCGCACCAGGTCGCCCAATACTGGATCAACACCACCCGTCCGCGGTAGGCGTTCAACGATAGCGTTGTGCCGTCCAACGTGGGACCTTCCAGTTCGATCGGTTTCCCGACACTCTCCAGCCGACGTTTGGCACCTGCGGCTTTCTTGGCGACGTCTGCGCTGGGGAACTGGGCGGCGATTTTGCTGTACCAGGTGACCGCGTCGTCCGCCTTGCCCGCGAACTCGTGGCTCACGGCCAACTGCAGCATCGCCTCCGCCGTGTCTTCGGCCCGCGGGAAGTCGTCGACGAATTTGCGCACATCGCCGATCCATTTCTCTTGGACCTTGGGATAGTCTGTGTTCGCCTGCATCAGACTGCGCGCGTAGTCGGCCGTCAGGTAACGCCACGTGACATAGGCGGCGAGCTTGGCATTGGACGGCTCGGCCGCAAGGCCTTCCGCGAGCTTCTTCATCCGTTCCACGCCTTCTGGATAGCCGCCCGACTGCACCGCTG
>JAPLNJ010000880.1 GCA_026692885.1 Planctomycetota bacterium | reverse complement strand
AACGGGGCAGCCACAAATCAGCCCAGGGCAGAGCGGAGCGGCGTAGCCGCGTAGCGCCGCCCTGGGTTACGAGCGGATTGAGAACACCAGCCCTGAAGGGGCGAAACAAGCCTTGGCCGCATCGGACGAACAATGCGTGCGGGATGAACCGATTTGTTTCGCCCTTTCAGGGCTACCGTGCTGAATCGAATCCGTACCCAGGGCGGCGCTCTGCGGCTGTCGCCGCGACGCTCTGCCCTGGGCTGATTTGTTTTGGCCCCTTCAGGGCGGAAGAGTAGTGGATCACGCCGGCCTCCACCGGGAAGCCGTCCCCTGCCCCAAACGCGGAATAGAAACGGGATCAAATCATTTGGCCTTGACAGGCACAAACTGAACACGCCACTCCCGACCTCTTTCCGCAGCGCCGCGTGCAGGTTGGCTCCTCCGGGATCTCATCTAGGACGATTGTTGGGTCAAGCTCGGCGGGGAATAATGGGGCGTTGTGAAACACGCTGGCGGCTGCGATCCCACCGCCTTCGAAACGCAGTCAACTAGGAAACAGACCATGCGACGCTCGGTGTTGGTAGAGTTGGATTTGCCCAAGGACTGGCAGGAGTTCCGGCTGCCTCAGGCCCTGCACCAGCGGCTTCAGGAACTGCTCGATCGGCAGGACCGTGAGGGCGGGCTTGCGGCGCGCGAGCGACGCGAGGCGGCGGCTCTGACAGAATTGGTCGACATGTTGTCCCTGATGCGGTTGCGTGCGGAATTGGCGACGAAGCGACAAGCCTCATGAGCCAGCACATCGCGACGACTTTGACGAGACTGGTGCGCAATCGCGCCGGCCACGTCTGCGAGTACTGTGGCTTCTCCACCCGTGTACGCCAAGACGGGGGTTAAACGTAAGGGGATGTATCGAGCTGGGGGTAGCGAGAACGTAGGCTGTGCTATCGAACCCCGAAATGTGCAATCTAGTGGTCCATGAGGATAACCGGAAGGCGAACAGCCGGAAGGGAAAGCCGACGCCCTGCGCGTGGCGGAAGGCAGTAGTCGTGGAGAGTGAAATCCCGGTGCAACACCCGGTGGCAATCCTCCAGGACACCACCGGGGTCTGAGAACAGGGCATGTGTTCACAGGGGTAACTCGGAAACCTGGGAAGGCCGTTCGCCTCCTCCAAGAGCGAGCCACGAGGGCGGCTCGAAGCAAGGTGCCCTGGCGCCGGCGGAGCGCTTTCGCCGCCGAGCGAACAAAGAGAAAGCACGAGGAACCGGGGAGATTGGCTGTGAGCTGGAAGCCGACGCGCAGCAACTGATGGAACTGTTGCGAACACGTTTTGCCGACCACGGATTGACCATTCACCCCGAGAAGACCAAGCTGATCGAGTTTGGGAGGCCACGGACACAGGCCGCCTCGCGAGAGAAACTGAACACACCGCCGGACTCGAACTCCGGTGGGGGGCACGGTACTAGGAACGGCACATTCGACTTTCTCGGATTCACCTGGTACTGGGCACGATCGCGAAAAGGAAACTGGGTTATCAAGAAGCAGACTTCGAAAAAGAGGCTGAAACGCACGTTGAAGTCGTATTGGGAATGGTGCCGCCAGAACCGCCATATGCGGTTGCAAGACCAGCACTTGAAACTGTGTCAGAAGCTGCGAGGCTTTTACCAGTATGCGGGAGTCACCTGCAACTATGGCGCGTTGGAAGCGGCGCTGGAAGGTGCGAAACAGGCATGGCGTTATTGGTTGGGGCGACGGCATAAAAGCCGCGCAATCCCCTGGCCAAAATTCCAAAAACTGCTGGAGCGCTTTCCGCTACCCCGCCCCAGAATCATCCACCAGATCTGATCGCGCGAGCGGACAGCAAAGTTATGCGTCCGAGTGGTGCCGCCACTTGGATCACCGAGGAACCGGATGAGGGAAACCTTCACGTCCGGGTCTGTGGGGGGATTGGTATGGCAACATATCTGATTCTACCCGGAAAGCGAGTGGGTCTGATGTTCGCTTGCCAGGTCGCCACGGACCCACTCGCTTGCGCGTCGTGCTTGTATTTCCAGCCTTTGGCTGGCTCCAAAGATGGTCACAGCAGTGGGAGTCAAGGCCGATTACGAGCGGTGTCGCCCGCTTGGATCCGGGCCAGTGCGGCGAAGGCTCCGCTGGCGGTCAGGCCCTCGTACGCCTTCACGTAGGCTTGATACAGCTCCTCGTATTGCGCGTGCCGCTGCGGGTCGGGTTCGATCTGGCCGGCGAGTTTGACCATGACCTCGACGCCTTCCTCGATCGAGTGGAACACCCCGGCCCCGACGCCACCGAGCAGGGCGCTGCCAAGACCGGTCGATTCGTTAACCTTCAGCAACTGCACCGGACGGCCGTAGACGTCGGCCTGGATCTGGTTCCAGAGTGGCGAGCGGGTGGCACCGCCGCCGATGCGCAGCACGTCGATCTGCATGCCGGCTTGCAGCCAGGCCTGCATGATGTCGCGAATCTCCAGCACGACACCTTCCATGACGGAGCGAGTCAACTCCGCCCGGCCGTGCGCGAACGACATGCCGAGGAAGGCCGAGCGGGCATCGGGATTCCAACGCGGCGTTGCGGCCGTGGCTAAGTACGGCAGGTAGAGCAGGCCCTTGCTGCCGGGCTCGGCCGCGGCCGCCAGGTCGTTCAGGTACTCGTACGCGGTGCGGCCTGTGCTGCTCTCCAGATCCAACTCCCGCGTGCCGATGACGTCGCGAAACCAGCGATAGGAGCTGGCGGCGGCATTGGACAGTCCTTCCACCTCCCACTTGCCCGGCACGGCGTGATTCGTGATCATCATCCCACCGAACCCGGCGACAGGCCGGTCGACGCACAGAATCGCCAAGCCCGCCGTGCCCAATGTCACGGTGCCGATGCCGCCACGGATGGCTCCCATACCGACCGCGCTGCAGTTCTGGTCGCCGGCTCCCACGCAGATCGGCGTACCCGCCGCGAAACCGGTCCGCTCGGCCAGGGTCCGGCTGAGCGTCCCGACCTGAGTACCGGCAGGCGTCGGTTTGCCGAATCGGTCCGCTGTCAAATCGAGCAAACGCAGCAAGCGGTCGTTCCAGGCCAGCTTGCGGACGTCCCACAGGCCATAGAACGCCATGCAGCAGACGTCCGTGTAGAAGTCATCGGCACCGAAAGCTTTGAGCACCCAGTCCTGGTTCTGCACGAACTTCCAGGTCCGCTGGTAGACCTCCGGTTCGTGCTTGCGCAGCCAGAGCAGTTTGGTCACCAGCCACGTGGTCCCCAACGGCACGCCGCTGAGTTGGTAGTACTCGTCCGCGTCGATCAGTCGCCGCAGGTCCTCGACCTCGGCGCCGGTCCGCGCATCCTGCCAGGAGAGCTGAGGACGGAGCAGTTGGCCGTCCCGGTCGACGGGACACGTGACGGACCGCTGGGCGGAGAAGCCGATGGCGGCGATCTCGTCCGGGGCCACTCCCGAGCGGCCGACGGCAGTCCGACAGGCCTGCAAAGTTTGTTCCAGGAGCAGCCGTCCGTCCTGTTCCACCCAGCCAGGCTTGGGATAGCTGGCACAGTACTCACCTGCCGCCGCGGCGACCAGCTTCCCTTCCAGATCGAAGATGGTGCAGCGCGCCCCCGATGTGCCGACATCCACTCCGGCTAGGTAGCGAGGCATGGTCGAGGATCTCCGTGGTTCGTAGGGTGGGTCAAGCAAGCCGTTACTCCGGTGGGCCGTCGGTCGCTGGTGAACCCCGCTTCATGAGCACCACGTGTGGGACGAGCCGGCCGGCTTGCGCTGGCCCACCAACTTACGCGACCTTGGTCCACCCTACAGCCGCCGTGCCGTTCTAGGGCACCAGTCCGATCTGACGCATCAAATCGAGGGCGTCCACGATTTCCGGGGCGGCGCGGGTGCCGAGGCGGTCGGCCCCGGCGAGCAGAAAGGCGTAGGCGTTCTGCGGCCGCGGGAATTTTATCCCGGCCACCTTGAGCTTCACCGGCGTGCCTTGGACGGCCCCTTTCATCACCAGGAACTGCTGCAGACTGGGGCCTTCGAATTGGCCCGAGGACGTCTTCACGTACTGGATCCCCGCTTCGGCGACCAGCCGGCTGCCAGCCGTGATTTCGGCGTCGGTCAGGAAACACACTTCCAGGATGCACTTGGTCACAGCCGATCCGGCCGCCTGAACGAACAGGCGAAGTTCTTCGGCCACGGCTTGGTAGTTGCGGTCCTTCAACGCGCCGACGTTCATCACCATGTCCACCGCGGTGCAGCCGCGGCGGACCGCGTCTTTGGTCTCGAAGGCTTTGACCGCAGCCGGCGCGCCGCCGAACGGGAAGGCGATGCCGGTGCCAATCTCCACGTCGGGCAGATCGGCCAGTTCTTGCTTGACCACCGGCGTCCAGTAGGCGCTGCTGGTATAGAAGGCGGCGAAGCCGTACTTCCGTGTGACGGCACACCCTTCACGGATTTCTGCCTCTTGCGATTCCTTCGGGAGGATGGAGAAATCCAAGGCTCGGGCCACGGTTTGCTTGTCGAGTTGGTTAAGCTTGATCACGGTCGGAGATTCCTTATCTTGACTTGCCAGCGTCAGAGTCTCAATCGATATGATGCGCGCACGGCGCGCGTCTCTTGTAGGTCAGGCTTTCCAGGCTGACGTCAGCCTGGAAAGCCTGACCTACGTGGTGACGGCCACAGGCCGAGTTATGCCCCAAAGATGGCCTCGAACTCCGCCACGCTCAGGCCGCGTTCGCCCAGGAGACGTACCCGCTTAGCACCTTTCTTGTGATCGGCGTGATAGTCCGAGCCACCGCTGATGAACCGGACTCGCCTCGCGTAGGCCGCACGCACCTGCTGTTCGATCTCGTCGGGCGTGAGCGTGCCTTGGTACGTCGTCTTGTCGTAGGTGTAGCTGGCTTCGATGCCGTCCAGGCCAGCATCGATCAGTCGGTCGATATACTCGGCCCGAGTCTGCGTTGGCTGGCCAGGGACCGCGACCGCCTCGTCGATCAGGTAGGGATGGGCCAAGATCGCGATCCCGCCGCAGCGATGAATCAAGGCGATGGCGTCCTGCGGGTCGATCTTGCGACGTGGGATATTCAGGCTCGGGTCGTCCCGGACCAGGAGCTTGGCCTCGCTCCACGTCGGGGTGTGCCCGCGTGCGGCCATCGCTTCGAAGACGTGTTTGCGCTGAACCTCGTCCGGCTTCCGCGTGGCTGGCGTTCCGTCGGACTGCGTGTAGTGCAGAAGGTCCGCCTCCCAGTCGACCGGCAGGCCGCGTTCGGTCAGCCGCCGACAGAGGGCTGCGTAGGCGTCGGACTTGCTGCGTTTGGCCGCCGCGACTTCGGCCAACAGATCGGGATGATTCCAATCCAGGCGGTAGCCGCAGATGTGGACGTCGTCGACGTGTGTGTCGCAGGAGAACTCGTAACCAGGGATCAGACGCACGCCTCGCTCGGAGGCGTAGGTGACGGCGTCGACTTGCGCCCCATCGGCAGTGGTCACATGCCGTGGCGGTCCGATGTCGTGGTCGGTGATGCCCAACGCATGCAGTCCGCTATGAGCGGCGTGGTCGATCAGCTCCTGCGGTGTATCGTTCCCGTCGGAACGCACCGTATGCGAGTGCAGATCGCACGGATACCGGCCGGTGGAATGCTCGTTCATGCTCGGTTCTCCTCCACACCCCTCACCCTATCACCCTACCCCGCCTGCCCCGCGCTTCCCAGCACCTGCATGTACTCGGCGATCATCTTCACCAGTTCCCGGCGCGCGTGGTCCAGAAGTTTGAGCGGGTTGTATTCGGTCCGATGCGCGTCGATGTACTGATACAGGCCGTCGATGTAGGTCTGCTTGATCTGCGTCGAGACATTCATCTTGGCAGCCCCGGCTCGAACCAATTCACGCACCACGTCGAACGGCAGTCCGGTACCGCCATGGACCACCATGGGACAGGCCGTTTCTTGGGAGATGTTGCGCAGGGTCTCGATGTCCAGTCGCGGTTGGACCTTGTAGAAACCGTGGGCAGTGCCGATCGCGGCGGCCAAGAAATCGACCCCGGTACGGCGCTGAAACTCTAAGGCTTCCTCGGGCGTCGTGTAGATGGCCGCGTCCTGGCGAATGACGATGTCGTCCTCGACGCCTGCGACGACGCCGATTTCTCCTTCCACAGCCACGCCGTGCGCGTGGGCTTCCTCGACGACGTCTCGGGTGCGGGCGATGTTCTCTTCGAACGGGTACTTGGATCCATCGATCATGACGGCGGTGTAGCCGCCCCGAATGGCTTGACGGATGATCTCGCGGTCGGTGCCGTGGTCCAAATGCAAGGCGATGGGGACCGAACTCCGATCGGCGACCAACTGGGCCAGACGGACCAAGGTCGGGATCCCGAAGCGTTTGACGCTGGCCGAGGACGTCTGCACGATCACCGGGGCGCGCTGTGATTCGGCGGCCTCGACGATCGCTTCGAGGGTCAGATAGTCCACAGGGTTGAAGGCCCCCACGCAGTATCCAGCGGCCTTCGCAGACTGCAGCATGTTCAGCGGGTTGACCAACGGCATACATCACCTCCAGCGAACAAAAAACAAACAGACTTCCGAAGTCCTCAGGACCTCGGAAGTCTGTCGCAGAATTCAGCTTGTCAGTTCAGGATGTACGGGCCAGCAGCCGCAGAATGCGGAGCGGGGTCTTAGTAACGCCCACCGCCGCCGCCGCCGCCACCGCCGCTACGTCCGCCGCGGCCACCACCACCGCCGCCGTAGCCGCCACCACCGCCACCGCCACCGCCCCGGTGACCGCCGCCGCCGCCACCACCGCTACGTTCTTCGCGGGGGCGCGCCTCATTCACCGTCAACGGTCGACCGTCCTGGTCCTGGCCGTTCAATCCCCGGATGGCCGCCTGAGCGTCCTCGTCCTTGCTCATCTCCACGAAACCAAACCCCTTGCTGCGGCCGCTCTCGCGATCCGCGATCACTTGGGCACTTTCGACCGTGCCAAAGGACCCAAACATCTTTTCCAGATCCGAGCTGCTGACGCTGTAACTCAGATTCCCCACATACAGTTTCTTACCCAAAGCAGATCTCCAAAAATGGGACAGGACGGCCCGCTCGCCTACCGTGCGGGACCGAACACGAAGAGGTCCAGCGGCTAACCTGACGGGAAGCGGCAGAGCGGAGGGTAAGTATAACGAGAAACGCTTGACGAATACAAGCCTATTCGTCATTTCCTGCTAGCTTGTTAGTTCGACTGTCTTAGTTCGACCCCTGCCGCCTTGCGCGGCCGGTGAAGGAGTCTTGTGAGCGAGATCGCGAACGCAGCAATACCCCTCCCTTCCCCAGCCTGCCGCCGGAGGCGGCAGGCTGG
>JAPLNJ010000879.1 GCA_026692885.1 Planctomycetota bacterium | reverse complement strand
TGCTGAACCGTTAAGTCTCATTCTTTACGCGCAAGGGCCAAAATAGCGTTTGGTGCTAGTCAACCCGCACACGATCGATCATTTCACGCGCACCGCACTCACGCCGTAAAGCCGGTCGGTCTGCGGGGCGTCGATCGCCAGACGAATGGCAGGCTTCTCGCTGGCGGTGTCCATCAGGGCCAGCGCACTCAGGGGGCCGACGCCGATCCAGAGGGCGGCGAGGAGCCCAACCACCTACGGTCGAGGCTTCGACGAAAAGTAGCCGAAATCGCCAGATTTCGGTCGGAAGCGGGGTAACTGCCGCACTGCGAAACGGCCAGAATTCTGGCGAATTCTGCTACTCGCAACTTCCAAGCCAGCAGTCGCTGGGGGCCTATTGCTCTTGATCGAGTGTCAGCACGGCCGCCAAAGTGGCCTTCACGGTGAGGGCCGCGTTGGGCACGTCGCAGCGTTCCGGGATGTCGCCCTCGGCGTGATAGTTCGGATTTCCATCGCCCGGTTCGGTTTATGGCAGCAGCCATTCGATGCCGGCTTGCGTGGCGCGGAAACGTTTGCAGCGGATACTCGAGCCGGTCCCCTCTTCGTAATACACGATCAGGACGGTGCCATCTTTGAGATTGACCATCGACGGGTAAGCCCCGCCGACGCTGTCCACCAGTACGTTCTGGCTCCACGTCCGGCACTCATCCAGGCTGTAGTGCAGGCTGGTCGCTGGCACACGATGGGCCAGCAGGATGACGTTGTCGCGCGTGCGGAGGAAATACGGGCAGTGCCCTGGGAAACCGATCGGTTGCGAGACGCTCCAGGTGTTGCCGCGATCCTTGGAGACGGCCGCACTCATGTGTGGCCGCTGGGCGGCGTACAACGTCCCATCCGCCAGTTCGATCACATCCGTTTCCGCATCCAGCCGGATACCGCCGTTATCGATGTCCACGATCTTCCACATGGTGCCACCGTCATCACTGATGCCCACGGCACCCGCACTCGTATTCGGCAACTCGCGGTACAGCCCCAGAATCAACCGGCCGTCCGACAGTTCGCGAATCGGGGAGCTGCAATAATAGGAGGCGGAGACCTGCCGCGGCACCGACCACGTCTTGCCGAGGTCCTCGGAGGTGACCAGCCAAGTGCCCAGCCCGGTCCAGGGTTTACCCGGCTCGGTGGCCTTGCGTAGCGAGAAGAAATTGCAGATGAGTTGGCCGTTCTTCAGTTGCACGATGGACGGATCGCGATCGTCGTCCGGGCTATCGTAGAGAATTTCCGCGGGACTCCAGGTGTGGCCTTCGTCGGTGGACGTGCAGTAGCAGATGCGGCCACCCTTGGGTAACTGTTCATTCGGCATCGCCACGTGACCGTAGCCCGCGTAGAAGACGACCATCAGGCGACCGTCGCTCAAGCGGCAGACATCGGGAAACGCTTCGTAGCCGCCGGCTCCGGCGTCCCGGCAAACATAGGCAAACATGGCTGGCGGCACGACGAACTTGCCCGGCGCCGGGGAGGACGTACCGGTGACCGTGATCTCCTTCACATGCGCTCGGCCTTGGTTGGCGTAGAAGCCAATTCGGCCGCGGCCTAGCAGCGCGTCCTTGGCCTCATAGAGAATCTGGCCATTCAGCGATACCCGCAGTGTATCACCACAGGCCTGCAGTTCCCCTGTGTGCCACGCGCCGGCCGGCTTATGCAAGCCTCCCGCTCGTTTGATTTCGTTCCATGACTGGCTCGGGTCGGCACGCACCAGAATTGCTTGGCCGCGGTCGAAGTGGACGTAGTAAGAGTGTTCGGCGTCTTGTGCTCGCACCACGAAACCGCAGGCCAACACGCCCTGCTCAGCCGGTTCCACGAAGAACTTGGCCCGCAGCGTAACGTCGGCCCACTCCAGCGGCAGGAAGACGGCGCGCGACATCTGCTGACGGCCGTCCAGCACCAACTCGCCGCCCTGGATGGTCGCCGTTTCCTCCAGGCAGGTCCATTGCTTGGCCGCACCCGTGGCCGACAGGTCGATAGACAACTCCGCCGCGCTGCCGGGCATCCCCAGGATGCCATCCAGAACGGCGAACCAACCAACCATGAAAGCAAACTTGATAGCCATCGCAAGTCTCCTGCTGTGTGAGCGAATTCTGGCCACGAGGCGGCGTGACCGCCGCCCAGAAGCATGACTCCCCTAGGGCATGCCCGTCAAGTCTACCGAGTGACTTGGTGCCCTTCCCATCCACCCGCTGCCAGTCCGGGTGCTGGTCGATCAGGTACGGTTCGTCGATGACGTTGATGTAGATCCACAACCGCGTGCCCAGCTGTCGTGTGACCTCACGCCAGGTCGCCAGCGTGTCGTAGCCGGCGAGTTTCGGGTTCCGCACGCCGACTTGGCTGGGGTACGTCGTGTAGATTCTGGCCTTCCGGAAGATTGTGGGTTGTGAGCGGCAAGGCGCTAGCCGCCGGTGGCTTGGGTTGTGAGCGGCAAGGCGCTAGCCGCCGGTGGCTTGGGTTGCGGCGTATGCCTTGGGCCGCGATTTCCAACGGGGGAGTGCCCGCGCTGTCCCGCATGATAGCTGCTCCGCCGCGCTCGTTGAACGTCCAATGGGCGATCAGCGGCGGGTCGATCTGCGGTTCGCCGGCCGCCACGGTTTCGGTCATCTGGGCCACCGCTTGCAGGCCGTTGTCGTAGAGGCGGGCGATGTCGTCGGCGGTCAGGGCGTCCGCGTAGATCCGCAACTCATCCAGCACCCCTTGGAAGCACTCGCCGCCGTTGGAAGAACCGATGCAGCCCGGCGCACTGCCGCCGGACGTGATGACCCCGGGGCTGGGCTGCGCAAAATTGTATCCCAAAGAGTCCTTGCCATGGTGAGATCTGGTCCGGCTTTTGTTCCAGTGTGGCAGGTCGGGTCCCCATCCGGGCTTGCCCCGAATGGTACGAGGTTAAGCATAAGTCGTTGTCATTCCGCCACTTTCCCCACTGGGCTTGCCCCAGTGGAAAAAGGGGTTTGGTCACTAACAGCGGCCCCCTCCCACCTCTA
>JAPLNJ010000878.1 GCA_026692885.1 Planctomycetota bacterium | reverse complement strand
AACGAGCTTGAGAGCAGTCCCGCCAACTCCTAACACCGCGGCGTCTCACCAAGTTCTCCCGACTCGCCGGCTGCCCGCCGCCTCCGGCGGCGGGCAGCCGGCGAGTCGGGCCGGTCGGATATGGGGCTCCGGGTTCGGCACAGGGCGGGAACACTCCCGCCGACTTACGTCGGGAGCTTCTCGGAGCCGATCACGACACCATCCGCGAGCGGTCTAGTTGTCAGACCGGCACGGCCGGCCTACAACCTTATGCTTGGACAAACACCACCACCGGGAGACGCAATATGAATCGCAAGACGTGCCTCGTTCTGATCGCCGCGGGTCTGTTGGCAGCAAGTGCTGCCTGGACCGGCTCCCTCCGCGGCGACGAGTGGCCGCAGTGGCGCGGGCCGACCCGCGATGGGGTCTGGCGGGAAACCGGACTGGTCGACAAGTTCGCCGGGCCGGAACTCAAGCTCCGCTGGCGGGAGCCGATCGGTAGCGGCTACAACGGTCCGACCGTCGCGGAAGGCCGCGTCTACGTGACCGACCGGCAAACGGAACCGGACCAAATCGAACGGGTCCATTGTCTGGACTGGCAGACGGGCAAAAAGCTCTGGACGTTCGCGTATGCCTGTCCCTATAACTCCGTGGGCTACACCGCGGGACCGCGGGCCGCCGTGTCGATCGACGACGGCCGCATCTACGCCCTCGGTACGATGGGCCATCTGCACTGCCTGGATGCCGCCAAGGGCACCGTGCTGTGGAAAAAAGAGCCGGGCGTGGACTACTCGGTCCGCGTGCCGATCTGGGGCATCGCGGCCGCTCCGCTGGTCGACGGCGATCGGGTGATCGTCCAGATCGGTGCCGCCGACGGTGCGTGCTTGGTGGCCTTGGACAAGCAGACTGGGGCCGAGCGATGGCGGTCCTTGGACGATCCCGCCTCGTACTCGGCGCCGATCATCATCCAACAAGCCGGCCAGCGAGTCTTGGTCTGCTGGACCGGCGCTAACGTTGCGGGCCTGAACCCGGCGACGGGCGAAGTCATCTGGAAGTATCCCTTCCCGCCGGCCAAGATGGTGATCAACGTGCCGACTCCGGCAATCGATGGCGACCGGCTGTTTGTGACCGCTTTCTATGACGGCGCGCTAATGCTCAAGTTGTTCCAGGATGAGCCGCGGGTGGAGAAGATCTGGCGCCGGCAGGGAGCCAGCGAGCGGAAGACGGACAGCCTGCACGCGATGATCAGCACACCCTACCTGCAAGGAGATTACGTCTACGGCGTGGACAGCTACGGCGAGTTGCGCTGCCTGGATGCCCGCACGGGCGATCGTATCTGGGAGGATCTGACCGCCGTGCCGAACGTCCGTTGGGGCACGATTCATATCGTCCGCAACGGCGACCGGACGTGGCTGTTCAACGAGCGGGGCCAGTTGATTATCGCCACGCTGTCGCCTCAGGGCTTCCACGAAATCAGCCGCACGAAGCTGCTTGAACCGACGACCGAGCAATTGGAGCAGCGCGGCGGCGTGTGCTGGTCCCATCCGGCGTATGCCTACAAGCACGTATTCGCCCGCAACGACCGGGAAATTGTCTGCGCCAGTTTGGAGCCGTAGGCCAGGGTCGGCGGGCCAAAATCGCCAGTTCCAGGTGGGCCGTGGTCGCTTTGCCGAACGTGGTTGCGTCGTCGCAGGGTGAATTACTGCGGGAACGGGTTGCGGAGGCCCACCGAGATGTTGCGCTGCCTTGGCCCACCCTACGAGAAAGCGTTAGGCCGCTTGACCAACGGCCCGTCAATGCTAAAAACATGGGCAGCGTAATTGCCTGACTTTTATTACGCGCCCGTTGCCTGATCCCGCACCCGGGGTCTGCCGGCAACGGGCCGGACCTCAACGGAAGCGACTCAGCCGATGAATATCCCCGTAAAACGCGCCATCATCAGTGTCAGCGACAAGCTTGGCCTGGTCGACTTTGCCCGCGGTCTGACGGATGCGGGTGTCGAAATCTACAGCACCGGCGGGACCGGGCGTCACCTGGAAACGTCCGGGGTGAAAGTCCGCGACATCTCCGCCCACACCGGTTTTCCGGAAATGATGCACGGTCGCTTGAAAACGTTGCATCCCAAGATCTTCGGTGGGATTCTCTGCCGGCACGATCAGCC
The DNA here is from genome assembly GCA_026692885.1 of Planctomycetota bacterium. The sequence continues at coordinate 5,128 of JAPLNJ010000878.1, read as the reverse complement.
GGAGGACATGCAGGCCATCGCCGAGCACGGCATCGTGCCTTTTGAGGTGGTGGTCGTGAACTTGTATCCGTTCGAGGCCACCATCGCCCGCCACGCGGTGACGCTGGCGGAAGCCATCGAGCAGATCGATATCGGCGGGCCGAGCCTGGTGCGGGCGGCCGCGAAGAACCATGCCTTTGTGGCCATCGTGACCAACCCCGAACAGTACTCGGCGGTGCTCCAAGAGATTATCGACCACGGATCGGTGTCGCCCGGGCTGCGCCGGCGTTTGGCCGCCGAAGCATTCGCCCGCACCGCGGTCTACGATCGGGCCATCGCCGACTACTTCATGGGCGAGCTGCACGAAGAGCCCTTTGCGCCGAGTGTAAGCTTGCTGCTGCAACGCAAGGCCGAACTGCGCTACGGCGAGAATCCCCACCAGCAGGCGGCCGTCTATCGGCAGGTCGGCGCCGTCGGTCCGAGCCTGCTGACCGCTCGGCAAGTGAACGGCAAGGAACTCTCGTACAACAACTTACTGGACTTGGACAGCGCGCTGGCCATCGTCCGGTCCTTCGCCTCGCCCGCCGCCGCGGTTGTCAAACACAACAATCCCTGTGGGGCTGCCCTCGGGGACAATTTGAGCAGCGCGGCCAAGAAAGCGCTGGATGGCGATCCGGTGAGCGCTTTTGGCTCCGTGCTGGGCTTCAACGGGACCGTCGATGCGGCCACGGCCGAAGTGCTGTGCACGCCCGGACTGTTCGTGGAGGCGATCGTCGCACCGGATTACGAACCGGCGGCCGTGGAGCTGCTGACCACCAAACCCAAATGGAAGAATAACGTGCGGCTCATGCAGGTCGGCCGTCTAGACGCTCCGCCGGCCGCTCGGCACTACCGGTTCATCGAAGGAGGCGCTCTGGTGCAGGACGCGGATGTCGGCGACGCGTCCGAGACTGAGTGGAAGGTCGTGACCACGGCGCAGCCATCTGCGGCGCTGATGAATGAACTGCGTTTCGGCTGGACGATGGTGCGTTTCGTGAAGTCGAACGCCATCGTGTTGTGCCAGGACGAAGCGGTGTGCGGCGTGGGAGCGGGGCAGATGAGCCGTGTCGACTCGGTCGACATCGCGCTGCGGAAAGCCGGCCCGCGTGCCGCCGGAGCGATCCTGGCCTCCGACGCCTTCTTCCCCTTCCCCGACTCGATCCATCGCGCCGCCGCAGCCGGCATCGCGGCCGTGATCCAACCCGGCGGCTCGATGCGGGATCCGGAAGTGATCGCCGCCTGCGAAGAATACGGCCTGCCCATGATCTTCACCGGCCGTCGGCACTTCAAGCATTAGGGCGAGCGGCAGGAAATAGCTTACCCAACTCAATGTAGGATGGTCTTCCAAGACCGTCCTGATCGGCCTGGAAAGGCCGACCTACGGGTATGTTATACCGCACGCGGTTGGCGGTGACACGTAGCTGAACTCGCAAGAGTTCAGGGAATTGCCGTGAATCCCTGAACTCTTGCGAGTTCAGCTACGTCGGAAATTGTGCTAGCACTACGAGGGGCGTCCCAGACTGATCTTGACCGAAAACACAGAATGGCTTAGAAACTGCGGTACAGTTTGGGCAGGTGCTATCGAAAGGGACTTCATTTTCGCCTCCTGCACGCGAACGACACGATGTCGAGCGTCTGCCCCAGCGGTTCCTGTGACGGCCGTGTGGCTGCGGCACTTGCCGACTACACGGTGCCAGGCAGTGGTTCGTCAACTCAAGGTAGAGTCGTCGTCGTAAGCTCCCGCCCAGGCGGGCTGCGGCGATGCGTGTTGAAAGGAGGCACAGCCATGTTAGTTCTCTCCCGGCGTCCCAACGAGAAAATCGTTTTTCCCAATCTCGGGATCACGGTTCAGATTCTGCGCGTTTCCGGCAAAACTGTCTGCGTGGGCGTCGAGGCACCGCGCGACGTGCGGATCCTGCGTGACGAGTTGCCCGATCATGGTCCGCAGGCGCCGGCCGCCGAGGAGCAGAAGTTGCGCGACCTCCGCCACGCGTTGCGAAACCGCCTGAATTCGGCCAACTTGGCGTTGCACATCGTCCGACGGCAACTGCAGCTGGGCCGGACCAGCGAGGCCGAATCCACCATCGAAAAAGCGCTGGGGGAACTCAGCCAGCTGGATCGCGACGTCGGCCAAATCGGCGGCCCGTCGCAGGCCCGCGACGGCGCCGAGCGACCGCGGGCGCTGCTGGTCGAAGATGACGCCAACGAGAGTGAGTTGTTGGCGGGTTATCTACGCATGAGCGGCTACGAAGTCCACACCGTGGGCAACGGCCAGGAAGCCATGCAGTTCCTGGCGCAAGAACGGCTGCCCGACGTGGTACTGCTCGACATGCGCATGCCGCACTTGGACGGTCCCAGCACCGTGTCCTCGATCCGTCAGCGCCCGGAGCTCCGGGGGCTGAAGGTCTTCGCCGTCAGTGGCTCGCCGCGCGGCGAACTGGCGGTGGACGTGGGACCGGGCGGCGTCGATCGGTGGTTCGCCAAGCCTCTGGACCCGGCCAAACTGGTCGATGCGATGGACCACGATTTGGCTCTGCACCGCGTGTCCGCGTAGAGACGGTCAAGGCCGACTTCACACCTGCCACGGCACGCGCATGGTGCGCGCTAGCAGCTTGTTCGCATCGTCGTCGTTGACGAAACGCTCGGCTTGCGGGTCCCACTGCAGTTTGCGTCCCAAACGCAGGCAAAGGTTCGCGCAATGGATCATGGTATGGGCGCGATGGGCCAATTCGGGATGACTGGCGGTGAGCCTGCGCGACTTGACGCAGTCCAGGAAGTTGCGCACATGGTCGCCCATGAACGCCCAGTCGACGCGCGGGGCCCGCCGTTCCCTCAAAATGGATTTCGGCTCGGCCGTGATATCGCCGCCGTCGGACAAGTGGATCCAGCCCGCGTCGCCGTCGAAACGGACGCCCTTGTCCCCGCAATTCACCACCAGACGCACACCGTCCGCATAGCGGGCTTGCAGGTCGACACGGAACGGCACGTTGGCGAAGCCCTCGCCCGGCCAGACCCCGGTGCCCTCGTACTCGACGGGGCCGGAGAGCTCGCTGTCGTGCGCCCATTGGGCGAAGTCGAAGTAGTGCGCTCCCATGTCAGCGATCACGCCGCCCGCCAGATCCCAATGGTTGCGCCACAGTTGCACGCGAACCGCCGAGTACGGCGCCCAGGGCGCCTGCCCCAGCCAGCGATCGTAATCGAAGACGTTCGGCTCGGGCGGCGGCTCGGACTTGGCGACGCCATTGCCACCCCAGCCTCCCAAGGACGCGGTGATTGTGTGCAGCTGACCGATCCAACCCTTACGGACGGCTTCCACGACGAACCGGTACGAAACGTTCGAACGCCGCTGCGTGCCACACTGCCAGATCGTGCCGTACCGCTGCGTCGTCTCGACCAGGGTGCGTCCTTCGGCAATCGTCAGCGTCGAAGGTTTTTCGCAATAGACGTCCTTGCCGGCCCGCGCGGCCAACATCGACAACACCGCATGCCAGCGGTCGCCGGTGCCGATCAACACGGCCGCGATGTCGGGACGAGCGAACAGCTCCTCGTGCAACCGGGTCGCGACACAGTCCCGGTTGCCGTAGTGCTGGTCCACCAGTTCCTTGCCCCGCTGCCGCCGGTCGGCAAAGCAATCGCAGACGGCCAGGCACTGCACGTCCTGCTGCGCCAGAAAGTGTCCCAGGTTGCTCGTGTTTCTGCCGCCCAAACCGATCACGGCCAGGGTGATGCGGTTCGATGGCGCCACGCCACCGTCCCGTCCCAGGAGCTGTGACGGGATGAACTGGGGCAGACCTAGGACGGCCGCACCGGCCAGAAAACTACGGCGAGTTACGGGGTGCTTCGACATCGCATCTGCTCCTTCTGTCTTGGCTCAGTGGTTCCTCTGTGGCAAGGTATTCCCGAATCAGCCGCATGTTTTCAGGCGGTGTTTCCAGCGGCAGGGCGCCGGTACCCATCACGCACTGGGGGCGACCGCCGACGATATCCAGGACATGGTCGATTGCGCGATACAGCCGCGCTGGCTGATGGCAAGTGACTACGCCCGGATCGAGGTTCACGCGAATCTTCACGTGTGGATGCGTGCGCGAAACCGCTTCCACAAAGCCCGCCTGGTTCGTCTCCACATTGCAGGCGACATAGTTCGTGCCCGTCGACAGGATGTCGCTCAGGATGGGATACGTGTTGCCGCCCATGATGCACGGCACAGGGTGGCCCAGGCAGTCGCCCGCGAGTTCCAGGATCCGCCGCAGGGCCGGCAACTCGACTTCGTGGAATTGCTGCGGCGACAGGATCGGCGGCGCGGCGGCCGACTCGAAGAAGGCCACGTCCAACCCGGCCGCCGCGATGGCCCGGCACAGGACGGCTTGCTGCTCGGCCAGACGCAGGAGGAAGCGGGCCGTGTCGTCGGGACGGAGTGCCACATCCAGGCACAGGTCGTTGATCCCGCGCAGGTTAAAGGCGATGGAAAACGGGCCCGCCACCGGGATCCGGACATCGGCCTCCGGGAATTCCCGCTTCAGCCGCTGGCCGACCGCCAGCACCATCGCGATTCGCCCGTCGCGTTGCGGGTCAAACGGCGGCAGAGTCAGACCGTCCTCCAAGCACGTCAGCAACGGCTGGTGAATCGCTGGGATGGCGTCTGCCGTGCCGGCTTCCACTTTGGCCCCGTAGGCCTCGGCCTCCAGGTTGTATATGTCGATGCCGACGGCGATGACCTGTTGCCGATACTCCAGGTACGCCAAGCGGTGGCCGGCAAACATCAATTCCGGATCGCGTGAGACTTCCCACGGCGTCCGCCCCACAAAGCGGGCGGCGTGTTCATAGACGACGGGTGTGAAGGGAATTTGTCGAGTAGGCATAATATGGTCTCCTACGGTAGGTCTGGTTTGTATTCCCTGTTGCTCTACTATTTCGATCTGAAGAGTGTCACAATATACAACCGTTGAATGCGACTTCAACGCCCAACACATAACCGGACTTGTGAATTTCCCACATCCGGCTCTTCAGGTAAGCTCACCGCACGGGCGACAGCGTGTACAGGTTATGGACAATGCGCGGCGTGGGCAGCGGATAATGACCCAAGTAGGCCAAGAACCGCTCCCAGGAGAAC
>JAPLNJ010000877.1 GCA_026692885.1 Planctomycetota bacterium | reverse complement strand
TGCCAGCGGCGGATTGGTCGCCAGAGTCGTTCTTCATCCGCTGACGATCTCCCGCACCGATCTGTCCGTGAATCCGCATCCGCTGTTCGTCGCGTGGGCCGGACCCGTCGCTGGTGTCCTTCTGCCGCTCGTTCTCCTGGCATCCGTCAAGTTCACCGGACCGCGTTGGGGCTTCCTGTTTAAGTTCTTCGCGGGCTTCTGCCTGATTGCCAACGGTGCGTACGTGGGCGTCGGATCGTTCGAGGGCATCGGCGACACCGGCGAGATGCTTCGAGAACTGTGCCCTGTGTGGTGGCTGTGGCTGTTCGGCCTCGTCGCCTTCCCGGCTGGGCTGTTTCTGTGGCACGGGCTTGGCCCGCACTTCGGACTTGGAGACAACGGTGGCGAGGTTGATCGTCGTGCTGCGTACGTTTCTTGCGGACTGCTCGTGCTGACTGTCGTGCTGGAACTTGTCTTGAGCACCAGATAGGCAGCCAACCATGTCAGCTCGATTCAAGGGTAATCCAACCGATCCCATCGAGCGGATGTTGCTGGAGCAGCTGGCCTTGGCCAACTACAGGATTGCCGAGCTGCATGTCCAGGTGGAGCAGTCACGCACCGCCGAGGAGGCGAAGGTCTACTCCACGGCCGCCGTGCGGTTGACAGGCGAGTTTCGGCGGCTGGCTCTGGCATTACGCCAATACCGGCAGCCGCTGTTGCCCAAGCGAACCGTGGCGTTTATCAAACAACAGAATGTCGCTGCCGGTGATCAGCAGGTTGCTTACCTTGACCAGAACGCCTCTCAAGGACAGGTTCCTTTATTTTCCAGCGACGGCAGAGTGCCAAGTAGGATGCTCACAGATGCCCAACAAGCCAACCTCGCTCCCGAATCCTCGCCGTGTGGCGGCCGGTCGGCGGAACCGGTTGAAGCGGGGCCCGTTGACGGTGGCCGGCCGCGAGCGGCTACGGCAGAGCGCGATCAAGAACCAACCGTGGCGGTGGTCGACGGGTCCACGGACACCGGAGGGCAAAGCGAAGGTCGCAGCGAACGGCCGTAAACACCGGAAGGGTGCGAAATCGGTCCGCCAGCTGCGTGCCAGCGTGGTGGACGTGCGGCTCATGTTTGAAGAGATGGTTGCCAGCCGCTCAAGGTTGCGGTCTGTCGGCTGATCGTGGACGCGGATATCGCAGCCTGGGCGATGGTGGTGGCACGCCCACGCCCTCCTGGGCCGAGCCCGCGGCCCTATTGGAGCACCGTGGGAGCGGCCGACTTCGTGACTGTCGCTTCGGCCACCTCTTGTGGCCGAGTGCTCGCCACGCAGGTTACACTGTTCGCAGTGGCGGGCATTGTTGTTCCGCCGCGACCGCTTGGAAGGATGCTCAAACAGGACGCGGTTCGTTCGCGGTTCACCGGGAACGGACCAGGCGATCTGGACACACTAAAACAGAAATGGGGTGGAACCATGAACCGATTTGCCCAATTCCTTGCGGCCGTTCTGGCGGTCGCTTCGCAGGGACTCCCTGCGGCAGAATTCTATGTCGCCACAGCGGGCAACGACGCGAATCCCGGCACCAAGACTCAACCATTCGCTACACTGGAGCGGGTCCGCGACGAGATTCGCAAGCTAAAGCAAACCGGACCGCTTGCCCAGCCGGTCGCCGTCCTCGTGCACGGTGGCACCTACCGCATCGGCACGAGCCTGGTCCTGGGATCGCAGGACTCCGGGACGGAAGCCTCGCCCATCGTCTGGCAGGCGGCAGCGGGCGAGGAGGTCCGACTGTGCGGCGGGGTGGCCCTGCCCGCCGACGCCTTTCAGCCCGTCACCGACGAAAGAATATCGGCACGCCTCGATCCTGCGGCACGCGGCAAGGTCGTGCAGGCCGACCTGCGATCGATCGGCGTCAAGGAGTTGGGCAGCTATCCCGACAGCTTCCGCGGCGCGCCGACCGTGCCGGAACTGTTTTTCAACGACCAGCGTATGACACCCGCCCGCTGGCCGAATGAAGGCTGGGCGACGATCGCCAAGATCGTCGAGGCGGGTTCCGTGCCACGTGACGGCGACACGTCACCCCGGCCCGGCACCTTCGAATACAGCGGCGATCGGCCGACTCGCTGGAATGTCGAGGCTGGTGTCTGGCTGCTGGGCTACTGGTGTTTCGACTGGTACGAAGAAACCATCAAAGTCCAATCGATTGATGGTGACAAACGCCAGATCACGCTGGCGCGGCCAACCGTCTATGGCATCAAACAAGGCAACCCAGCACCGCGACGATACCGTGCGCTGAATCTGCTGGAGGAGTTGGACCAACCGGGCGAGTTCTACGTGGACCGCGTTTCCGGCCGGCTCTATTTCTGGCCGCCGGCCGAAATGACCGGTGTCCGGATCGTGCTCTCCACATTGAACGGGCCGGTGGTCTCGCTGAAGGATGCCGCGCACGTGACGCTGCGCGGGTTTATCGTGGAAGCATCCCTCGGCGACGGCATCGAGGTGTCCGGTGGCCGCAACAATCGGATCGAGACGTGTCACGTCCGCAATATCCGCCAGCTTGGCGTTCGCATCACCGGCGGCCTGGCACATCGCATCAAGGACTGCGACATCCACGATACCGGCACGGGCGGTCTGGTGCTGGAAGGTGGCGACCGCAAGACGCTTACCGCGGCCGGCCACGAGGCCGTGAACAATCGCATCTGGCGTTTCTCGCAGCACCAGCTCACGTATGCCAGCGGCATTACGCTCGGCGGCGTGGGCAATCGCGCCGCTCACAACCTCCTGCACGACGCACCGCACATGGCCGTCGGGATCAACGGCAACGACCACGTGTTTGAATACAACCTGGTGCGTGATGTCTGCACCGCGTCCGACGATGCCGCCGCCCTCTACAAGGGCCGCAATCCTTCCTGCCGCGGCAACGTAATCCGCTACAACTTCTGGCGCGACATCGGCAGTCCGATGGGCCACGGCACAGCCGCGGTCTACTTCGACGACGGCGACGGCGGCGATACGGTGTTCGGCAACGTGTTCTTCCGCTGCGGTCATCCGGGCCGAGGCAGTTTCGGGACAGTGTTCTCCCACGGCGGCCATGACAACACCGCCGAGAACAACATCTTCATCGAGTGCCAGCGGGCGCTCGGCTCGGCACCTTGGGACGACAAACGCTGGAAAGAGGCGGTGGATGGCGGCCAAGGCTGCGAGTGGCAGACGCGACTGCTGAAGGAGGTGGACATTACCCAGCCGCCGTACACCACCCGCTATCCGGATCTGGCCGGCTTCATGACGCCGCAGCCCGGTCAAGTGCGAGTCAACCACGCGAAGAACAACGTGTTGGTGCGCTGCGAGCAGGTGCATAGTGGCAACTGGAAGTACGCCCCGGATGAGATATGGGCGACTGATGGCGATCCCAGCTTCATTGATGCCGTCAACGGAAACTTCCTACTCCGTCCGGACGCCGAGGTGTTCAAGCGTCTCCCCGGATTCAAGCCCATTCCCTTTGACAAAATTGGGCCCGAACCACGTACGGCGAGTATTAGCAGGTGAGGATACCCCATGAACAGCACCATGTGGTCCAACAAGAGCACCCTTCGAAGAACATACGGAGACCGAACGTGATGAGGCTTCTGCAGACGGCAATTTGCCTGGTGATCGGGGAATTGGCATGTGCCTGGCTCGGCCGGCCCTTGCAGGCGGACGAGCCGGTGATGAAGGCCGGGTTCGCCGAGGCAGACATCACGCCCG
>JAPLNJ010000876.1 GCA_026692885.1 Planctomycetota bacterium | reverse complement strand
AGAGCCGCTGGGCCTCGGACAGATTCCCCTGCGCCGTCGCCAGCTCGCCGAGCTTGTTGAACAACACCGACCGGTCGCGCTGCCACTCGGCGTTGGCCGGGTCGGACGCCGCCAGCCGCTGCGTAATCCGGTGCGCCTCGCCGAAGAGCCGCTGGGCCTCGGGCAGATCACCCTGCGCCGTCGCCAGATCGCCGAGCCGGTTGAAGCAGACGGCTCGCTCGCGTTGCCATTTCGATTCGGCGGACTTGCCGGCGGGGAAGCGGTCGAGCCAATCGTTCACCGCACCGAGCGCGGCGTTCACCCAGTCCAGCCGGCCGAGACTGACGAGGCGGTCTCGGCCCTCGTAGAGCAGGAAGATCGCCAGCGGGAGCCAGAGCTGCTGGTCGTGATCGGCGCGGAGCAGGGCGGCGGCGTGTTGCAGCAGGTCGGCCAGTCGGTCGGTGGGGTTGGCTCCCACCGCCAGGGATTCGGACAAACGCCGGTGCAGCCACCCGGCCAAACCGTTTCGCAGACCGGCATCGGACGCCGATTCGTTCCGGGCGAAACGATAGCCGAGGACGTGCGTGAACTCGCGCTGCTCGTCCTCGCCGGTGCGGCGGAGAAGGCCGCGATTGATCAGTTGCTTGAGGGCCTCACGCACGTGGGGCACGTTTCCAGCGTGCCCGGCCATCCCGCGGCCCGGCTGTTGGGATGGGGGGAGCACGCTGAAAACGTGCTCCATGGCCGCGACGGGGAACGACGCGCGGGCGAGCAGGCCGGCCGCCGCCAGCGTCTGTCGCGCGGTCTCGTCCAGGCCCCGGATGCTCCGGCCGAAGAGCCATTTCAGCGTGTGTTCGGCCCGCGTCGGGTCGCTCAACCGGAGCATCGGCTGCGATTCCCAGTCGTCGACCAGTCGAGCCGGCTCTTCGTCGTCGCGAGCCAGCAGACTGCCGGCCCAGGTCAGTGCCAGCGGGTGCCCTTCCAGCAGCGTCAGCACGCGGTGACGCACGGGGCCGGCCACGCGACCCTCGGTCAGCGCATCGAACAGCGCGGCGGCTTCGTCGGGGGCGAGTGAGTCCCGCAAACGAACCGTCTCGGCCGGCAGGGCCTGCGTGCCGTCGCGAGTCAGCAGCAGCCAGCGATTCTCCGGCGACAAGACGCCGAGCAAGTTCCGGAGCTGGGCGTGTCCGTCCCGCCCATCGGCTTCCTCGCCCCCTTCGATGATCACCAGCAACCGGCGTTGGCGGCAGGCTTCGGACGCCCGCACCCGCGCGGGACTGGTCGGGTGAAACGCGACACCCGCCAGCGTATTGGCGAGCGAGTGCCAAACCGGCTCGGCCTCCCCGTGGTACGCATACAGGTCGAGAAACACGACGCCGTCCGGGAATGGACTGACGGCGAGCGAATCGGCCGTTCGCCCCACGACCGCCATCACCGCCTCGGCCGCCAGCGCAGTCTTGCCATATCCGGCATCCCCGCTGACCGCCGTGTTCTGCCCGGCCTTCAGTCGCGCCGTGAGCTTTTCCAGCTGCGCACGACGTCCTACGAACGTCGCCACCGCCGGGGGCGGCAACTGCCGCGGCAACCTCGTGCCGTCCTGGCGAGTGACGGAAGTGAGGTCTAACCGTACGACGACTTCGGTTGGCGGAGGCGGTGTGATGACTTGTGCCAGCACGTTAGGCTGGCTCGGAGTCGGCCGCGCTGCGAGGACATAGTTCCGCAACAATTCGCGCACGGCGGCGCAGACCTGTGCGTCGGGCTTTCGCGGCTTGGCGATCGACAGATGATCTTCGTCCAGACCGATCGGATTGCGTCCGATTTCAGGCGACATCGAGGACTCGTTCACGATGCGCACTCCGCAGACGTCGCGTGTCTCGTAGTAGGTCGCGGTCTCGATGCCGGCGTTGTTCGCGTGATTGCGATACCAGTCCTTCAAGTTTCGCAGGTGCGGATCGTGGGCACGCAAGTCATCCATGCTGACCGTACCGCGAGAGATTTTGCGGAAAGCATTCGCCATCGACGCCAGAGACGCGCCATCGTGAGGCGTTGCGAGGAACAGCACGGCTCGCGTCTGCTGAAATATTCGCTCCTTCGGCGAGCCAATCGCATCCTTTGAGGTGCGCAGAATTTCCTTCGCGAGCAGGCCACCGAGGCTGTGGCCGATCAGCAGAATTGGCCGTTGGCCAAAGCCGTGTTGCACCATCAAGTCCAGAACCTGTCCGGCGCGGTCAGGCAACGACATGCTGTGGCCCGCGTCGCGCCAGCGAGACGAGAACCACGAAAACAACCATCCCACCAGGCGCATCCACTTCGTCGGACTGGCCGCGTAGCCCAGCGACCAGACGCCCACAGTGGAGAACTCCGCGCCCAACCAGTGCGGCCACGAGGTGGAGTCGTCTTTGCCGTGTCGCCAAGTCTTGAAAGCATCTCCGCCAAGGCCGTGTAGAAAAAGGACATCCGCTGTTCGCGTCGCGTTCTCGCAGTCGGGGATGCGGTACAAGTCGCTCATATCTCGCACACCATCCAGGATCGACGTATTCGTGATCTCAACGTAGCGACAGTAAGCACCGTCGCATCAATAAACTGACAGGAAATCTGTTTCCGCCGACAGGGGCTGAGTCTAACCTGGGAAGATTGGTGCATCAAGGGAGTCAGGCGGTGAGGGCTGCCAGGGCCGCCTTTCGGGATGCCGTGCTCCAGCCGGTTTTCGAGTTAGCCGGCTCAGCCGGCTCCCTGTCTGCCACCAGCTTTAGCTGGTGGGTCGAGAGGGTCTCGCGCAGCTTAGCCGGCTTCAGCCGGACTTCTCCTCACGTCTTTAGACATCTCTCCAGGCGAACCGGCAGGTTTCCCGCCAAGGGTTCAAACCCAGATCGAGAAGCCCGGCTGAAGCCGGCTCCTGGAAATGCCTCGGCAGCGGTTCCCACCAGCTGAAGCTGGTGGCAGACAGCGTGTCGGCTGAAGCCGACAACCGGACGACCAAGGCGGCCCTTGGAACCGGAGCCACTTTCCGGCGGACAGCCTTCGCGGTAAGGATCGAGCTTCGAGGGGAAGAAAGCGGGACAGGTTCGCATATTGACGAGGTTAGGACCGGCGAATCAATAAGTGTCTCGTTTAACCCGGAGCCAACGGCGACGGCGCGGGCCGAACCGCCGTCGCCGTTGGCTCCGGGTTGAACGAGGCCGCACGC
>JAPLNJ010000875.1 GCA_026692885.1 Planctomycetota bacterium | reverse complement strand
TCCGGGCACACCTGGCTGAACGAGACCACGCTGGAACTGAGCTTTGCCTCTCAGGCCGCCCCCGGGCTGTATCAACTGACCCTGGGGCCCGACGTCCGTGATCTGTATGGCCTCGCCTTGGACCAGGACGCGGATCACGTGCCGGGCGAATCGCCGGATGACCAATACCACGCGACGTTCGGCATCGCGCAGCCGCCGCGGGTCCTGCAATCGCGGCCGGCCGGCACCGTCGGCGGACCCGTGACGGCCGTCCAATTCGATTTCAGCGTCGCCATGGATCCGCAAAGCTTCGCTTGGAATGACGATCTTGTCAGCTTCACCGGCCCGGCCGGAACGCCGGCCGTGACCGACTTCCGCTGGCTCGACGGCGATACGCTGGAGTTGAGTTTCGCCCAGCAAATCACGCCCGGCCTGTACCAACTGGTGCTTGGTCCCAGCATTCTCAGCACCGGCGGAATTCCGCTGGACCAGGACGGCGACTTGATTGCCGGGGAGACTCCCGACGACCGGTACGCCGCCAATTTCGAGATTCTGGCCGGCCCGCGGGTGCTCAGCCATCAGCCCAGCGGCGATCAGATGCAGCCAGTGTCCGCAGTCACCTTGACCTTCAGCGAAGCGATCTCGGCGGCGACCTTCACGGCGGCGGACGTGCGCCTGGAAAGTCCCGCCGGCCTCGTGGGGGTTTCGGTTCGGCGGGCGTCCGACACCGAGTTCGTGCTTGAGTTCCCTCAGCAGACGGCGTATGGGACTTACCATGTCTATGTCGGCCCCAACCTCGAGAGCGTACGCGGCATGCTGCTGGACCAGGACCGCGACGGGATCTTGGGCGAGGCCACGGACGACCGGTACGATGCCGCGTTCACGCTGCTCGACGCGACCGGCCCCCGCATCACGGGCGCAACGCCCCGCTTGCCGCTGCGAGGACCACTCGACCACCTGGACGTGACGTTCAGCGAAGCGATCGACGCGGCCTCGTTCACGCTGGCCGACGTCACCGCCGCCGGTCCGGCCGGATTGCTGACACCGACCCGCCTGGACCAACTGGACCCGCGCACGTTCCGCCTCGTCTTTCCAGCCCAATCCGCCGAGGGCCTATACCGCTTCACGTTTGGGCCGGGCGTGCAGGACCTGGTCGGCAACTGGATGGACCAGGACCAGGACGGACAAAAGGCCGAGCCGCATGATCAGTATCCGGCCACCGTTGCCATCGACCTCACCGGGCCACGCGCGACCGGGCACTCTCTGGCGGGCGTCCAGCATGTGGCCGTGCGCAGCTTCGAAGTGACGTTCAACGAGGACCTTGCGGCCGCCACCTTCACGCCGAACTTGGTGACCGTCACCGGACCCGAGGGAAGCCGGCAGGCCACTCTGATCACCGCGTTGGCCGGCAACCGCTTCTGCGTCACGATCCCGCCGACAGCGGCCGACGGTACCTACCACGTCAGCCTGGCGCCGGCGCTGACCGACGTCGCCGGAAACCTCCTGGACCAAGACGCGGATCGCATTGGCGGCGAGATCCCGGACGACCGGTACGCGTTCGACTTCGAACAGCAGTTGGCCGATCTGGTGGTGACCGGCAGCGTCGTGCCGCTGGAAGCCCAACCGGGACAGCCGATTGATATCCAGTGGACCGTGACCAATCTCGGCCGTGGCGCCGCGACGGGAACCTGGACCGACCTCCTGTTCCTGTCCGCCGACGGCCAACCGGGGAACGACGTGGAGCTCGCGCGGCTGAGCTTCAGCCAGCTGCTGGGACCGGGCGAGTCCTACGTGCGGATTGCCACCGTCAACGTGCCCGCCGACGTCCGCGGCGACCAGTGGGTCGTGATTCAGACCAATGGCCTGAGCGAACTGGACGAGACGGAAACGGGGAACAACGGCCGCGTGGCTTCACCGCCGTTGTACGTGACCACGCGGCCCTATCCCGACCTGCGTGTAACGAGCGTGCAGACGCCGGTTACGCTGAGCGCCGGCGAGTCGGCCGCGATCACCTGGACCGTGCTCAACGGCGGCCGCGGGGCCACCACGTCGCCCCGCTGGTTCGACGCGATCTATCTGTCGGCCGATGCCGTGTTCGATGCCGCGGACACGAAACTGGCCGAAGTCCCGAACCCGGATTTCCTGGGCTCCGGCGAGTCGTACTCGCAGACGGTCCAGATCCCGATTCCGAACACGACGCCGCACGGCGACTACTACGTGCTGGTCGTAACCGACGCGAGGAACCAAGTCCAAGAATTCGACGGAGAGCAGAACAATGCAGCGGCCTCGGCCACGACCGCCGCCGTGATTGCGCCGTTGCCGGCCTTCCTGACGGTCACGAACATCCTGGTCTCCGGTCCCCTCGCACCGGGCGGGGAGCCGACGTTCACCTGGACGGTCACGAACACGGGCGGAACGACGATCACCACCGGCTGGAACTTCGACCGCAGTTGGGACGACGGCTTGGCCCTGTCGCGCGATCCGGTGTACCAGGCCGACCAGGACTACTGGCTGGGTTCGCACACCTTCTTTTGGGATCTGCCGCTCCGGCCGGGCCAGAGTTACACCCTGACCGGCGCCACCGAACAGGCAGTCCCGGCCTGGGAGCCGGGCGACTACTACCTGATGGTGCTGCCGGATACGCACTGGGGCGCTGACGCCGGTTTCGGGCAAAGCACGGTTGGGCGGAGCTACGGCACGGCGCTGGTCCGGCTCGAGTATGCCCTGCCGGACTTGGTTCCCGCGTCGCTGGACGTACCGGCGACGGGCCTAGTGGGGCAGCCGCTGACCGTCGGCTGGCGGATCGAAAACCGAGGCACCGGAGACACGTGGGGCGTCACCTGGAACGACCATGTTTACCTCTCGGCTGACAACGTACTGGACGAGCACGACCGGCTGCTCGGCTTCCGCCCGAATCCCGGCCTGGTGTACGCCGGCGGCAGCTATGACGTCAGCACGGCCTGGACGCTGCCCGGCGATCTGCTTCCCGGCAGCTACTACGTGCTGCTCAAGACCGACGTGGGCGAAACCGTGCCGGAGAGCGACGAAACGAATAATCTCCGCGTCTCCGCCGCTCCGGTCACGGTCCAGCGGAGCGTCTCCGATCTGCAGGTCACGGCCGCTCAAGGCCCGGCCGCAGGCGTGGCCGGTGAGACGATCGCGGTCGCCTGGTCGGTCCTCAACGGCGGCCTGGACGCCACGGCCGTCGGGCAGTGGACGGATGCGGTCTATCTCTCGCCGAGTCCGGCGTTGGACCCAGCCACCGCGACGTGTTTGCAGGAATTCGCGCACACCGGCGGGCTCGCCGCGCAGGGCACGTATGACCGGTCCGAGACCGTGACGCTGCCGTCGCGGATTGCCGGGACGTCTTATCTGTTCGTAGTCCTGGACGCCCGTCAGGAATTGTTCGAGCTGGGCGGGGAGAACAACAACGTCCAGCCGCTAGGGCCATCGATCGCCGTCGCCGACTTGGCGCCGGACTTGGCGGCCGAGTCTTTCACGGCTCCTGCCAATGCGGTGGCCGGACAGACCTTGGACCTGAATTGGTCGGTGCGGAACGTCGGCACGCGCGACGCGGCGCCGAATTGGTGGGACGCCGTTTATCTCTCGTCCGACGATACCTGGGACCCGCAGTGTGACACACTGCTCGGCAAGGTCGAACGCACGGCCGCGCTGGCTGTCGGTGATCCCTACGGTCCCGCCGGCGGCGGCGTCCAGGTGACAGTGCCAGACCGGATCGACGGGACGTACTTCCTGTTCCTCGTCACCGACGTGGACCGCCAGCTCTACGAACAGGGACGGCTGGCCAACAACATCGCCCGGCAGTCCGTCGCCATCGTCGACCAAGCCCCGGACTTGCGGGTCCAGTCGGTGACGACCCCGGCCGGCGGCGTGGCGGGCGAAGTCATCAATCTCAGCTACCGCGTGTCGAACGGCGGCACCGAGGTCGCGACGGAGCGGTGGAAGGACGCTGTGTATCTGTCGGCCGATACGCAGTTCGATCCCGCCGCGGACAAGCTGTTCGGCGCGTTCGACGCTGCCGGGCCGCTGGCCGTGGGCGACGCCTATGGTCCGAACGCGGCCGGGCCGGTGCGGGCGCGGTTGCCGGAACGGCTGGAGGGCACGTATTACATTTTCCTGGTGACCGACTACCGGGATGCTGTCTATGAGCACTTCGGCGAAGCGAACAACTTCCTGCTCAGCCCCACGCCGATCCACATCAGCCTGCAGGCGCCGGATCTGCAAGTGACCCTCGTGCGAGCCCCGCTCCAGGCGCGGGCCGGCGAAACGCTGACCGTCGACTGGGCGGTCGTCAATGGCGGCCTGCAAGCCACGGCCGAGACCCATTGGCAGGACGGCGTCTATCTCTCGACGGACACCGACTTCACGCCCGCCGCGGATCTCGAATTGGGCCTTGCCGATCACGACGGCACGCTCGCCGCCGGCGCCGGCTATACCAGCCGCGCGACGTTCACGCTCCGGCAGGATTTGGAGGGACCGTACTACGTCTACGTCGTGACGGATGCCCGGCGGCAGGTCTTCGAGCACCTGGCCGAAGACAATAACACGCTGGCGGCCAGACAGACTGTGGCCGTCGCGGGCGTCCACGCCGACCTGCAAGTCAGCGAACTGCAGGCACCGCCCACCGGTGTGGCGGGTGGCAGCCTGCGACTGGCCTGGAAAGTGATCAACGCGGGCCGGGATGCGACCCCCGCCGGCTCCTGGTCCGATGCGGTCTATCTGTCAGCGGATGCCGTACTGGACGACGGCGACAGAGAACTGGCATCTTTCCGTCACGACCGGCCCGTGGCGGCAGGCGGCTTCTATTGGCAGGACGAGACGGTGGGCCTGCCGGACGGCCTGACCGGCTCCTTCTATCTGATCGTCAAGACCGATACCGGCCGCGGCGGCGGGGAAGTCGATGAGTTCCAGGCGGAAGACAATAACACGGCGGCGGCGCCGATCGCCTGCAGTCTACCCCCGCCCGTCGATCTCCGCGTGACCGAAGTGCGTCCGGCGGCCACGGCCTGGTCCGGACAGGATGTGCAAGTGGGCTGGACGGTCGCCAACTTGGGCGGCGCTGCCGCCGAGTCCCCGGCTGGAGGCTGGTATGACAGCGTCTTCCTGTCGCGTGATCCGTACCTGGACCGCGACACCGATCTGCGGTTGGGCTCGTTCCTGGTCCCGGGTTCCCTGGCCGCCAGCGGCGACTCCTACGCGCCAGCCATCACCGCCCGCTTGCCGGCGGGCATCTCGGGGCCATACTACGTGTTGGTCTGGACCGATTCGAACGATCGCGTGGCCGAACGCGGCGGCGAGGACAACAACGTGTGGGCCTCCGTCACCCCGCTGCAGGTCAACCTCACGCCGCCCGCCGACTTGCAGGTGACGCAGGTCGCGCCGCCGGCAACCGGCACCCTGGGGCAGCCGGCCGAGTGGCAGTACCGCGTCGCGAACCTCGCCACCGACGAGGCCGCGTACGGCGCCTGGTACGACACGCTGTACCTCTCGGCGGACGAACAGTGGGATCTGGGCGACCCGCGCATCGCCCGCGTCTACCACCAGGGCGACGTGCCGGCCGCCGGGTTCTACGAGCAGACGGTTACGGCCAACGTGCCCGGAGTTCAGCCCGGTGACTACTACGTGATCGTCCGCACCGACATTCTGAACGACGTCCGCGAACAGGACGAGCTCCAGCGCGGAGCCG
>JAPLNJ010000874.1 GCA_026692885.1 Planctomycetota bacterium | reverse complement strand
GTCCCGCGCGTCGCTGAGCCAGCTGCCGCCCCGCAGCACCCAACGGCGCCCCCCTCGGCCGGACCTACCGGGTCGACCACCGGCTGATCAGTATAGCCTCTCGGCCCGTCCAAGCACCACTCCCAGACGTTGCCCAGCAGGTCGTACAGGCCCCAGGGGTTCGCCAGTTTCTGCGCGACCGGATGCGTTCCGGCCCGCTGGTGATCGTATTGTCTATTCGGCCAGCCGGACGAATCATAGCCGTTCTCCAACTCAAAACCAACTCCGCTGTTGCCGCCGTACCAGGCGACGGGGTCCAGGACGGGACCGTTGTTCTCGCCCAGAATCTCCAGCGGTCCGACGTAGATCGCGGTTTGCGTACCGGCGCGACAGGCGTATTCCCATTGCGATTCGGTCGGCAACGTCAGCTCCAGACCCTGGACCCGTTCGTTGATCTTCCGGAAAAACGCTTGGCAATCGTCCCAGCTGACCTGCTCGACCGGCCGGTCGGGACTCTTGTAGTTGCTGGGATTCTCGCCCATCACCGCTTCCCATAGCGATTGCGTGCAAGGCGTATCGAACAGCCAATATCCCTGGCTGATGGTCACCAGATGCTGCGGGCCTTCGTCCGGCCAGTAAGGGCTGTTCTGGCGAAGCTCCTCAGGCGAGGGCCGCCCGGGTTCTTCCGGGGGCGATCCCATCGTGAAACGTCCGGGAGCAATCCACCGCATACGCTGGGTGACCGGTTTGCCTTTGTTCGCAGGCAGCTCGAACTCGACCCACAACCCGAAGCGGTCGCGGCCGATGGCCGACGCCCACGCGCAATCGGACCGAGTGATTTGCCGGAAGGTCAGCTTTTCGCAATCCGTGGCGATGACAAACGCGGCTGTCGGCGGGATGTCGCAGCCGGGGCGAATGTTCGTAACACGTGGGCCGGTCTCTCCGAGACCCGGTTTCGCGTCTCGGAGAGACGCGGCCACGTGAGTGCCCGGCGCTGGCAAACGAACCAGTTCCGCTCCGCCAGGCTGGTCCTGCGTGGGCCGGGCTGCGCCCTTCCGGCCCAGCGCCGGACCAGCCGGCTCCGCTCCCGGCGTCGCGATTTCTTGCCCTTGAGACTGCTGAACTTGAACAGGGCGAAAACCGAAGCTGCCGTAGCGGAAGCCGGGGGGGTTCACGCAGCGGAGCGCACACCGCACGCTCTGCGCGTAGCTGTCCCAGCCGCCGCCCCGCAGCACCCGAACGGCGCCCCCGTCAGTCGGTCCCACCGGATCGATGACTTCTTCACGGCCGTACTTCCTTCGGCCGTCGTGGCACCACTCGTAGACGTTGCCGTGCATCTCGTACAGGCCCCACGGATTGGGTGGCAGGCTGGCGACCGGAACGGTCTGCTGGCGATAGAGCCCTTTCTGCCCGCCCTGGTAAGGATAGTTGCCGTCGTAATTGACTTGTTTGGGTGTGATATCACCGCCGCAGCTGAAGGGCGTCGTGGTCCCGGCTCGGCAGGCGTACTCCCACTGGGCTTCGGTCGGCAGGCAGAGATCGAGTCCCGGCGCGAGCTGGTTGATCTTTGTGAGGAACTGCTGGCAGTCCTCCCAGCTGACCTGCTCGACGGGCCGATCTGCTCCCTTGAAGCGGCTGGGACTGTGGCCCATCGCGGCTTGCCACAGGGCTTGGGTGCAGGCGGTGTCGAACAGCCAAAACCCCCGGCTGATGGTCACATCGTGCTGCGGGTCTTCATCACCGAACCGCCCCGGCTCCTCCTCCGGCGAGCCCATCCGGAAGGTGCCCGGCGTGATCCACCGCATCCTTTGGCGGACGCTGGCGACTTCGAAGACGACCCACAGGCCGAACTGATCCTCGCCCCAGTCCACCGCCCAGTCAGGCGGCGTGCCGGATTTCCAGAATGGCGGGCTGATCACAGGGGCTACGTGGACCAGTGCATTGCGGGTCCGGATCTGCGCCAACAGGCTGCCGGGAGCCGGCACCGCGCGGGCGCCTGGCTTCGGCGGCCGCGCAAAGGCCAATCGCGACCCAATTTGAGTGATCGACCACTCATGGACCGTTGTTGACTCGGCAGCTACTTCCCGGGGATTGAAACCGGGCGGAGGGATGGCGTCCTGATCAAAGCGGTGCACCATCCACCAAAGTTGCCGCAAGGCGGGGCCGGCCTGTTCGTGTGTCCAGGCGGTCGCGGTCAGCCGCCGGCTCCAACGTCGAATCCACGCGCGGGTGGCACCCTCGGCCTGCTCCTCAGCGGCGGACGCCTGCAGGTCCTGCGGCAGTCTGTCGAAGAATCGCGCGCTACGCGCCAGATCGCGCAGGTCGGGAAGCAAGCGTTGCGAGTCCGCGTCCAGGCTCAACACCTCTTCCCACCAGATCTCCGCAGGCAGGCCCGTGCGCCAGCGGAATATCAACTCCAGAACCTGACGGCGCAAACCCTCCGGCTCGCGCGCGAAGTCGCGGCGCAATTCCTGGGCCTCGTCCGGATCGAGCGTCGCCGCCACGCACGAGGAACCGAGGATGGCCGGATGCTGCCAGACGTCCGACTCGGTGCCCGCGTCCAGCGGCGCGTCGCTCAACAGCAACCGGACGGCGCGCAGCAACTCAGGCTCGATCCGGATGGCCGGGGACAGGAGCTGCAGCAGGCGTCGCGCCCGCACAGCCAGTTCGTCGCTGACCCGTGAAGTGGCCATCCGCAAGCGGTGCGGCTTCTCCCAGGTCAAGACCTGCCACTCGCGCCCCGCGGCACCCACACAACGCTCCTCAGGGCACGGCACCAGGGCCAACAAGCGATTCCCGTTTTGGGCCAACCGCCGCCCCAGCTGAGCCCAGAGTCGCCGACGGTGTTCACCCCCCTGCTGCAAACAGGCCAAGTCGCCCAAGACCAGGACGAGCGAGCCGGGAGAGGGCAGGCGATATCGGCGGGGCCCCCGCTGGTGGCGCAGCAAGACGGGTTCCGGAAGTCCCTCATGCATCAGCGCGGTCTGGAAGGCATGGCGCGGATACAATCGCCGCAACGCGGCCAACACGAGGTCCTGATCGTGCCAATACGGCACCAGGTGGTGACTGCGGTCCGCAATCACCTGGACCCGGTCGCCCCAACGCCAGCGGGTCTTCCGCGGCAGCCGTTCGATGGCCCGGCCCGTGCTCAGGCGGTCGATCAGCGCGTCGACATCCAACTCGCGACGTTCGGCCTGCTCCGTGGCGGCCCGGCGAAGACGTGGCAACAGCGCCTGCCAGGAGCACAGCGGATGAAACTCCGGGGGCGGCAGGGCCAAGGCGGGCGCGCATTCCTCCGGGAGCGGCGCAGGTGGCGGGAGGTCGGCGACCAGGATCTCGTGAGCTATCAGTTGCCAGCAGGGCATGTCGACCAGCAGCGCAGGCTGGACGGTGAAGTCTTCAGCCGGAGGTTCAGCCCGCGCCACAGCCACGGGCGCCGTCATCACCAGGGCCAAATGCGCGGGAGCGGCCGGCTCGTAGCCCAACATCCGCGCGGCGATGTCCAGCAAGGCCGGTCCCCGGGCAGCCAGGACGCGCGCCAAGTCGGCACGCCCGCACGTGCTGCGTGTCATGACGCGCCCCCGGCATGCTTGCGCAAGGCAAATCCGGCGATCGTATCCAGCGTCTGGCGCTGACGGTCGGGCTGGCCGGGCGCCAGTTCCAGAACGGCCCGCACCAGGTCCAGATACTCGGCTTGCCCAGGCAGCGGCGTGCGTTGCGTGCGGCGTGTCTCTTCCCGATCGTTAGCCAGCAGCTCGGCGGCCTTTTGCAGCACGGAAGCGTCCGCTTGGGGGAAGTGTGCCCGGCCGCGACCGACCAATAACGAAACCAGGTCGTCCCGCGTCTCGCACAGGCTCAGGAACAGGACCAAGCACCGCCGCAGGAACGCATCCGGGAGCGAGCGTTCTTCGTTGGTGGTGACCACCACCAGCGGCGGCAACTGGCTGGCGGTCACGGGGCTGGCGCGGCCCAGCGGCGTGAACTGTCCTGCGCCCAGGGCTTCCAACAAGCCGTTGGGAACATCGCTTTCGGCCTTGTCGATCTCGTCAATCAGCAGCACGCAACCGTGTCGCGGATCGCCGCCGTCCAGTTGCGTCGGGGCCGGAGCGCCAACACGCTCCGCTTGGGCCTGGGCGTCCTGCCAATCGAACACCCACCACAACGGGCCTGGATGGACGTAGTTCTGGACGCTCAGTCGCTGCCGGAACTCCGTTGGGTCTTCGTCTAGTGCTCGGCCGAGTTGGGCGTCGGCCAAGCGGGTCAGGGCGTCAAAATGCCACAACAGATCGCGAGATTCGGTGCGGGCATCGACCACACATTGTACAAAGGCCCGATCCAAGGCCTTGGCCGCCGCACGCGCCAACTGGCTCTTGCCGATGCCGGGTTCGCCGCGTACCAGAAGCGACCGGCGTGCCGCTAAGGCGGCGTTGAGCGCGTCGACGCTCGGCTGTTCAAATACATGCACCTGTTCCGGCACGCTGCCTCGCGAGGCCAAGCGGATGGGTGTCGTGGAATCGATGGACAGAAACTTCATGGTTTCCCCCCGGACTTCCGCGACCGTCGTAACAGATCGCGGAGTGATCGCAACAGGCTTCGCTCGCGGCGGATCTGCTCGCCGTCGCCACTGAGGCTGATGAACACGATCGCCGGGTACTGTTTCTTCAGTTGCCCGATGACGGCTTCCCAACTGCGCCGCTCCGCTTCCTGCTGCGGCAGATCGAAAATGAAGTAGTGTTTACGTCGGTACTCCTTGGCCAAGTGCGCCAACTCGTCCGCCGCCAGGTCCACCAAAGTCTTGTGGTCGTGGCGCGAACGTTCGCGGTCTTCCTGGGAGACAAACTTCTCTACCAAATGGTCGTCCCAAGCCTGCTGGAATTCCGCACACGCGGGGTCACGACCACATTCAGGCGGGACGCCCAGGCAGAGTTCCCCGTCCATGAACTCTTGTTCGTCGACGGGAGTGCGGAACCTAGCCGGTCTGCGATCCACGCCGGCCATGATGATCTCGGCGACGCTCCGGGTACCCGCGGGCAGGGACACCAGCGTTGCGTCGCCACAGGAGACCGACGTGCGGACGCTCTGCACCACCGCATGATCGAAGACGACCGGCAGCAGCAGGCTGGCAACTTCTTCGATCGCACCGCCATCATTGACCGCGGGGACGGAACTCGCATCGAACAGGTGGACATGGGCCTGATTCGTCTTGCGAATGAGTTCCTCGACCGGCAAGGCCACCAGTGTATCCGCCAGGTCGGCCGCCCACGCAGCGGTGTTCTTGCTGGGATTGCTGATCTTGAGTTCCCGCCCCAGCGTCTCCAGGGCCACGGGAGACCGCTCCAAGCGACTGGCGATGGAGCGCCGCACCTGGGCCAGCAAGTCAGCACGGTCGTCGTACCCAATGGCCGCACGAAATTCCGGCAATTGCAGCAGTTGCCCGACCGCGGTGGCCTCCAGCCGGTTGCCGCGGAAATTCTCTTCGCAGGCGCCCACGACTCCACAGATTCGGCCCCGGACAAAAACCGGACTACCCGACGCCCCTTGCCAGTGTTCCCGTTGCTCCGGCGGAAACTCGACGCCCAGTTCCAGCTGAGCTGGGCTTTCCCGCACGGCGAGCACGTGCCCGATCATGCCGATCAACTTACGTTCCGCCGGGGTTTTGCCCGCACGAGCGAAGCCGCAGCTGTTCCAGCGAGCAGCGGGCGCGGGTCGCTGTTCCGACAGGATGCCCCAGGTATTGACGGTCTTTGGGAACGTGGTTTCGAGGATGGCGGCGTCCAGATCCGGGCCGCCTTGCCAGACGATGCGTCCGACGGTCGCGCCGCCAGAGACGTCCGCAGCAGCCGGCCATAGGATCTGGATCGGTTGATTCTCGTCGCGGCCCGGCGTCACCACATGCCGGGCGGTGAGGATCCGATCACGAGCGACCGGATAACCGGTGCCCAACCGCGCCTTGCCGTCCACGGTGGGGACGGAAATCCGGACCAGCAAGTTCTCGTCCATGGTTTCTCCCGGACAACGATTGAGCTACGCGGCAGCGTTCCGGACGGCAACAATCAAGAGCCTGACCGTTCCTCAACGTCGCTGATTTCCAGCGTCCCAGAGCTCCGTTCGCCGCCTGCCAGCGGTTTCAGCTTGAGCCGCAGGGTGTGGGCGTCCTCGCGGCGGATGCCGCCGCCGGCCTCGGCGGTGTAGACCCAGAAGTTCACCCCGACCTTGCCCTCGCCTTCCTTGGCCGTGGTGACCTGGACTTCCAGCTCGATCTCCTCGACCTGAAATCGCAGATCCTCCTCCGCGGCCTGCTGCTGAGCCTCGCGAAGGTCCTTTCTCAGTTTGACGATCATGTCCGCCAGGGACATTGGCTCACTCATGGTTTTCGTTCCTCTGTGTTTGCGATCCCGTTCGAGCCCCTCAAGACACCACGTTCGGCGACCCGCTATCCGCGATCCGGCGTAGTACCCTGTCGTTCGCCGGAAGAAGGGTTCGTTCCTCACGTTACGTTGACGCCGCGGGCAGGCGTTGTCAAGGGATCGATCGTCCAAGGTATCGAGCCGCCGCCGCTGCGCAACAACCAAGTGCTGCGGCAGACTGCTGGTTCGGTGTGCGCAAGACCTTGACGCCCGAACAAAAAGCCCAAGCCGCCGATACGTTCGGCGCCGAGGGCTAATACCTGTCCGCGGGTAAGAAATTGCTCGACCCGCCATCCGGCCTTCCTCGCCGTGACCAATGTCCGCCACCAACTCGTGGGCACCTGGCAGTCGATGTCGCTCCCCTACCCGGAAGCCAGCGTCCGGCTCATCCGCCGCGGAGGAGGACGGGGTGACAGGGTGACGGGACGGCGCCAGGAGCGACCGACGGTGACTTCCACGGTGCGATCACATCACGACCGGTGTCCGCGACAGATTATGGGTCATCGCCTTCATCCTCCCGCAGCAGATTCGGCAACAGCAGCCGGGCTCCGTGCGTAATGGTGACCATCTCGATGGCCTGCCCGCGAAGCCGATAGATGATGCGGTAGCCGTGAAAAAGGCGTTCCCGCAGATCATCGCGATTGTACTCCGGCACGATGCTGCCCAATCGCGGATTCGCCGGGATCGACTCGATGATCGACATCACGCGCTGAGCAAAGACACAGGCGTACTGCTCAGAGTCCTGCGCCAAGAAGTCGCAGATGTCCTCCAGGTCCTGCGCCGCCTGGAGCGACCACCTCAGACGAGCCATCGCTGCAGCCTTCGCACGACGTCTTCGTGTTCGACCGTCTCCCCGGCGTCCAACTGCCGAAGGCCCAAGTCGACCTTCTTGCGAAGGTACAGCTCCGCCATGATGTCCGCGACGCTGGCATCGTCCGGCATCCGTTGGATCATCTCGATCACCGCCTCTTTGGTCGTGGTCGACATTCGTCCGCTCTCCACGAGTAGTTGCTCACTGCGCCCCAACCTGCACTGGTCACTCTACGCGTTCCAGTTCGCCGCTGTCAAGCCAATGCGGGATGACCCAAGTCAAGCCGTGAGGTGGGCCAGAGCAAAACATCGAATTCGCATCGGTCGACCGACCTACGTGGGCCGGTCTGCGGATCGGACACGGACCGGAGAATCCGTGGACACCATCGCTCAGATGGGATTCGTCGTCCTGACCCGCATCCCCATCGAACGCGAGCCGCTCCGCATCGCTTGGGATCGGCTCGATGCTGACCGCCGCGTCAGTCTGCACCGCCCGCGGGTCCGTGCTTGTGCGGCGTAAGCCGCTTCGCTTGTTCGATCTCGCCCTGTCAGCTCGCTCGCCTGCGGAGCGAGCTGGATGCGCCCCCTGTGTCGACTTCTTTGAGGATCTGCATTGTGATCACCCTCACGCGCCCCCTGGCCCGCCAAGTGCGGGCCGTCTTTCGTCATGCGCTCGGAACGTCGCCGCGCGGACCCTGTCCCGCCGTGTCGCTCCGGGCCGATCAACGCGGCCTGACCATCCGCTTGAAGAGCGGCATGACGGCCATCGAACGCTCCGTGCCGGGAGAGTATTCGGATGGGAAGCAGATCCTGGTGGGCCGGCGCTCGGTTCTTGGCAGGTCAGGTGCTCCGACGATGGCTGAGTCGAGTGACGGTCTTGGGTCGGTCGGAAAGGGTCCGCTCTGGCCCACCCTACAAGGCCGCTCGGATCAAGTCGTCTCCATCGA
>JAPLNJ010000873.1 GCA_026692885.1 Planctomycetota bacterium | reverse complement strand
CGGCATGGCCGTTTCTCCCATTGAGTCCTAGGTTGCCAATGGAAGACGAGAGAACGTGGATTGGGAGGGCGACGCTCCCGCGGAGCCGTGGGCCGTCCCTGACGGCCCGCTCCGGCTCGGCGGGGTGCCCACTGGGCCCCTCGCCCTCCCAGCCTCGCCATCCAGGCCATTGGCAACCTAGGACTTCATAGGAAACCTCGAACAAGCAGAAGGGAAGAGAGACCCATGAAAGCCCTGCCACAGATCATCGTCGCCATGCTCTTGTCGTGGTTGGGCAGCGCGACTCTGGCTGCCGAAGGTTCGGCTCCCACGAACCGGCTGGGGAGCATTTCCTGGCCCGCGCCGGCTGGCGAAGCCTTGGCCGAAGACTACCAACTCAAGGTGAATGGCCAGCCGGTTGCCGTCTACGCCTGCCGAGTCTCGGCGGTGCCTTTCAATCAAGTCTGGCCCGGCTATCAGCGGCCGTTGGACCAGACCGAGCTAGCGGGTTTCGCCTGCTGGGACATGCAGCGACCGGTGCAGATCGAAATCCAATCGCGGCGCGCCGTGCAGTCGGCGGTCGTGCGGCCCACCTCGTTGGGAATCCAGCCGAGCATCGCGGGGAACAGCTTTTCGTTTTCCCTGGATCGTCCGCGGCCGTTGGTCGTGGAGGTCAATGGGCCGCACCACGCCCTGCATTTGTTTGCCAGTCCGCCGGAGACCAACGCACCTGCCGCGGACGCACCCGGCGTTCGCTACTTCGGTCCCGGCGTTCACCGGCCGGGAAAGATCGAACTCAAGAGCCACGAGACGGTTTACCTGGCCGGGGGCGCAGTCGTCTATGGCAGCGTCCACGGAAACAAGGTCACGAACATCCGCATCGCGGGGCGAGGCGTATTGGATGTCGGCCCCTTCGAGCGCGGCCAGGGTGGCGGCGCCGTCCGCCTCTCCGGCTGCTCCGACGTGAGCCTCGAGGGCCTCGTGATGCGCGATTCGGATGTCTGGTGCTGCAGCCTATTCGGCTGCCGCCAAGTGACGATCTCGAACGTCAAACTCATCGGCCTGTGGCGCTACAATGCCGACGGCATCGACGTCTGTAACAGCCAGGACGTGGTCGTAAGTGACAGCTTCGTCCGAGCGTTCGACGACGCCCTGGTGATCAAGGGCTTGAAATTCGGGCAGAACTCCTTCGACGACCGCCCCGTGCGCAACGTCCGGTTCCGCCGATGTGTGGTCTGGTGCGATTGGGGCCGGGCGATGGAGATCGGCGCCGAGACCTGCGCGCCGGAAATCGCGGGAATCTTGTTCGAGGACTGCGACATCGTGCGGACCACCCATATCGCGATGGACATCCAGCACGGCGATCGGGCCGCGGTCCGCGACATCCGCTTCGAGGGCATCCGCGTGGAGATCGATGACCGGAATCCACGTCCGCGGATGCAGCAGAACCGCGAGGAAAAATACCCGGCGGACGCTCCGGACGGCTACTGCCCGACGCTGCTGGAAATCGTCATCCGCAAGAACTTCTACTCCCACGATGACGACCGTGGGACGGTGCGCGAGATCGTCTTCAAGGACATCACCGTACTCAGCCGCCTGTCACCGCCGTCGTCGTTTCGCGGTTTCGACGCTGAGCACACGGTCGAGGGTGTGACGATCCAGAACCTGCGGTTCAATGACCGTCCGATCGGCGCTGCCAGCGAAGCCCACCTGACCGTCGGCCCCCACGTCCGCAGCGTGCAGTTCGCAGCTGCGGCTGCGGCCGGTGGCGGGTCGCCTTAGACGCCGGAGGTCGTCGCGTCAAGGAATTCGCGTAGGTCCTGGGGCAAGTCAATCGAAATGGCTGCCATGCTGCGCGTCTCCTGAGAATTCCAGCTTTCTCGCTACCACACGCGACCATCCACACGAACTCGCCGCAAGGTCGCTTCGTTGAATCGCTACCGTATTCTACAGGCCGGGTGGAATCGGGGCAAACAGGGCGCCGGACTGTTGCATAACAGGGGGCGAGGCGATAGAAAGTTCTATCAGTAGGAAATCTCCGGAAGCGATCGTCATTGGAAAGGGAGAGATCGGAACATGCAAAAGACGTCTCAAGACCTGACGCGGCGCGAGTTGTTACGGCGGTCGATTGCGACAGGGGCCGCAGTGGCCATCCCCTGGTTGGTACGCGGCCAAGCCCTCGGCTTGGACAGAGCGGTGGCCGCTTCCGACCGAATCACGTTGGGGGTGATCGGCATCGGCCCGCGCGTCACGTACGATCTCCGCGGCATTTTGCCGAAGGCCGACGTGCGGTGCGTGGCCATCGCCGACGTGCAGGCCAGCCGGCGTGAAGCCGGAAAGAAAATGGTCGACGAGCAGTACGGCAATAAGGATTGTGTCCTCTACCGCGACTTCCGCGAGCTGTTGGCACGGCCGGACATCGACGCTGTGCTGATCGGGACGGGCGACCGCTGGCACGCGCCGGCGTCGATCCTCGCCGCGAAGGCCGGCAAGGACGTCTACAGCGAGAAGCCCTGCGGTCTGACGATTGGGCTGTGCCAGGCCCTGGACGATACGATCCGACAGACCAAACGCGTCTTCCAGGCCGGTACCCAGCGTCGCAGCGTGGCGAATTTTCAGGCGGCCGTGCGACTGGCGCAGAGCGGCAAGCTGGGAAAAATCCACACGCTGTTCGCCTCGGTCTACACCCCGTCGATCGAGACGACCTGGCTGCCGAGCGAGCCCACTCCGCCGCGCGACGTGGTCGATTGGGACCTCTGGCTCGGACCGGCCCCCTGGCGGCCCTACAACCAGAAGTACGTCGCCGGGGGCTGGCGCGGCTACTGGGACTTCGAATCCGGCGCCCGATTGCTGGACTGGGGAGCACACACTGTAGACCTGTGCCAGTGGGCCAACGGGGCCGATGACACGGTGCCCGTCGAGTACGAGCCCACCGGAACCACCATCACCGCCCGCTATGCCAACGGCGTGAAGCTGGTCCTGGACTGCCTGCGGACCCCCTTTGGCGAGCGTCCAGGATGGGTCCAGGCCTTAGGCACTTGCCCGGTCCGATTCGTCGGCGACGAGGGCTGGGTGGAGACCGGCGACAGCGGCGGCATCGAGGTCCATCCGGCGTCGCTCAAAGCGGAACTCCAAGATCTGACGGTCAAGCGGGAAAGCGGACTCGACGTCGCCACGCATTCCCGCAACTTCCTGGACTGCGTCAAGTCGCGTGGGCTGACGGCCGCCAACTCGCAGGTCATGCGTCATTCCCATATCGCCTGCCACGCCGCCGCTTTTGCCTGGGTGCTCAACCGCAAGCTCAAGTTCGATCCGGTCAAGGAAGAGTTTGTCGGCGACGACGAAGCCAACGGCCTCCGCGTGCGCCCCGCGCGCATGCCCTGGGTTTTCTAAGTGTCCTCTAACCATCAGGAGCAAATGCATGAACCTCTCACGAAGACAGATCCTCAAGCTGAGTGCCAGTGCCGCCGCCACGTGGATCGCCGGGACCGGCTGGACGCGAAATGCCGCTGCCGCCGCGACGGCGAAGGTCCCGGTCGGACTCGAACTTTGGTCGGTCCGGCAGCAATGCGAGAAAGAGTTGCCGACCGTGCTAAAAGCTGTCGCCCAGATGGGCTACCAAGCCGTCGAAATGGCCCACAGTTACTACGGACATGATGCGTCCGCCTGGCGCAAGCTGCTGGACGAAAACGGTCTGAAGAGCTGCGGCATGCACATGGGATTGGGTGCGTTGCAGGGCGACGCTTTCGACAAGACGGTCGCGATTCACAAGCTGCTCGGCACGCCCTACCTGATTATCGCCTCCCTGCCCCACGAGAATCTCGCCTCGGTGCAGGCGATCACCGCGACCGGCAAGACGTTCAACGAATTGTCCGAGCGACTCAAGCCGCACGGGATGAAGATCGGCTATCACTGCCACGGTGGTGATTTTGCGAAACTGGATGGCCGGACCGCTTGGGAGCTGTTTGGCGAAAGCACCCAGGCCGACGTGCTGCTACAACTGGATTTGGGCAATTGCCTCGGCGGCGGCGGTGACCCGATCGCCATGCTGAAGAAATTCCCCGGCCGCTCCGTCAGCCTCCACATCAAAGACTACGGCGGGAAGGCCGGGGCCGTGTTCGGCGAGGGCACCGTGAATTGGACCGAAGTCTTCCAGATCTGCGAGACGACCGGCGGAACCAAGCAATACATCATCGAAGAGGAAGGTCGGGCGGGCCCCGAGGCGCTGGAGGACGTACGCCGAGCGCTCCAGAACTTCCGCAAGCTGGGCAAATAGCCCGGACCGTCCAACAGCCTTGATCAGAACGTTGCGCACGGCGGTCGGTGCTGGCAATGATCCGGGTGGCTGGTGGCTGAGCCTAAGCGAAGCCCCAGTCCCCGGTTTCTGGGGCATCGCTGCACTCTGCCCCAGCCACCCTGACCTCCTGCTGTTAGCGTTTTGCGCAATGTTATGATCAAGGCCCCGTCCAACTGGACAAGGGGACTGCTCATGAGTGCGCCAAGATAAGCTGCTGCAAATCAGCCGGACAATCCGGCCTGGCCAAAGGCTAACCACCGGGTCAGAACAGAACTTTGCACGTAAGGAGGTAACGAATTACGCGAAGCCAGAGGGATGGCGAATGATCGGC
>JAPLNJ010000872.1 GCA_026692885.1 Planctomycetota bacterium | reverse complement strand
CTATCCCCGACGAAAAGAAGAACCGTCCGCCGGCCCACCGAAGGTAACCGCGGCCACAGAAACCCAAAAACTAAAACTACTTCAACTCGAATGCCAAGACCAAGCCGCGTAAAATCCTTAACGGCGTTGCCCCTCACCCCGGCCCTCTCCCCGGAGTACCGGGGCGAGGGTGGAGTTTCGTGTGCGTGGTTGATGCCGTGGCTGTCACATCTTCCGTGGTCGCCTTTTCCGTGGCTGCCACCTTGCCCGCCTCGGGCGTTTCGCAGACGACTCGGAACCCCACATTGAAGACCCGCTGATACGGCGGATAACTCAACCGCATCGCAGATCGGCACCGGGCAGGCCGGTCGCGCCAAGAACCGCCACGTACCACCTTGCTCCCGCCCGCGTCCGCCGCATTGCGTCCGTCGTCTTCGCGATAGGGATACGGCCGGTAGGCGGTACGGGTCCATTCGGCCACGTTGCCGTGTAGATCGCACAGGCCCCAAGCGTTCGGCTGGTACGACCCCACGGCGACCGACACCAGAGCGTGATCGTTGTAGCGCTCGTCGCGGGGGACGATGTCCGGCGTCCGCGGACTCCACGATTGGTAGGCGAGTTCACGGATCGTGGCGTCGGCCAAGTTGGCGAACGGCGAGAAATCCGCCTCTCGCCGACCGAAGTGGAAGGCTGTGTCAGTGCCCGCGCGGCAGGCCCATTCCCACTGGGCCTCGGTCGGCAGGCGGAAGGCCAGCCCCGTGCGTTCGGAAAGCCAACGGCAGAAGCCGGTAGCCTCATGCCAGGAGATCCGCACCACCGGCTGTTGCGGCCCGTCCAACGGATAGCCGAGATACTCCTCGCCGAAAATCCAGGAGCCGCGGTGCTCGTACCGGCTCTGGTGCGCCGGATTGAACCGGGCGAACTGCGAGTTGGTCACCTCGCACCGCGACATCCAGAACGGCTTGTCGATCTCGACCGCCGTCAGCGGCCGCTCGTCGCCCTCGCCGTCTGGGTCGCCCAGCACCAAACGGCCGGCCGGGATCCGCACCAATTCGACGGTCATGCCGCCGAGAACCACCGTGCGAGTCGGCGGCCCGTCGGCCGCTTGTCGCCGGGCCGCTTCCGCCGCATCGAACGGCCAGCCTGGCACCGTCGGGGACGCGGCTCGCGTGGCCGGGACGGGCAAGGGCACGGGAGCCGTGTACCCGACGGCGGGAGCCACCGGGGCAGCCTCTTCTCCGTCCTCGACCACCCCGCCGTACAACTGTCGCAATTCGCACCGTCGCTGACGCTGGTTATCGGGGATGCGGGTGAACTCGCTCCATGTGCCGTGGCTCGGGGCGTTCAAGTCGATCCAGGTGATCAGCCGGTCCCAGGCTTCCGCATCGAGCTGCACGCCCTGGTGCCCTTGCTTGAGCATCTGGATCAGTTCGCTATTGTCGGCGTGGAACTCCGTGGGCGGCAGCAGGTGCAGGTCGCTCTCCAGTCCGGGCACCCGCACCAAGCTCCGCAACGCGATGTAACTCGGCTCGAAGATGCCGCCGTACCGGCCGACGAGTTTTTCCACGGGTTGGCCCACAATCCGTTGTAACTTGGGATCGCCGGCGCGGTAGCAGAGGGTGGCTCCCTGTTCGCCCCGCAGATCGAGAAGGGCACGCCCTGGGGCGGTTCGCGACGTTCCCGGCTCGGCAGGAGCCTCGCCCTCCCGGCGAGACGGCCCAGACGCGGCAGGAGCCTCGCCCTTCCGGCGAGACGGCCCCGGTTTGGCCGACGACTCGCCTGCCTGGCCCAGCGGCAAGCCTGGACCAGCCAGTCGACCAGCGTCATCGCGCACCGCGCCGTCGTGGCAGCCGACGCAAAACTTGTCCAGCACCGGCTGCACTTCGTTGCGGAAGCAGAAGTTGCGGGGGGGACCGTACCAGGGTTGAATCTGCCGCGGCGGGCGCCGCATGGCGAGCGTCGCGGAGTTGGGAGGCGCAGTACTGCGGTGATCGTGGCAGCCCACGCAACTGAGCGTTTCGCCCGGCTGGGCCGTCATCCAACTCCGCATCAGGGCCACCGCCTTGCCTTCCGCATCCAACGGCTGCACGGAGAGCGGCGTCTTGGCCGGGACCCGGAAATACGCCGAGCCATCGGCTTCCACCGGCACGGTTCCCAGAATGCGTTTCACTTCCCACGGACCGTCGGTGCCCACGCGATGGTCGATGCCGGCGATGCGCTGGTAACCGAAATGGTAGCTGAACACGCGCAGGCTCTTGACCGTGCCGCGCGGAATCCCCTGGATGCCGGGGCCTTGGTAGACGTCGGCCATGTACACCGCAGCGTCGGTACGGTCGGGCTCCACCCGGTCCTGGATGATCGGCGGTTTAGGCTGAGGGCGCAACGGGAGCGGTTCCAGCAAGGCCTGCCCCTCTTCCTCCTTGAGCAACACCAGGTTGTCGAACACGTCGACCAGATAGAGGCCCCACAACGCATCCGGCGTCGGCTTGCAGGAGACGATGAAATACTTGTCGCTCAGCGGGTACGGATGCAGGAACTTCGGCCAGCTGTGTTCGGTCAGTTTGTCTTCGATAACCGGCTCGACCTGCTGGCCGCGGCCAGGGATGCGTTGCACCACGCCGTCGGCTTCGCGCCGCCCCAGCGCCGGGTCGAAGACCACCAACTCGCCCACGCGGCCCACGTGGTGTCCGGTGACGATGCCCACGATCTTCGTGGGCTGGTGCGGAATCGGCCGCGCGTAGAAAATTGCGTTCGGCCAGTAGGAGTTCGCGCCGTAGAACTCCATCTGATCCGTGCCGTCCGGGTTCATGCTGAACAAGATGCGGTTCCAGACGTGCGGCGTATCGGTGTAGTCCCACCGCAGATACAGGAGGCGACCGTTGTTCAACACCACCGGGCAATGGTCGTGATCCTGCTCGAAGCAGATCTGCCGGATGTTCTTGCCGTCCGCGTCCATCGAGTACAGCATGCCGACGATCACGCCCGCGTTACACGGCACGCCCTGCAGCGGCGCGGTCGAGATGAACGCGATCTTGCCGTTGGGCAGGTAGCACGAGTCATACGAGTGCACCTCCGGTTGCTCCCCGGGCGTGACTTGTCGCAGCCCTTGGCCGTCGGCGCCAAGCTCGAAGATCTGCCACATCTTCAAACTGCCGGGCATCGAGAACAACAATCGGTTCGCATCCCAGTGCAGGTCCAGGTCGGTGATCAAGCGGTGGCCATCCGGCTTGTACAGGGTCGTCAGCTGACCATCCGGACGCACCGGCTGCAGCACCGCAATCTCGTTGTCCCAGTTGAACGGCTCTTCGATGCCCGGGTTGCACTTGGAACTCTGCCGCGGCAGGCCGATATATTCCCCCACGCCGTACCCTGTGCCTTCCTGTCGCCGCGGGTCGCCATGCGGCTGGCGCCGGATGAGCAGCAGCCGTTGGAAGTCCAGCAGCGGGTTGGCCAGTAAGGCCTCGTGCTGCAGTCGATCGAATTCAGCCACACATGGCACCCCACGGTCGGTTGGGAAGTCCTTCTGCAAAGCTTCCAGCCGGGCCAAGTATTCGGCTCCGCCTGCATACGTCTCACCAAACGTTTCCTGCAAGTCGGTGATGGCCAGACGGAGCGAGGCGAAGTTGCTGAAGGCGAGGTCTCCGGGATCCTGGGAGGGCGCGGCTCCACGGATTTGCCGCGCACGAGCGAGCGCTTCGCCGACTTGGCGGGTGGCGTAGTACCGCTGACGGACCTGCTGCAGGCCGGCTGCATCGCGCACGTTGGCTGCCAGAGCAGCGGCTTCGCGGGCCACGGCCGGTACGCGGGACGATGCGTCGACGTAACGCCGCGCCAACGCGGCGAAATCACCGGGCACAACATTCGTGTCCCAGAGGCGGTCTTCGCGTTCCCAACGCATCTGCCGCCGCGGCTCGGCTGCGGTGAAGTCCCGTTCCAACAAGTCCCACAGGTCCGCCCGTGCGGCACCGGCCGCATCCGTCACGTCGAATCGCACCGCCCCGCGGCGGCCGACCCAATCATCGATGCCGATCGAGGCCTCGAAGCGTTCGAACTTACCTCCCAACGGAATCCGCACTTGACTGTCCGCATAAACATGCAGGCCGTGCTCGAAGACTTGCCCGGCGATCTTCAGTGGCCCGCTTACGCCGGACTTCAGGTTCACGTCGAAGGCGCAGCGGCCCTTCAAGACCTCCCGTCCTGATCCGCGGCTGGCGATCACCGTCTTACCATCCGAGGCCACCAGCACAGCGTCGGCCCACGTGGCCGCTCCGCCGACCACATGCGGGACGCCGGTGACCAGCAGGAACAGATCCTGCACACCCGCGACCGGGACCTCGATCTTCACCGCGGCCTCGCCGCCGTGGAGGACCGGACTCGTATACGGCCGGAACTGGTTCGCTCTTGCCGA
>JAPLNJ010000871.1 GCA_026692885.1 Planctomycetota bacterium | reverse complement strand
CGGGGTGACGACGTTGGGCGGCGCGGTGGGCGAGACGGCCAAGCTGCTGAGCCTGACCACCGACGCGCAGGGCACGACGGCGGTCAACGGCGGGATGGTCAACGCGACCACGGTGGATTTCCAGGACGACGTGAAGCTGGGCGCCAACACCACGGTCGCGGGGACCACGGTGAGCTTCGGGAAGACGGTGAACGACAGCACGGCCGACACGCACACGCTGTTGGTGAACGCCGGCGGGGTGACGACGTTGGGCGGCGCGGTGGGCGACACAGCGGAGTTGCTGAGCCTGACCACGGACGCGGGGGGCACCGCCTCGTTGCAGAGCGTGACGACCACGGGCGGCCAGAGCTATGGGGACACCACGGTCACACTGAACGGGACGTACACAGCAGCCAATAGCCTGTTCACCGTGAGTCAGGCGACGGTGCTGGCGGGGACCAGCACGGTCAGCACGGGCAGCGGAGCGATCTCGTTCGGCGGCACGGTGGACGCGACCACAGCTGGCGGGCCTGGCCTGACGGCCAACAGCAGCGGGGCCACGAGCTTCAGCGGCGCGGTGGGCGGCATCAAGGCGTTGGCCAGCTTGACGACGGACGCGGGTGGGACGACGGCGATCAACGGTAAGGGAGTCGCGACCGCGGGGACGCAGGTCTATCAGGACGCGGTGACTTTGGCGGGGCCGAATACCACGCTGTCTTCGACTGGCAGCGCCGTCATCAGCTTTAGCACCACGGTCGACGGGGCCTCGGCCCTGGAGGTGAGTACCGCAGGTGAAATCGTATTCGGCGGGGAAGTGGGCCACCGCGTGCTGCTGGTCAGCGTCACCGCGAGCGGGGGTGGAATGACGGCAATCAACGGCGGGGCCGTCACGACTACCGGAGCGCAGGTGTATACGGGCGCCGTGACGTTGGCCGGGCCGAAGACGACGCTGTCCGCCAAAAATAGCGCCCCCATCACCTTTTACAGCAGCGTGGACGGGAGGACAGATTTGCTGGTGGATACTTCGGGCGTGACGACGTTCAAGGGGACAGTGGGCAGCAACCTGCCGCTGTTGAGCCTGCGGACGAATCTGGGCGGTACCACCATCCTGAGTTCGCTAGCCGTGACGACCGTCGGTAATCAGACGTACGGCGATGCACTCAACGTGACCTCGAACACCGTGTTGAATGCAGGGGACGGGAACGTGGAAGTCTATCAGCTGGTTAGCGACAGCGGCAGCGGCAGCGGCAGCGGCACGGTTACCAAGCAGGGATCGGGCACACTGACGTTGTGGAGTGCGAGCCTCGCCGCCGTCAATTGGTACGTCGACGGCGGCACACTGCTGGTAAACAATCCGCTCGGGTCCGGGTCCGGCACGGGGATTGGTGTGGTCGTCGTCAACCAGGGCGGCACATTGGGTGGCACGGGCACCATCCAGGGCCTCGTCACGGTCAACAGCGGCGGCACCATCGACGCCGGTGCACCCGGCACCGTCGGAACGCTCACGATCCAACAAGGCGTCGTGTTTCAACCGGGGTCGAAATTCACCGCCCAGATCAACGGACCATCGCCTGACTCCGGCTACGATCAACTGGTCGTGACTGGCACCGTGGTCCTGACTGGCACCGTGGCCTTGAACGGGCCTAGCCTGAACGGGCCTAGCCTGAACGCGAGCCTGGCTTTTAAACCCAACGTTGTTGAAGCTCGATTTGTTCTTGTTGTGGCCCAAGACGTGCAAGGACAATTCGACAGACTGCCTCAGAATGCCACCTATAACCTCGGCGGGGAGCCGTATCAGATCTTCTACAATCAACAGAATCCGGCTTTGGGTCTGGCTGTGGCCGACCATAATGTCGTCCTGCAGAGCAGGGGATTTGTGGCGGCATCTCAGGCCATCAAGCAGACAACCATTCGTCAGCTGCCTACGTTGGCGCTGCCGCCCTTGGAGCCGCCTGCGGCTGTGCGGACGCCACCGCCGTTGCTCTCGCCGCCGCTGGAGAGCATTACCGTAGGCGGCGAAACGGCGACGGATGCGGAACGCCGTGTAGAGGTCGAGGCTTTGGCGCCGTTCGACGATCGCGGGAATTTCAAAGAAACGACGGTCCTGCGGCTGCCGGTTCGGGTGCTGCGCGATCCGGCAAGGTTGTTTGCGCGATTGCCGGATGGCCTGTATCGCATCCAATTGGTCGAGGCCGCTGAGGGGAGAGTGTTGGAGAAGCGTCTCGTCATGGAAGTGTTCATCCGCGACGGGAAGCCGTTCGAGCGGACGGATGCGGCGGTGCGGAAGCCGGCGCCGTCGGCTGGCCACGGGGACCGAGCGGTAGAGCACGGCGATTCCGTGGAACCACAGATTCCTGGGTTGCCCGGGCCGCCGCCGCAGAGCCGGCTCGACAGTTCCGGTGGTCGAGGCGCGAAACTCGTGCCCGATCCGCAGGAACCAGGTGGAACCCCTGCCACCACGCACCTTCCGGTTCGCAGTTCCTCCGCGAGCGAGTCCGACTTGTCGCCGGAGGAGGAACGAGCCACCTCGGCCGCGGTGGGCTGGCTGCCGGCCGGCATGACCGCCGCTGCCGCCACCGCCTTGCGGCCACGCCAAGTGGATGCTGCCATCCAGCGATGCTCCCGGCGCCTGTTGACCAAGGCAGTCCGACTCTACCGGCGTGCGTGCGACGCGGATGAACCTGCCGTCGGGAATTGACTGCACCCGTTTTGAGGAGCGACCTGCCGATGTTGACGTGTCCCATCTGCGATACCGAACTCAATGAGGTCGCTCTCGGTTCCGGCAGGTGTCCCGCCTGCGGTGGTCTGCTGTGGGATGAAGGTCCGGAGGAACCGCTGGCCGCGACTCCCTTCGAAGCGAGCCAATCAGCTGTCGAGCGAGGTCCGCTGCTGACGGTCGACTGGACTGCGCTGAGCGGGACGCCGCCGGGAGTTCATCCGGTAGCTGCCGGGCGCCCTCCGCAGGCCCCCGCCAGCCAGCCGCGCCCGGGGGTGTCTGGCATCAAGGAATCCACCCTATCGTTGAAGCAAATCCTGCTCAAGATCGTCGAACGCGGCAGTGGTGCCCCTCCTCGTGACCGGCCCGGGGAGGTGGTGTCTCCGCCGTCTAGTCTCCCCGCGGGCCCCGCTGGTCCCGCTGGTCCCGCTCCAGCGCCGCCGATGGCGATTGTGACGGACAGCGACTTACCGCTGCCGGTCGCGTCCGGTCCGCCTGGGGCCGCCGCCCCGCGCCAGCTGTCCGGCGAGGATCTCGATCAGATGTCGCAGATGTGGCGACGGAGTATCTCGCCGCGAGCCACTCCCGGGATGACGCTCAAAGGTGCGTCCGGTGGGACCACGGTCGCTACGAGCCTGGTCGTGCAGCGCCGGACGGTGGCGGCGCCCCGCGAGACGAAAACCGGACCCGCCGACTATGAGTTGCTCGGCGTCATCGGTGAGGGTGGCGTCGGCGTCGTCTACTCTGCCAGGCAGGGATCGATTGACCGCACCGTCGCTCTCAAGATGCTCAAGCCCGAGATCAAGGACGACGACGATCACCGGATGAAATTCCTGTCCGAGGCGGTCGTGACCGGCGATCTGGAACACCCCAACATCGTACCGATCTACGACCTGGGCACAAATGAAGCCGGCGCGTTGTTTTATGCCATGAAACGTGTCCACGGCACGCCCTGGTCGGCGGTACTCCACAGCAAAGCAGTGGCGGACAACTTGACTCTCTTGCTGAGTGTCGCGGACGCGATTGCGTTTGCCCACGCCCGCGGCATCATTCATCGCGATCTGAAACCCGAAAACGTGATGCTGGGTGACTTTGGCGAAGTCCTGGTGATGGATTGGGGGATCGCCCTGTCGACCCCGCTGTTTCTGAAATCGGGCAGCATTACACAGTCGACGGGCATGGGCGGAACGCCGGCCTACATGGCGCCCGAAATGGCCACCGGTCCGATGGAAGTGATCGGTCCGGCCAGCGACGTGTACCTCTTGGGCGCGATCCTGTTTGAGATCGTCACGGGCAATCCGCCCCACCACGGTCAGGACGTCATGAGCTGCGTGCATGCAGCCGCCCGGAACGAGATCCGACCGACCGACCGAACCGGCGAGCTGCTGGACATTGCCTACCAGGCGTTGGCGACGAGGCCCGAAGATCGCTATTCCAGCGTCCAGGAGTTCCAGGCCGCGATCCGGCAGTACCAGTCGCATACAGAAAGCATTGCGCTGTCAGCGCGGGCCGAAGAGAATCTGGCCAAAGCTCGGCAGACCCGGGACTACCAGGATTTCTCGCGAGCGCTGTTCGCCTTCCAGGAAGCCCACGATCTCTGGGCCGGCAACGGCCGAGCTCAGGTCGGTGTCGGTGAGACGCAAGCCGCCTACTCGCAATGTGCACTGGAGAAAGGCGATTTCGATCTGGGGCTGTCGCTCCTGAAGGAGGACAACCCTGCCCACCGGGACCTGCGGAAGCGGCTGCGCGCGGCGCAGGACGCTGGCCAAGGAGCAGGCGGAGGAGTTGGCCCAGAGCGAAAAGAAAGCCAAGGGCGAGGCTCAGAAGTCAGCCGAACGGGAGAAGGACGCCAAGGACGAAGCCGTCGACGCGGCCACCCGCGAAACACAAGCGAAAGAGGCCGCCGAAGGGGCCGCCCAGCGCGCCCAGGATGCGGAGAAGGTCGCCGTCGACGCGCGGCTCGCGGCGGAAGCGGCGTCCTACGTAGCGCAGGTCGGTCTGGCCGCCGGACAGATCGCCAGCAATTCCTTTCTGGATGCGGAACGCGTGTTGCGGGAATACCAACAGCCCGGCAAAACGTCGCTGCGCGACTGGGAATGGGGACATCTGACGTACCTCTGCAACCTCGCTTACCGAACGCTGAAGGCGAGTCAACGCGTCGAATGCGTGGCCTGGTCGCCGGACGGCCGGTATCTCGTGGCGGGATCCATCGACGGCTGGGTGCGGGTCTGGGCCTTCCCGGCCTGCGAGGAGCTGGTCCGAATCGATCATCATACGCCGGTTCACGCGGTGGCGATCACCCCCGACGGCCAATTCCTCGCCACCGGCGGCGACGGGCCCCAGGGACCGGACGAACCGGCGGAAATCAAGCTCTGGAAACTCAGCGGGGACGGCCGGCAGGCCACTTTCGAACGGGCTCTGGCCGGGCATGGACGCGCCGTGCTCGCCCTGCACTTCTCGCCCGATCAGGCCTGGCTGTTGAGCAGTTCTCGCGACGAGACGGCCCGGTTGTGGAGTTGGCGTTCGGCCCAGCAGGAGGTGGCGTTTCGCGGGCATTTCGGGCCTGTTTGGAGCGCTGCCTTTGCCCCGGCGGGTGATCGCCTCGTGACGGCCGGCGAGGATGCGACGGTCCGTGTCTGGACGCGGGCGGACGGCACAGAACTCAAACGGTTCCGGGGACACAAGGGGGCCGTGTATGCCGCGGCATTTTCACCGGACGGCCGGCGCGTCGCCTCTGCCGGCCGCGACAATCGCATCCTTGTTTGGGAGCCGGACCGGATTCAGGATTTCGACTTTGCGGCGTTGGAGCGACAGCTGGCCAATCAAGGGTCGGAAACCGTCTCTGCGCCCGACACGGAACCGGACCGCCCGCTGCCCGTGCAAGTGCTGGCCGGGCACAACGCCGAAATCCGCACCCTGGAATTCGCGTCCCACTTCCGTGGCCAGGAAGGCGACTTTCTGCTCAGCGGCGGCCATGACCATACGGTGCGGGTGTGGAACTTGCAGGCGGCAGCCGCGACGACGGACCGCGGGCGGACGTTTCGGGGACATGGGGGCTGGGTCCGTGCAGCTGTGTTTTCGCCGGATGGACGTTACATTCTGTCGGGGGGGTACGATAGCCAGCTGAAACTATGGGACCCGACCCAGTACGAGGAAGTCCGGGTGCTGCGGGGCCAGGACAGCCCGATTGGCAGTGTGGCCTTCAGTCGACGTGCCGACCGGGCCATCACGGCTGGCCGTGACGGAGTCGCTGTCATCTGGCACCTGGAGCAAGCCCAACCGCTCAAGCGTTTGGAAGAGACGCTGGACGATGACGTGGGACGCCGTGACGAAAAGGTTTCGCCCGGCGAGTCGGCGGCGCGTTTGAAGGAGGGACATGATTTTCTGGTCAACACAGGAGTCTTTTTCCCAGAGGGTGATCACCGCCTGTTGACCAGCGCCGGCGACAACACGGTGCGCATGTGGGATCTCACGACGGGTGGACAGTTGCGATGTTTTCGCCCGACGGGACAGACCAACGCGCTGGCTTTGTCCGATGACGGAAAATGGATCTTGACCGGCAGCGATGGTTCCGCCGCCCAACTTTGGCCGACTGACGACGCGGAAGCTGCGCCCCTCCCGCTGGCGGATCACCGCCACGAAATCACCGCGGTCGCCATTTCGCCGGGCGGCGAGTTGCCCAGTCGCCGGCTACTGACCGGCGATGCCAACGGCGAGTGCCGCCTCTGGCGGTGGGACTCACAGCAGAATCGCTGGTCCACCTACGCCCAGCTGATCGGGCACGCGCCCGGCCACAGCATCACGGCGATGCGGTTCCTGCCGGGCAACCGAGAACTGCTGACCGCTTGTCAAGATCGCACCGTCATGCGTTGGGAGGTGGCGACCGGACGTCCGCTTCCCGCCTTGATGTTGAAGCACCCAGACGGTGTGCGGCTCATGGAAGTCTCCGCCGACGGCCGTCAGGCCGTCACGGTCTGCTTGGGCAGCGCGGGATACCGGCTGTCGCATTGGGACCTGGAGCACGCCCGCGAAGAGCAGACGCGGGTGATCGCGGAGGGCACGGTCACCAGTGTGGCTTTTGACCAGGCTGGCCGTGGCGTCTTGGTGTGTGTCTCGGCCACCACAGGAACAAGTTCGGTGCAGCGGTGGGACCCGACC
Organism: Planctomycetota bacterium; assembly: GCA_026692885.1. The sequence continues at coordinate 2,824 of JAPLNJ010000871.1, read as the reverse complement.
GACGGCCAATACGGTCCACTGTGGCCGGAGCCGGGCAGTCGCGGCACGATCTGGGCCGCCGTACCATCTCCGGATGGTTCGCAGGTGTTGACAGTGGGCGGCCGCCGCGCCCGTCTCTGGGAGGCGCGAACCGGACAACTGCGGCAGATTTTCGGTCATCACGGGCCCTTGACCTCTGCCAGTTTCTCGCCGTCCGGCGCTCTGGCCGTGACGGCCGGCACCGATGGGGCGGTAAAGCTTTGGAACGTCAGCGAGCAAGATCCAGGTTTTGGTCGGGTGAAGCTCAAGATTCCCCAGGCGCACGACGGGCTTGCCGTTAATACGGCGATGTTCGTGGCGGACGCCTCCGGTGCCGACGCGTGGCTGCTGACGGGCGGCGACGACGGAGTTGCCCGCTTGTGGGATCTGAGCGGTCACGAACGGCAGAGCTTTGTCCCCCCTGGGACGCCTCGCGATGCGCTCGCGCCCGTATGCTGCGCCGTGTGCTCCCCGGACGGACAGCGTCTGGCCACCGCACACCAAGACGGCACGCTGCGTATTTGGGACGTGGCGGGGAAGCTCGCGACGCTCGTGGGTGAACCCCGAGCCCACGACTTGGCCGTGCTCAGCGTCTGCTTTTCGCAGGACGGCAGGCGGTTGGTGACCGGCAGCGGCGACAACACGGTAAAACTCTGGAATCTGGAGACAAATCGGGCGATTTGCACCCTCAAGGGGCACACCGCCAGCGTCACATCCGTCGCCTTTTTTCCCGATGGCCGTCGTGTGGTGAGCGGCAGTCAGGACGGCATGGCCAAGATCTGGGACACGGCCAGCGGTAACCAAGTGCTGAACCTCGGCCGCCACGCCGCCGAGGTCACCGCCGTCGCCGTCTCGTCGGACGGCCGCCGCGTCCTGACCGCCAGCAACGACCAGACAGCGATACTCTGGTTCTCCGACGACTTCACGGAACCGGCCGCCGAGAAGAAGCCGTGAGCTGGTGCGAGGTAGCGACATGGCCTGGGAATGCGACCGAAGGAGCCCTTGCGCCCACCGCGGTGCACATCTTCAAACGGGCCGCAGGCCGGCCTTATACGAGCACGACGCGCAAGCGAGTGAGTCCGGTTATGGCTGGCCGCGCCTGTCGCCGACACACTCGCTTGCGCGTCGTGCTTGTATTTTTTCTCGTTCCGACGCTCTGCGTCGGAACGCAAGCCACGGACGCTCTGCGTCCTTGGGCAGACGACGCGGAGCGTCGAAACACTTGCGTTCCCACGCGGAGCGTGGGAACGAGAGCGGCGTGAAGATGTTCACAGCAGGGGCCTTTGCGCCCCACGGTTACCGGGGCGTCGTGGGTATTCCGGGAGCGATCAGTTCCACGTTTTCCGTGAGGCTGACCTCGAGTGATTGGTCCAGTTGCTGGGCCTCGTCCTTGACCGAGGCGGCTTTCGTCAGCCGAATCTCGAAGCTGGAGGCGGCTTGCGGATCCCACGTGGTGAACAGGAACAGGTGCGCGGCCACGCGATGCTCGGTGTCCAAGAGGTGCAGCACGCGCTGCGGGCGCAACTTGCCTTCGAGGGGCCTCGCCAATTCGACCTTCAGCGATCCAACCCCCTCCGATTCTGGCTCGTGCCATTCCACGACCCGCACGCCGAAAACCTCGTTCTGTTGGACCGTCTCCAACTGCAGACGGACACCGGGGAAGGCCGGAAATTGCTGGCGATCGGCCGGAGCGGCCGGGATCTTGCTCAGCGGGATCGTGACTTCCGGCGGCGTCGCCTCGTCCTTGCACCAGAAGCGAACAGCGGCCTGACTACCGTTATCGGGCCATCCATTGGCCACCCAGCTGAGGGCAGGGACCGGGGCTGACGGGGCGAATTCGGCGTCGTAGAAGCAGTAGGGGGCGACGGTGCTCCCGTCCGCCAAGAGCGGCGTGATTTCGATCCAGACCTCGGCCGGCCGTGGTACGAAGCGGCGATTCTCGTGCTGGAGAGACAAGGTGAAACGCAAGCCGTCCCTTTCCGCAAGCGGGCGATGGACGCCGACCAGCAGTCCGGTCGGCGCACCCAGACGCCCGTTTAGCAACCGGCCGAACTTCGGTGAGCCCTCCAGGTAGGTGACGTTCTCCACGCGGCGACCGTCGTCGCTCAACACCAACTCCGCGTGCTCCCCGCCACGTAATCGCAGGGGCACGCTGGCGACCTGGCAGCTGAGTGTGTAGCTTTGTGGCCCCCGCAGAACGGGGCTGACCACCAGCGGTTCACCGAGACGAACGGGTCCCCGCCGTGGGCTGATCGAGCCGTTCTGTTCGATCGCAGCGCCCACGTCTTGGCCAGCCGCGTTGCGGATCGTGTAGGTGCTTTTGGCCAATAGCTCATCGAGCTTGCCGAGCAGCGCCTGGGCTTCCACCGCCGACGTTTCGTAGGAACCCTTCGTGCGGTCGACCAGTTGGCGGAAGGCGCGTTCCGCATCCACCCGTTCGGCCTCTGGAATGCCGAAGCCCACGATGTGAATCGCCGGCTGGTGTTTGCCCCAGGCAGCGACCACGTCGGCCAATTCAGTCGGGTGGGGAGCGGCAAACTGGCCGCTGGCCGCCAGTGTGAATTGGTAGTTCGCTCCGTCGCTAATGACCACGACATGCTTATCCGTACCGGCTTCATCGCTGTCGAAGTCCCGCTGCGTTTCCACCAAGGAGCGGTACAAGGGCGTCTGCCCCCACGGCTTGACTGTCTTCAGCAGCTCCGCGACTTGTCCAGCCAGGACACTATCGAAGCGGCCCAAGGGCAGAATCAGTTCGACATCTTCGGCGGGAGACAAACCGGGCGGGATGGGCCGGACGTACGTCGTC
>JAPLNJ010000870.1 GCA_026692885.1 Planctomycetota bacterium | reverse complement strand
GGGCAAGCCCGGATGGGGGCGGAACAAAAACAGGACCATCCGTTTGACGCCCGACTCCCCAATTTTGCGCGAGCCACCCCCACCCTCTCCCCGGGGTCCCGGGGCGAGGGAGTTATTTTTCGGCCGTGCCCAGGGGGTTATTGAGCCCACCGCCGCCAGCCCGCTCAAGGAGAAACCAGGGAGGATCGGAACGTCGCTTGTGCCATGGTGCGGCCTTGATCGGAACGTTGCGCACTGCCGTCAGTGCTTCACCTCGACGCGCTTGCGGGCACACCCTGCAGCAGTTCGTCGGCCACGGCCGGGGCCATGTCGCGCAGGCGGAAGTAGGTCTGCTTACCGTCCGGATCGGGGAATTCGCGGAGCGTGAGTTCGAAGTCGCTCTGGGGCGAAATGCCGAAGGATGGCTTCCAGGCAGGGACCCTGCAAGCCACACCGCCAGGCCGGACCGAATTGTCGGGGACCACATTCATCGCCGCGGAGGCCAGCGTGATCCGGCCCAGATCGGCCCCGTCGAGTCGCGCCAAGTCCTCGCGTTGCGCGGGATTCAAACAGAACACCACGGGACCGCGCATCACGGCGACGCGCCCCGCCTGACGCTTCCGCCCGGCCACCAGCCGGAACGGCATCGGCATGTCGATGGTCACCGTGTCGCCGGGTTTCCATTCCCGCTCGATCGGCAAGAACTGACCGCCCTTGATCGGGCCGGCCACCGCTTGCCCATTGACCGTGATCTGCGTCTCGGCAGCCCACGCCGGGATACGCAGCCGGAGTACAAACTTCGCCGGCTGCGCGGGATTCAGTTGCAGCTTCACTTGGCCGGAGGACGGGTAGTCCGTCTCTTGCCGGAGCGCGACCGGCGTCCCGTTGCGGAGCGTTACCTCCGCCTGCGAAGCCGTGTAGAGGTTGACGACCACACCCTCGGCCGCGACGTAGTACGCGAACGTCGGTAGTTCGGCCACAATCCGCCGATAGTTGCAGGGGCAGCAGTAGGTGTCGGTGGGGTGGTATACGCGCGGGCCTTCCGTCGGTGCAAAATACCGCAGCTGCCTGCCGTCGGGCGATTGCGCCGCAAACAGCGTGTTGAAGATTGTGCGTTCCATCACGTCGCCCCACACCGGCTCGCCGTTCCGCCGCAGGAGTGCATCGTAGACGCGCAGCTGATAGGCGGTCGCACAGGTCTCGCCCAATTCGCCGCGTCCGTCCTGGTCGTCGGTCCAGATCTCCCACTGGCCACCGCTGCCGGTCAGTAGGAGTCCGTCGCCGTGCAGCAGGAAGTCGGTCGCCCGGCGCGCCGTGCGCAGCAGCAGCTCGTCCCCGGTGGCGCGGCACAGTTCCAGCTGGGCCAGGCTGCGCGACAGGTAGGCGTACATGTGGCCCTCGATGCCGGGGCGGCGGCCGATCAGGATGGGCAAGTCCCAGGCGGGCAGCGCCCGCGTTTGACACACGAAATCCAAGTAACGTTTGTCGCCGGTAACGCGATGCAGGGCCAGCAACGTACGTTCCAGCCCGGTGACGGCCACGTTCGTGGCGACGCCTGAATCCTGGCCCCAGTTCGGCGGAATCTTCTGCCAGTTGGCGAGCAAGTAGTCGGCCGCTCTCCGGGCGCCGGCCAAGGACTCCTGACGGCCGAACAGTTCGTGATCGCGCAAAAGGCCCCAGATGATGTACTGCACCTCGTGGACGTCCCACAGCTTCGACACGCGGTCTGGAGCTGCGAACAGGCCCAGATAGCCGTCGGCCTCTTGGTGCTCGAGCACGTGAGCGATAAGGTGCTCCTTCAGGGCGATGACTTTCGGGTCGTTCGTGTACGCCGCCAGCAACGCGGCCGCATCGATCAGTTTGCCCAAACCGATGTATCCCTCGCGACTGCCCGTCTTGGCCGCGAACGGCGGCAGGAAGTCCTTGTCGGCATCGAGCGCCAGCAGATTGTTGTGGACGGTGACGTCGATTCGCCGTCCCATCTCGCCGCCCAACTTCACCTTGCGGAGCTCGACCGGCGTGAGCGAGTCGCCGCCCCACGTGGGCGCCGCCATCAGGAACCACGAGGCCAGGCAAGACACCGTCAAGCGATAGCAGAGACTCACGGGCGATCCTCCTCAGGAATTCTGTTCAGCGACGTTATCTTTCCAGCTTGAGACGTCCCCAGGCGCCGCGATCAGCCGAGTTGCGGGCCGTGCCGTTCCACATCAGTTGGCAGTTCCGAGATTTGCCGTCGCCGCTGTCGTCCACGGCCAGGTCGAACAGCAGTTCGAGCCCCTCCTTCGGTACCACGCCAACGATGCTCCACGGAATGGCGATTTCCAAGGTGTAGCCGCCGCCTGCCGCCGTCGGAATGACGGCCAGCTTGACCTCGGGCTGTCGGGGGGCAGTGACGACATGGAACTGCCCCTGGCCATCACGACGGCCTGCGCCGATCAGGATCTGCCGGTCGGTGAACTTGAGTGGTCCTGCCTGGTCCAGCGACTCGCTGCCGAGGAACAGCTCCAGGCCATCGGCGGACCAGAGATCCGCGCCGGAATGTTGGTTCTGCATCGGAGTTGGATCGCGCACGTCGGCCAGCAGGTACAGCGCCTCCTCGTCCCAGCAGACCTTGAAGGACGCTTCGACCCCCTGGCTGTCGCGTCCGCTGGTCAGGCGATCCGGGGCGATGCGCTCGGGGGGGCGCCCGGGCCATCCGGTGAGTTGTCCGTCCATGACCATCGGGCCGACCGCATGTCCCGCGCGAACCGTGCGGACGGCGTCACCTTGGCTGGCCGTGAAACGTGGATGGTCGAAGACGTACGGTGGCTCGCCGTTCAGCCAGACATCGTAGATTCGGCGATGGCTGGCAGCCATCTCGGCCAAAGCCTCCCGATAGGGACGGTCGCAGACGTTGAACAACCCCGTGTTCTGACGCTCGCCATTGTACTTCTCAAAGAACCGCCCGGTCACGGCCTGATCGATCAGTGTGAACCACTCGACGCCAACGACAAACCCAAGGGCCGCGGCGTGCTCCACGTAGTTCCGATAGGCCCGGCCGCGATCACGTTGCGTGGCCAAGTCCAGCCGTCCCGAGACGTTACTTTCTTCTTCGGCTGTGTAGAAGAACTCGCTCCACATCTGCGGACGCTGTCCCGTCCATTCGTAAATCCGCCGCATGAATTCCGCATCGACGCGTTCGGTGTAGTAGTTGACGCTGATCACGTCCAGATACTTGCCGGCGATCCGGCAGAGCGTCTCGTTGTTCGCCGTCCCCGGCTGCCAGCGATTGCCGATCAGCAGGTGGTTCCGGTCGTACTTGCGGAAGCTCTCCGTAATCCGCTGATAGTACGTCTCGATGAACAGTTCGGTGTAAGCCTGCATGTCCGTGAAGGCCGTTTGAGTCGCCACGGGCAGGCCCCGGTCGGCCAGGGCCTCGAAGGAGGCCGCGTCCAGCTCCCAGGCGGCGTTCAAGGCGGCGACGTCGCGGTATTTGTCCCTGAGCAGAGCGACCAAGCGGCGCTTGCAGGCGTGCTTCCCATCGAGTTTGGGAACGGCTCGCGGCAGATCCTCGAAGGCTTGCTCGTTGGCCAGAAAGTACCCGATCAGCAGCGGTTCGTCGGCCGTCTTCGGCAACGCGTCGGCGAAGAGTTTCTCCAGCTTGGCCTGGGTCTTCTCGTCGAAGGGGTCGAACATGCCGCGCACGCCCGGGACGTCCGGTCCGAGGGTCCACTCGGCCAAGGGCAGGGACGCCACGAACGGGAACTGCTCGGTGCGATAAACGGACGACCCGCTCGAAAAAGCCCCCACGGAGTTGAATCCGGCCTGGCGCGCGCGCTGCACCATGCGGGCTTGGAAGGCTTCCTCCCTGAAGGGACCGTACTTGCGGATCAGGTTGGCCCTGTAAAAGGAGCAGGCACGCGGGTTCCACCACGGCTCGGGATGGTAGGCCGCGCCGAACTCGCTGTCACGCGGGGGTAGCCATTCGTAGCTGGATTCGCGGCCTTCGATATAGGTATAATCCTCGCTACAGCCGAAGCTGCAGATGCCGAGGTGAAAGAAGGCGTTGCCGACGGGGTTGACCAGAATCCAGCGATCGCCGCGGCGCTGGACATGGAAGAACCCGGTCTTCTTCAAGCCGAGTTTTTCACCGCTGCCAGGCAGACCGCCGCAGGCGTCCAGCTGCCTGGGGTTCAGTCCGGCGTAATACGCTTCTTCGGAGGCGGCGTCCTGCTTGAGCTCCTCGGGGGCCGTGACCTTGCCAGCGAACGCTTTGCGGGTGGTCTGGCCGAACCGGTCCACGAGCACCACGTTCTGGCCGTCGCCCGTGTCCAAGGTCACGGTCACGGTGTACTCGGCCTTGTTCCTGTCGAACGGCGACTGGAACCACCAGGCGAACACGTTCCAGTTCCACTCGCGGTTATCCTGCAACTGCTGGTACGAATAGGGAGGCAGTTCGATGCGGATCCGTTTCCCATCCACACTCGTGAACTCAAAACGCGTGGCGTTTCCCTGGTAGAGAAAGGGGGTGGCCGGCTTTTCCGAGGGGAACGGCTTCGCCACACCGTCGCCGATGCGCCACGTGCCGCCGTCCATGTAATTGGGCGGGACGAGCAGCTCGCCGACGCGAAACTGCTGCACCCCATCCAGGTTTCCGCTGAACCGATAAGCCACCTTTCCGCCCTGTCCGAGCGAGACTTCGACGGTCATGCCGCAAGGATACTTCAGCACGGCCTGGCCGTCGGCGAGGCGCTGCTCAAGAGCCGCTTCCTGCTTGCCGGCAGCCAGCTTCGTCTCGATTTTCGGATAGACCAGGGTGAACACACCCATGCTGCCGCCATCGATCTCCACGCCCTGTTGACTCAGACGCAAAGGTCCGGCGTCAGCCGTCAACACGAAGCCCCCCCAGGTGGCGCAAAAGCAGCCGCACAGGACATTCGCAAATCGGGTCCGGCAAGTTCTGGTCACGAGGCTGTTCTCCCAACACGGCCTTGAGGTAGGACGGACACTCCTGCCCGTCATCGAGCAGACTGCCAGGATGGTAGCACTCTCCGTGGAACGCGACCGCAGCGTCAGTGTACGCGAACGCAACGGGTGTGGCTACCTTCCTGCTCCTCCTCATTTCTCCTTTCCGGCGGTCAGCCAGGCTTCCGCCTGGCGGTGACGCTCGGCTACGGCGTGCCAACCGTTGGCATTGCGCAAGGCAAAGATCCAAAGATAGGAAACTCCGTCAGCCGTCCAGCGGTCGCCCGGCTGCAGTTTCACCTCCACTCGCCATCGCGTGTCGGGGTGGATCTGGCCCCCGCTGTCCTTCCAGAATGAAGCTTCCCAGCCGGAGTATTGGCCCAACGCACCGAAACAGCCGCCGAGCTTGCTGTCGGTGCAGAACTGCGCAGCACGGTAGTAGTTCGGCACGCCTGGGCCGCCGACGTCGTCGTCCGCCGTGGAGCCGCCAATCGCCGAGCGGCAGAACCAGAAGGCCTCCACGAATTGCCAGGGACGCGAATCCGTGTTTTCAAGCCATAACGGTTTGACCAGCGCGAGGCCCCCCTGTTTGAACACGGCAGCCCGTAGCCCAGCCCGGAATTGCGCCGGCGCGCCGTCCTCCGCCCCAGCGCGCTCGACCACCGCTTCGATGATCCAGGCGTCGGCCTGCTCTTGAGCCCGGACTGACACCACGCGGCTGGCTTCGGTCCAAGCGTCGCGTCCCTCTAACCGCTGGTGGGCCGCAAACACCAAGCGTCCCAGGGGCAAGTCGCCGGCCTGGATGGCATCGAACAAACTGCCATCGCGGCGACGCAGAGACCAGGTAGTGCCTGCGGCCTTCAATTCAAGTTGGTCGGCCTCGGCCAGCGGGGCGGTCGGCTTGGTCAGCGTGTGAGTCTGGCCCGGCTCAAGCCGTGGGATGAGGGCCGCGACCACAGGCGGACCGTCAAGCACCACGGGCACACCCTCCACCGCCGTCGCCGAAACATTGGCGACTTCCAGCGACCCCACTGGCTGGCCGCCCAAGCAACGAACCTTCGTGCCGTCCCCTTGCTGCAGTTCGGCGCACCATGCAGCCGCCGTGCCGACGACCACGCGCTGGGTGCCCTGAGGCGGAAGCTCGACCTCCTCAATCCGGCTTTGGCCGCTCGTCACGATCCGCAACAACCCTCGCGCCGGTTGCGTCGCCGCGTTGACCAATTCCACCGCGTCCCCGACCGCGCGGAGTCGAAGATCACCGCCCCAGAGACTGCGGGCGTGACGCGCTGCGGCGTCACGATTCACCTCAGCGGCAGTCTTCACCAGCACCTCGTAAGGCTCGTCCTGTTCGTTGACCAATCCGTAGTTGCTGTCTTCGGGGAAGGTCGAGCTGATACCCGGCGCCGGCTCGTCGGCCCACATGAAGTAATGGTATCCCGCCAGGAACGGCAAGTCGGCCATGGCGTTAGCGAAGATGCGGTAACACGCCGCCTTTTGAACCTGCGTATCCACCCGCATACCGGCGCCATGCTGGCAGGGCAAGCCGCTGTCCAGGGCCGGAAAGCTCCATTCGGTGATGATCATCGGTCGGCGCACGACTCGATACATGTCACTCAGTTCCCGCGGCACGCCTTCCACCACGCCGCCGACGCCGTCAGCCCGCCAGACGCTCTCGAAGTCCACGCGCGGGTAGGTGTTGAAGGTGAACACGTCGTTGTACTTGCCCGCGGCGGCCAGGGCCGGTTTGGGCGCCCGGCCTGCGAAACGACAGCCGAGCACGAGATGCTCAGGATCGACTTCACGCAGCGCCTTGGCGGCGACGCCGAAATACCGCTCGGCGATCTCTGCCAGGAACCCGTCGCGCACTTCGTCCAGCAGGGCCGACGGCGGCGGCAACGATCGGGCAGCGAGAAAAGCTTGTTCGTCGGCGTGTTGCGTGCCGAGCCGGCGGTTGACTTCACCCAGGCTGCCGTAGTGTTTCAGCAGCCAATCGTACAGGGCCTGCTTGGCCGGCTGCCGAGGGCCCAGTTGAAAGACTTCGTCGACCAGATGCCCGTGCTTGCCGTACCATTCCAGTTCGTTGTCGAGGAACGTACCCAGGCACCACGGATCACCACGTCCTTCCTTCCCCAGCTTCCGCGCCAGAACGTGGCAATGGCTTTCCCAGCGCGGGCTGAAAACGTCCGGGAATCCTGTCCAGTGGATCGGCTCACAAATCCACTCCCGCCGCGCGAAGCTGGCACCGAACGAGGCGAACAAGAGGTGTGCCAGACCGCGGTGTCGCAGGGACGGGCTGTGCCCCGCCGGCAGCGTGTTGAACCCCCACGCGGTGAGCCGCTCGATGGCACTCTTGGCCCAGGCGTCCTCGCTGCCGAATTTCGCTGCGACATTGCGCTGGTAGGGCGAGTAGCCGAGCTTCTCGCACCAGTGGCCGCGGTAGCTGACATGATCCGTGCCCACGTCGAAGAACGGCTTCCCTTCCGGATCGACCAGCCACCAGCGCGCGGAAGTGTGAGCGGCCGACTCAGAGGCCTCCACGGCGGTGAGCTCACGCCCTTCCTCGATTAGGACGGTGCGAAAGAATCCGCTCCCTTTGACAATCGGTTGGCCGCCGCGCGAGACCCAGGCCGGGAAGGACGGCTTGGCGGCAGCGGGCTCCGGTGCGGTGCGCTCGACAGTGACCGTCGCGTTGGAGAAGCGGACTCGCAGGCCATTGACTCGCAACATCGGTCGGCCGGCACGCACCGCGGGCACGGGGGCGGCCAACCGGACGCCAAACGTTGCCAAGTCACGGCCTCCTTCGGACACCTTGCCGACAACCTCCTCGAGGCCCAGCTGGATCTCGAACCGATACGTCCTGTTCACTTGCCAATCCGGTTGGCCACCCTGACTCGGCCGATGCGCTAGCCGCGACTCAGGCAGCGTCTCGGCCAACCACTGGCCGGACAGCGATTCGTGCAGTTCCGCTGAATGGCGACGCTTCAGCGATTCAGGTGCAGCCACAAGGTTTAACGCCCAGTAATTGTCCTCGTCGGTGCCCAACGCGATACCGGCGGTTAGCCAATCGCCGCGGAGTTGCTCCAGGACAGTGACGTCGCAGGCGAAAGTAATCGCTGCGCCGAGCGGCACGGCCTGCCACACGCTCAAGCCACTATCGCCGACGTACGCGCCGTCGTGCACTTCCCAACCGGCGGCTTGTGGATCCCACGCCGGTGCACCATCGGAGCCGGCAGCGCGCGAGGAGAAATCGTCGCGCCAGGTGTGCCGCGTGCCGTCGCCAGCCTGTACCGTGGCAACGGAAACTGCAACCAGGACCGCCAGCAGCACCAAACCGACTCTCATGGGCTTTCTCCTTCCGGAAGCGGATTGTACACCCTCCTGGTCACCTCGAAGATCGGGCCGAAGTGCCACTCCGTCCAACGGTCAAACTGCCTCTTCGGTGACAGCGTCGGGACTTGGGCGAGCGTCGTCGCACCAGCGAGCGCAGCACTGCCGCAGCCAGGCGGGCGGTGCAAAGGCCAAATTGGCGATCAGCAGCATGGCAAAGAAGGCCAGCCAGCCGGTGACCAAGGCCAGGGGGACCCAGATTGCCACGGCCAGAACGAGCAGCAGCGGGCGCGCCAGCCGGTTCCAAATCAGCACTCCAAACAGCAGCTCGAAAGCCACCACGGCGTGCGTCCAGGCATTGATCACGAACGGATGCGGGTAGAGGAACGTGAGATCGACCAGCCGCGATTCCGTTCGGGCCACCAGGAACCACAGGGCTTCGCCACTCCACCAGGGCTGGCCGGCCAGCATGGTCAACCCCATCAACAGGTAGAACGCCGCCAAGTGCACTTGGATCAGTCGCAAACTGATGTTCGCAGCCAACGAGGGTTCCGCTTCGGCGGCGTCCGCCTGGCGTTTCCGCAGCCGACGATCTACGGACAGGTAGGCCCCGCTGGGTGCGAGACAGAGGTAGGTCAGCACCATCGTCAGCACCGGCTCGAAGGGGCCGATAAGCATGGGAGCGCGATGTACGTACGACAACACCACGAACAACGCCAGTACGTTGGTCACACGCGTGAACCAACCTGCGGTGAAGGCCACCAAGATCACCCAGCCTGCGACGTGATAGATCCACAGGGCCGACGACGAGTCCAGGAAGAACAGCGGGGAAAACCGAAAGGCGGCAGGGCCGATCAGGCGTTGGACGTTATCCGCGGTGAGCAGGCCATCCGGTCCAAACCAACGCGTCAGGTCCGCCGCGAAGGACATGTGATAGTACAACGCTGCCAATCCCGTCAGCACGCGGATCACACTCAGCGGGAAGGCGTCGCTGGGCGTGAACCAGAAACGATCCCAGCCGCTGCCAAAGGCTTCGCTCAAGTTCGAAAAATAGCTGCTGACGGCTTTCATCGTGGACTCCAGACTTAACGAACAGTCTCGGTGGACGGTGTTCAGACGCGCGGTTGTGAACTCCTCGTTCCTAGACTCTGCCTGGGAACGCAAGTGTTTCGACGCTCCGCGTCGTTTGCACACGGACGCAGAGCGTCCGTGGCTTGCGTTCCGACGCAGAGCGTCGGAACGAGAGAAATCGAGGACTTGGACGATGCCAAGATGTTCCCAGCAGCGGCGTTCAAGGGTGGTTGCCTCATTTTGCATCCGGCGGGGACATACTCCTTTTTTCTGGGTCCGCTGGCAGGATCTCCACTTGCCCTTGATCCATGACGATCGTGCTGGCGAGATAGACTTCCAGGAAGTAACTCTCGCTGAACGGATCGCGTTGCTCCGCCGTGCCGCCTGGGGCCTCGATGTCTTGCGACACATGCCTGCGACAGCGGATACTTTTCGGCTTCAAATCTTCCCGATGCAGCAGGTGCATGGCCACGCCACGGGCCAGCAGATTGAGGGCCTCGCTGGCCTCCGCGTCGCTACGTTTCTCCCGGGTCGCCGTCTCAGACCGCTCGGCAAAAAAGCCCATTAACGAGGCCAACCGCTGAGTGCGCCCGTACCGTTCTCCACCGCGCATCCCGCGATCCTCCAACTCGGCCCAGTTGCCGTTGTCGAGCGCGTCGGCGCCTGCGGGCAACACTTCCAGGCTGTGACCGAAATCGCTCGGCGTACCGTGCGTCAGGTAGAACGTCGCGGGAGTCGGATCGAAACCCAGCCACTGGGTGTACGGCGCGAACAGCCCCAGCAGTCGCTCTTGTAGCCCGGAACGGAATACGCTCCCGCTCAAGGCCACCAAGACACAGAACAAGTGGATGAATAACGCCAAGGACAGCCACGGGTGACCGACCGTTTGTGGTTCGACCGTCTCGTCCGAAGCTGACTGGTTGGACCTGTCCGATGCCATCGTCACCCCTTCAAAAACTCCGGGTTACGGTTGTCAGCCTGGAAAGCCTGACCTTCGACCGCCCATTGTGCAGAAATTCCCGTTGAAGAAAACCCGCCTTGCCCCGAATTGACAAACCACCCAGCCCACTCTAGATTCTCAGTTGACTTGACCGTGCAGGTTTGCGCGATCGACAAAGTCGAAACTTGCTGTGCACCGTGTTTTCCAGTTCTCAGCTTCAATGTTCCCGCCGTTAGGAGGAAGTCAGATGTCCCAGAGTCGCATGCTAGTTTTGGTGCCCGCCGTGTTGTTGGCGTTGGCCGTCAGTTCTGCCTACGCAGGACCGTGTGGCTGTTCGTCGCCGTGTGCCGATCCGTGTGTAGGTGCTCAAACCGTCGAAAAGACGATTTGCGTGCCGGAGTGGGTGACGGAAACCCGCAAGGTCACCGTCTGCGAGTACGTCAAGGAAGAGAAGGAAGTCAAAGTCACAGTCATGGTTCCGAAGACCTTTGAAGAGACCGTGAAGGTGTGCGAGATGGTCCCGGAGAAGAGGGTCATCGACGTGCGGGTGTGCAAGCCGATCGTCAAGCAGGTGACGAAGGAATGCACGGTCTGTGTGCCGGTGTGGGTCGAGAGAGAGAAGAAGGTCTGCGTCCTGGTGCCCGTGACGGAAACCAAGAAGGGCGTTCGCAAGATCTGCAAGATCATCCAGGTGAAGGAACCGCGGACCGTGACCAGGGACTGTGGCCACTGGGAAACCCAGCTGGTCGAGGTGCCTTGCCGGCATCTGCTGCATCGCTGCCGCCGTTCGTGCGGTGGTTGCGATCCGTGCTGTGATCCCTGCGCCCCGGTGACGCGTACGGTCTGCAAGAAAGTGTGGGTCCCCAACGTCGTGACCGAGACCGTGGAAGTGACCGTTTGCAAGAAGCAGATCGTCGAGGAACCGTACGAATGCACCGTGACCGTCTGCAAGCCGCAAGTGCAGGTGGTCAAGGTCAAGTGCTGTGAGATGCAGCCGAAGAAAGTAACCCGGACCGTCACCGAGTGCAGCTACGAGACCGTGGTCGTGAAGCGCGAAATCACGTGCTGCGTGCCCAAGCTGGTCGAGAAGAAGTGCCAGGTCACCAAGTGCGTGGCCGAAGAGCAGATCAAGAAGTGCATCGTCTGCGTGCCGAAGCGAGTCGAAAAGGAAGTGCAGGTCAAGGTCTGCAAGATGGTCGAAAAGCAAGTGACCGTCCCGGTGTGCGGACACGGCAGCGGCTGTGGCCGTCTCCTATGCCGCCGCAGCTGCGGTTGCTGAACGTACGTGCGGTCTTAGCGAGACTTCACAAAAGGGTCGGATCCGTGGGATCCGGCCCTTTTTTCGTTCCGGATATGCCAGCCCAGGCCAGCGGCCTGGGGCTTTGAAGTTGTGCTATCCCATTTTCGTGGCGTTTCTTGTAGGTTGGGTCTCCGAGCCGACCTCAGAAACATCGGAAGAGGACGAGTCAGGAGACCATCCTACGAAAATGCGCAACTTCAGCGGCTGGGGTCTGTCGCAACTATAGTAGTCGTCACGCTCCAGCGTGCGACAGGGCATCACGGCGGAGCGTGATGACCACATTGACAACCCGACCCGTTAGGCGAGCGGACGGAAATAACTTACCCAACCCGATGTAGGATGGTCTTCCCGTAAGACGGCCCT
>JAPLNJ010000869.1 GCA_026692885.1 Planctomycetota bacterium | reverse complement strand
TCGGCCAACTCGTCCGACAGAACCAGGCCCGCGTCAAAGTGTTGGCCACCGACGCTTCCTGGTTCGGTGTCACCTATCGCAACGACAAGCCCGTCGTCATCGCCAGCCTCCGCGACCTGATCGCCCGCGGCGACTATCCTGAGCGGCTCTGGTCCTAGCGTGCCCGATTCTTGAACGTTGCTTGGCGAGCAGGAAAAGGTGGCGGCCGCCCGCCTCGGCCTTAGGCCAGGGGCAGGAAATAGCTTACCCGTAGGGCGGCCTTTCCAGGCCGATCGGGACGGTCTTGGAAGACCATCCTACATTCGGGACGGTCTTGGAAGACCATCCTACATTAAGTTGGGTAAGTTATTTCCTGCCGCTCGCCCCAGCACTGTCGGCCGGGGGTATTCCGTCTGTCAACGCAACCAACCGATTTAGATTCATAGGTGCGGCCATGCGCCGCGCAAGGAGGTCACGATGTTGCACTCTCGAAGAGCTTTCATGGTTCATTCTGCGGCGGCGGCTGGCCTCTTGGCCCTGCGGCCCGAGCGTTTGCTGGCTGCCGCGGCGGAGAGCAAACCAGCCGACATGTCCATCATGCGCTGGACTGGTCCGACGCCACCGGCCGAAGCCGAATTCGCCAGCGCTGCCGCGAAGCTGACCGAACAGGCGATCGAGGCTCTGGGGGGTATGAAACGGTTCGTAAGCCGCGGCTCGGTCGTCTGGATCAAGCCCAACATCGGCTGGGATCGCAAGCCCGAACAGGCCGCCAACACCAACCCCGACGTGGTCGCCACGTTGGTCCGGCTCTGTCTGGAAGCCGGGGCGAAAACGGTCAAGGTGGGCGACAACCCCTGCGATAAGGCGCCGAACGCCTACGAAGCTAGCGGCATCGCCGCGGCGGCTAAGAAGCTCGGTGCCAAGGTCGTGTTCCTGGACGAGTCACGGTTCAAGGAAATGGCGATCAAGGGCGAGCACGTCAAGAACATCCCTGTGTACCCGGAGATCCTCGAGTGCGACTTGGTGATCAACGTGCCGATCGTCAAGCATCACGTCTTGGCCAACGCCACGTTGTGTATGAAGAACTACATGGGTGTCGTTCTGAAACGCAACGTCTTTCACCAGTCGCTGCCCACCAGCATCGCCGACTTGGCGAAGTTCATGCAGCCGAAGCTGTGCGTGCTGGACGCGACCCGCATCCTCAAGGCCCACGGCCCCAAGGGTGGCAAACTGGAAGACGTCGAGACTAAGCTGATGCTGGCGGCCGGTGTGGATATCGTGGCCTTGGATGCCTGGGGCGCCGAGCTCATGGGCAAGCAACCGGCGGAGATCGCTTCGATCGTGAAAGGCCAGGAGTACGGACTCGGCAAGATCGACTACCGTTCGCTGGCCCTGCGCGAGCTGACCGTTTCATGAGCCGCCGCCGCTCGATCTGGCGCGCGGTGCCCGCGCGCCGGTTGGTGCAGATGGTGTTCCTGCTGGCGTTTTTGGCCGGGGTCATCGGGACCACGGCCAGCCCTGGCGGGGAGCGGCCGAGCACGTGGCTGAAAGCGTTCTTCCTGATCGATCCGCTGCTCCTGCTGGCCACGTGGCTGTCGGCCCACACGGCGCCGGTGTTGCTGCTAGCTTCGCTGGGGCTGGTCGTGCTCACGCTGGTTCTGGGACGGGTTTTCTGCGGGTGGGTCTGTCCGCTGGGCACGCTGCACGCGCTGACTGGCCGAGTGCTGTTCTGGATCTGGCCGGACCGCCAACGCCGCGATCACTGGTCGCCCTGGCAGCGGACCAAGTACTTGCTGCTGATCGGCTTCCTGGTGATGGCTTTGTTCCGAGTCCACTGGGTGACCATCTTCGATCCGCTGGTGCTCTTGTACCGGACCACGACGACGGCCCTGCTGCCCGCGGCCCAATGGGGTGTCCAGACGCCGTCGACGGCCATTTATCACTTCGAGCCCGACACGCTGCCGGGACCGGCCCGCGCGGTGGTCCAGCCGGTCCATGGCGTCGTCCGGGACTACGTAAGCGAACCGCTCTATGGCTGGATGCGGGATCGGGTGTTCGGGCAGGGCACCCAGGCGTTCCTGGGCAGCGGCCTGATTCTGGGGCTGTTCCTGCTCACGTTGGGATTGAACCGTTATCGGCCCCGGTACTGGTGCCGCTACCTCTGCCCGCTCGGTGCGTTGCTGGGTCTGTGCTCCTGGCGGCCGCTGTTACGGCGGGCGGTGCAAGCGGAGAACTGCAACCAGTGTGACCTCTGCGGAATGGCCTGTCACGGTGCTGCGGCCCGCGCGCCCGGCGACCAGTGGAAGGCGGCGGAATGTTTCGGCTGCCTGAACTGCACCGACTCCTGCCGACGGGAGAGTCTCACCTTCACTTGGGCCCCGCCCTGGCGCAAGGAACCGGTCGCCGAGGGCCTCGATCTGTCGCGCCGTGCCGTGCTCGGGGCCACGCTAGGTGGCTTGGCCGGACTGTGTCTGATCCGCATCAGCCCGCAAGCTCGCGGCGCGCTGCTGGAAGCGGAGCTGATCCGTCCGCCCGGCGCGTGGCCGGAGCGGGAATTTCTGCAACGCTGCACGGCTTGTGGCCTATGCCTGCGAGTTTGTCCGACGCACGGGCTGCAGCCGGCTCTGTGGGAGGCTGGACTGGAAGGCTTGTGGACGCCGCGGCTGGTGCCGCGTCTGGGCTGGTGCGAGTCCGAGTGCACGGCCTGCAGCCACGTCTGTCCGACCGAGGCCATCCGGCCGCTGACGGTCGAAGCGAAGCAGCAAGTGCGAATCGGGCTGGCCTTCTTCGATGTGACCCGCTGTATCCCCTACGCCTTCGGCCGCGAGTGCATCGTCTGCGAAGAGCATTGCCCGGTGCCCGACAAAGCGATCTACGTCAGTGAGGCGGAGATCACCAACCGCGCTGGCGAGAAGCTCAAGATCAAACAACCTCGCGTCGACGTCAGTCGGTGCACCGGTTGCGGAATTTGCGAAAACAAGTGTCCGCTCAAGGACCGACCGGGTATTCGTGTCTTCAGCACCAATGAAAGCCGCAGTGACGACGAAGCGGTCTCGCGCGAAGCCGAAGTGATTCCTACGGGCGAGGCGAGCGACAGCGGCAATCCGTATGGCAAAAGGTAACAGCAGGATTGCCTGAGGGCCAGAAGTAGGTCAGCCTTTCCAGGCTGACGTCAGCCTGACGTCAGGCTGGAAAGCCTGACCTACACGGCAGCTGGCTTTGCGAGAATCGGTGGTCCTGCGTGACTCGGACACAGTCAGCTGTCTACAATACCAACGTGGAAGGAACTTAGCAGCCGATGGCACGTCTTAGTGGCAGTGTCTTCGTCCGATGGTGCAGCACATGAATGATCCTTTGAAGTCGCGAGAAGAACTGGTCCAGGAGCTCAGCGACCTGCGGCAGCGGGTGGCCGAGTTGGAGGACGCGGAGCGCGAGCGTGATCAACTCCGCCAGGAACTCGATCGGCTGCTGATGTACCGACACACGGTGAAGGCTTTGGAGGGGGAACGGACCCGCGCCCACCTGTACTTTCAAATGGCCGGCGTCATGCTGGTCGTCTTGGACCGGGATGGCAATATCACGCGTCTGAACCAGAAGGGACACGAGATTCTGGAGTATCCCGACGGCGAACTGCTGGGCGAGAACTGGTTCCAAACCTGTATTCCGGCCGCCGAGCGGGAACCGCTGTGGAGCAGGTTCCTACAGCTCATGGCCGGGGACCTGAAATCCATCGCGTATGGCGAGAATCTGGTGGTCACCCGTTCCGGCTGCGAGCGACTTATGGCTTGGCATAATACCCTGCTCAGGGACGATCACGGTCAGCCGTGCGGCACGCTGAGTTCCGGAACCGACATCACGGATCTGCGGCGTGCGGAAGCGGACCGCCGACGAACGGAACAGGCCCTACGTCAGAACCACGAGGAACTCGAACAGCGGGTCCGCGAGCGGACCGCGGAATTGTTGGAGACCAATGCCCAGCTGTCCCATGAACAGGAGGCGCTGCGGAAATTGCTGGCCGCGGATGACCGCGAGCGGCAGCTGATTGCCTACGACATCCACGACGGGCTCACCCAGTTTCTGGTTGCGGCCAGCATGAATTTCGAAGCCTATGAGCGGAGGCGGACTGGCGATGCGGAGGAAGCGGAGAGTGCGTACGAGATCGGCCGCCGGATGCTGCAGGAGGGAATCTCGGAGGTCCGGCGGCTGAGCGGAAATCTGCGACCGCCCAAGATTGACGAACGGGGCGTGGTGGCGGCCCTGGCCGGTTACTTGCAGGACACCCGGTACTACGGCGGGATCGAAGTCGAATTTCTCCACGAGGTGCAATTCGAAAGACTCGCCCCGTTCCTGGAGAACGCGGTGGTCCGCTTGGTGCAAGAATGCGTGACCAACGCCCGCCGCCACAGCGGGTCCAAGAAAGTGCGTGTCCAACTCATCCAGCGAGGCGACCGCCTGCAGTTGGAGATTCGCGATTGGGGCGTTGGTTTCAGCCTGGCAGAGGTCAAGCCGGGAAGCTTCGGCTTGGAGGGGATTCGGGCGCGAGTCCGGTTGCTGGGCGGCACCGTGACAATCGACAGCGAGCCGGGCACAGGCACCTGCATCCTCGCCGACTTGCCGGTGCTCCTGAGGCAAGATCACGAGGCCACGGCTGATGACAGGCCGTAGGGTGGGCTGTGCCCACCAGCCTTGATCCAGTTTGGGAGGGCGAGGCTCCCGCCGAGCCGCCGCCCAGCGGGCGTGAACGGCTCCGCGGGAGCGTCGCCCTCCCCGTCAAAAGCCTTGATCATAAGGTTGCGCATCGTAACCCGACGCGTCAGCGAGGAAGAGCGGCGTTTCCTCGCTGACGCGTCGGATTACGATGATCCGCAGCTAGCATTTTGCGCAACTTTCCGATCAAGGCCCCCATCACAGCTGCTCCCCTCGCCCTACGTCGCCAGCCCGCCAAACAACGGGGTGGACAGATAGCGTTCCCCGCAACTGGCCAGAATCGCCACGATCCGCTTGCCTTTGAATTCGCGCCGGGCGGCGACTTGCTGGGCGGCCCAGAGGGCGGCGCCGCTGCTGATGCCGGCCAGGATGCCTTCTTGAGCGGCCAACTGGCGGGCCGTTTCGAAGGCATCTTCGTCGTCCACCAGCACGATGTCGTCGACCAGTGACCGGTCGAGATTCTGGGGGATGAAGCCGGCTCCAATGCCTTGGATGCGATGCTTACCCGGTAAACCGCCGCTAATCACGGGCGAGTTCTTGGGCTCGACCGCGATGGCCTTGAAATCGGGATTGCGCGCCTTGATGTACCGCGCGATCCCGGTCAGCGTACCGCCGGTCCCGACTCCCGCAATCAGGGCATCGATCCGGCCGCCGGAGTCTTCCCAGATCTCGGGACCGGTGGTGGCTTCGTGGATGGCCGGATTCGCCGGGTTGTCGAACTGCTGCGGCATCCAGGCGTGACGGTCCTGCCGGACCATTTCGTCGGCCTTGGCGATCGCCCCTTTCATGCCTTCGGCGGCAGGCGTCAGCACCAGGCTGGCCCCCATCGCCCGCAGTAACGCCCGCCGCTCGACGGACATCGATTCCGGCATGGTCAGTGTCAACTTGTACCCCTTGGCAGCGCACACAAAGGCCAGCGCGATGCCCGTGTTGCCACTGGTCGGTTCGACGATGTGCGTGTCGGGACGGATCAGCCCGTCCCGCTCGCCGGCTTCGATCATCGAGACCCCAATCCGGTCTTTGACACTGTTCAGCGGGTTGTAGAACTCCAGCTTCGCGAACACGGTCGCGTGGTCGGGGGGCACCATACGGTTGATCCGCACCATCGGGGTATCGCCGATGGCCTGGGCGGCGCTGTCATAAGTCTTTCCGCGGGGCATGTGCTTCTTCCTCCGAAAATGTCAGAACGAGAGTGTTAGTGTTAGATTCTACCGCGGGAGGTAGCTCCATGATAAGGCCCGCGTCTGACATTGACCGTCTAGCAGCTTTCACTAGAATGTCGCGATTCGCAGACCAATGCGTTGACGTTGCGCGCGCCAAACCACTTCGGCACAAGTCTTTCCACCACGATTGCTAGCACCATGCCCGAAAAAGCCCCTCAGAACACTGACCAGGATAGCCAGGGAGTCCACGAAGTCTCCCGCCGTGACAAGCTGCGCCGCATCGTCGAACTGGGGATCGATCCCTGGGGCGGACGCTTCGATGGGCGGATGGCGATCGGCGAGATCCGGGCCCGGGCCGGAGAAATCAAGCTGCAGACGCAGGCCGGTCAAACCGTTGATTTGCCGGATTTGGACGGTGCCGAGAAGCTCGACTTCCGCAAGTGGCTGTCCGAGCAAGGTCCCGGCGAACTCGTCGGACCGAAGGTGCGTGCCGCCGGCCGGATTGTGTTGCAGCGCGATACCGGCAAGTTGCGGTTCGTCAACATCCAGGACTGGACGGGCAGGATCCAACTGTTCATCGGCAAGCAGCAGGTCGGGGACGCGGGTTTCGAGTTGGCCGGCCAGTTCGACCTGGGCGATATCGTCGGCGTCGACGGTCTCCTGCGCCGCACCAAGACCGGCGAATTGACCATTTTTGCCGAACAGTTGCACTTCCTGTGCAAGTCGCTGGAACCGCCACCGGAAAAGCATCATGGCTTGCAAGATCCCGAGTTGCGTCAGCGGATGCGGTATCTGGATTTGACGTACTCGGACGGCGTGCTGGAGCGGTTCCTGAAACGCACGAAGATCATCCAGTCCATCCGGCAGACGCTGGCCCAGGACGGATTTCGGGAAATCGAAGGCCCGACGCTGCACGCGATCGCGGGCGGTGCCGCCGCGCGGCCGTTCATGACGCATCACAACGCACTGGATCTGAAGCTGTACTTGCGGATCGCCTTGGAGTTGCACCTCAAGCGACTGCTGGTCGGCGGCATGGAGCGAGTCTACGAACTGGGGCGAGTCTACCGCAACGAAGGCATCAGCCCGCGCCATAATCCTGAGTTCACGATGCTCGAAGCCTACCAGGCGTTCGGCGACTATCACACGATGATGGATCTGACCGAGCGGGTCATCCTGGACGCCCTAGATGCCTTGGGGGGCCAGCACCAGCTGCCGTGGGGCGACGCCCAGATCGATTTCACCCCGCCCTTCGCCCGCAAGACTTATCACGAACTGCTCCGGGAACACACGGGCATCGCACCGGAGGACGCCGCGGCGGTCCGGGCGTATGCCGAGCAGATCGGCCTGGAAACGGCCGGCAAACACCCGGATGTGATCAAGAACGAGGTGTTCGAGGCCAAGGTCGAAGACGCGCTGGTGGGGCCGGTGTTCGTACTGGACTACCCGGCCAGCATCTGCCCGCTGACCAAACGCAAGCGGGACAACCCGGCGGTGGCCGAACGGTTCGAGTTGTTCGTCCAAGGCATGGAGATCGCCAATGCCTATACCGAGTTGAACGACCCGGACCTGCAGGAACAACTGTTCAAGACCCAGCTCGCCGGCCAGTCCGACGAGGATTCGATGGCCAAGCTGGACCACGATTTCGTGCGGGCCTTGCGGCACGGCATGCCGCCCGCTGGCGGCTTGGGCATCGGTATCGACCGGCTGGTGATGCTGTTGACGAACTCGCAGACAATTCGAGAGGTGATTCTGTTCCCCTTGCTGCGGCCGGAGACGACGCCGTAGCGAGTGGGGCCGGGAGGGCGAGGCTCCTGCCGAGCCGGAACTGACGAACGGCCCGGCAGGAGCCTCGGGCGAGCGGCAGGAAATGACGTACCCAATTTAATGTAGGATGGTCTTCCAAGACCGTCCCGATCGGCCTGGAAAGGCCGACCTACGGGTAAGTTATTTCCTGCCGCTCGCCTCGCCCTCCCAGACAACCTGGGCGGGAGGGCGACGCTCCCGCGGAGCCGCGAAGCATTCGGCTTTGCCGAATGCGGCTCGGCAGGAGCCTCGCCCTCCCAGACATGAGAAGACGGATCAGCCAAGCCGGCCGGAGGCCGGCCTCACACGAAGCCAAAGGATTGGCCATGTACAAACTGCTGCTCTCCTGGCGGTATCTCCGCACGCGCTATATCGCCCTGGCTTCGGTCATCAGCGTGACACTCGGCGTGGCCACCCTGATCGTGGTCAACAGCGTGATGGCAGGCTTTACCAGCGAGATGCACAAGCGTCTGCACGGCATCTTGTCGGATATCGTGCTCGAGAGTCACAGCCTGGGCGGCCTGCCCGACGCGGACTGGCACAAGCAAGAGATTCTCAAGATCGTGGGAGACGCCATTGTCGGTATGACGGCCACCGTCCAGGTGCCGGCCATGCTCAGCTTCCAGGTCCGCGGCCAATGGATGACGCGGCAGGTGAATCTGATCGGCATCGACGAAGCGACCTATGCCGATGTGGGCGACGTCAGCCAGTACCTGTTGCACCCGCAGAACCGGAAGAAGCTCAGTTTCCTACTGCGCGAAGATCAGTACGACGAGCGGTTGCCGCCGTCCGGCTGGAAGCATCGTCGCAATCGCACTTCCTATGAGCGAGTGTTGCAGGAGGAAGTCCGCCGAGTTGACGATAGCCGTCTCGGGGCAGCGATGGCCGCCACGGTCACGCCGCCCAGCGATCCCTATGGTGTCGTGCCCCCGGATCCCTTGAACTCGCCGCCGACGGGGCAGGAAAGTCAAGTGTTCGATGAGTCCAAGGAACAGCACACGGGCGTGATTCTGGGCCTGATGATCACCAGCGTGCGGCATCGGGATGACGACAAAAAGGTGCGCGACTACTTCCTCTGCCGTCCGGGCGACGACGTCAACCTGACGTTTCCCACTTCGCCGCCGTCCGGCAAAGCGCCCACGGCCCAAAGCGCCAAGTGTACCGTGGTCGACCTGTACGAAAGTAAGATGAGTGAATACGACAGCAGTCTGGCCTTCGTACCGCTGGCCGAACTGCAGAAGCTGCGCGGCATGATCGAACCGACGACCGGCGTCAGCAGCGTTACCGCCATTCAGATCAAATTGAAACCCGGAGCCGACTTGAAGGCGGTGCGCGACAAGCTAATCAAGCGGTTTCCGGCCGACCAGTACGCCTACCGCATCGAGACCTGGAAGGACATGCAGGGGCCGTTGCTGTCCGCGGTGCAGATGGAGACCACGATCTTGAACATCCTGCTGTTCTTGATCATCGCGGTGGCCGGGTTCGGCATCCTGGCGACGTTCTTCATGATCGTGGTGGAAAAGACCCGCGACATTGGCGTGCTCAAATCCTTGGGTGCGCCTAGCGGTGGCGTGATGAGTATCTTCCTGAGCTACGGCTTCTCGCTAGGGACCGTCGGGTCGGGAGTCGGCATGGTGCTGGGGTTGCTGTTCGTGATCTACATCAACCAGATCGCCAAGGGTCTGGAGTGGTTGACCGGACGGGAGGTGTTCGATCCCACGGTGTATTACTTCCAGCAGATCCCCGCCATCATCGAGCCGTGGACCGTGCTCCTGGTCGTGTTGGGCGCGATCCTGATTGCGGTTCTGGCCAGCGTCCTGCCGGCGCTGCGCGCCGCCCGCCTGCACCCCGTCGAGGCGCTGCGGTATGAGTAGAGAGTTTTCACCGGTTCCCCCTCGCCCCGGTACCCCGGGGAGAGGGGTGAGGGGGTCCAGGCGAGTGACGCGCCCCTCACTCCCGGCCTGGGCCGCGCAAAACTGTATCCTGGAGAGTCCTTGCCATGGTGAGATCTGGTCCGGCTTTTGTTCCAGCTTGGCATGTCTGGTCCCCATCCGGGCTTGCCCCGGTGGAATTGGGTTTCCTACACTACGCAGGCAGACGCCA
>JAPLNJ010000868.1 GCA_026692885.1 Planctomycetota bacterium | reverse complement strand
CACAAGTCCGGTTCTGTGAGGGGCGTTGAAGTCGCCTTCAACGGTTGAATATTGTGACACTCTTCAGATCGAAAGAGAAGAGCAACAGGGAATACAAACCAGACCTACCGAAGGAGACCATATTATGCCTACTCGACAACTGCTGCAAGGACTGATCGTGTGCCTGTTAATCGGTTTGGGGACGCCTGCGGGGGCGGAGACGCCGGTGCGATTCCGGTTCTGGAAACCGCTGGACCGCGGTCCGTCGCAGGACGAGGAAATCGTCGCGTGCATCCTGGACAGCGCCATCTATGCCGCCACACGCGCCGGCTTCCCGGACCTGCGCGTGGTCGACGAGGCCGAGGGCGAAGTCCCCTACCAACTCGAACCGGATATGGAATTCCGCGAAGAACGCACGCGTCAGCCGTTCGCGACCGAGGTTGTTTCCCTGCACGAAGACGGCAATGCGATTGAGGTCCGCGTGCGACTGCCGAAGAAATCCCCGAGCGCCGATGGCTTAAATTTCACCACGCCGCAGGCAGACTACGAACGTAAGGTGCAGGTCTTCGGCTCCGCAGACGGTGCAGACTGGAAACCGCTGGTTACCGACTGCGTCATCTTCGACTATTCACGGTACATGGACGTGAGTAATCGCGAGATCGTCCTGCCGGCCAATGACTTCCGCGAGTTCAAGCTCCTGATCGGCGAGGTGACGGACGAGAAGGAGTCGCCGTACAAGGAACTCACGCGCACGTTCCGCGGCGGCAAGGAAGACGAACGGGTCGAACGGACGACAGTCCAGCGTCGCACCTTCCGCATCGACCGGATCGGGGCTTGGGGCACCGTCACGCAGCAGCGCGTGCGGAAAGCCCGCACGGCCGCTTACTCAGTTGCTGGCTTCGAAGCCCAAGAAGACTCGGCGAAGAAACAGACGCTGCTCGCAATTCGCACGCGACGTGAACCGCTTACCAGCTTCACGCTGGAAACCCCGAGCCGCAACTTCTCGCGCCGGGTCACGCTCGAAATCCCGGTGGTCCAAGGCGTGAAGACCGAATGGCGCGAGATCGGAAACGCCACGGTCTCCAACTTTGGTTTCCGCAACTATCACCGGGAGCGATTGCAGACCGAGTTTCCCGAACAGCGCGAGGCGCAGTACCGGCTTGTGATCCACAACGAAGACAACCCGCCCCTGGAGATCACGGGCGTGAAGGCCGAGGGCCATGTGCATCGCGTGGTCTGGCTGGCCCAGAAAGCGAAAGTCTATCGTGTCTTCTATGGATCGGAGACCGCGGAAACGCCCAAGTACGAGGCGGCGACCGTGCTCGCGGCTCTGCGCAGCGAGGAGTTTCAACCTGTGGCGGCCAAGTTGGGTGTTGAGGCGGAGAATGCGAGTTTCAGCGGAGAAC
This sequence comes from Planctomycetota bacterium, assembly GCA_026692885.1. The sequence goes on along the minus strand of JAPLNJ010000868.1, from coordinate 5,767 downwards.
CTGACGTTGCCGTACGCAAGTTGCTCGACAACTGGGTCTTCCTGGGCGGCGTCATCGGCCTGATGGTCATCGCGCTGGGTTGGAGTCTGTTCCGTGCCGGCCGACATTTGGAGCGGCTGCCTCCGGATGAAACGTCCAACCCTTAGGAATAGCCTAGGTTGTTGTACCGTACGCGGTTGGCGTTGGCTCCGGGTTAAACGAGGATGTGCCATCCTCATCCGCGAGCGGTATAATCGCCTCCACATCTCGGCCAATTGCGATGTTGGCCGGGAGTTGTTAGAACTACCGGCTCGTTAGCAGAGTTTCCGGCCCCAGCCCACGTGTGTCGCGGCGCGTCCCTCACCGAAAGGAAACCCCGATGAGAATGAAGAAATTCCTCAACCAGCCCGAAAACATCGTCAAGGAGTTGCTGGAAGGCTTTGCCCTGGCGTATCCGCACAAGGTGAAACTGGTCGGCAACAACTTGGTCGTGCGGACCACACCCAAAGCCCGGGACAAGGTCGCGCTGGTGACGCTGGGTGGCAGCGGCCACGAACCGGCGCTGAGCGGGTTTGTCGGCGAGGGGCTGCTCGACATCAGCGTGCCCGGCGAGATTTTCGCCGCCCCTGGACCGCCCCGCGTGATGGAAGCCTTGCGCATGGCCAACCGTGACGCGGGGGTGCTGCTCATCGTGCTCAACCATGCGGGCGACGTGTTGACGGCGAACATTGCGATGGAGATGGCTCGCAAGGAAGGGCTGAACGTCAAGCAGGTCTTGACTCACGAGGATATCTCCAGCGGCACACGGCAAGAACCCGACGATCGTCGCGGTTTGGTCGGCGCCGCGCTGGTGTATAAGGTCGCCGGTGCCGCCGCCGAAGCGGGTCGCTCGCTGGACGAGTGTGTCGCCATCGCCGAACGGATGGAGCGAAACATGGCGACCCTGGCTGTGGCCGTGACGGGCGCCACGCATCCGTCGACCGGCGCGCCGATTTCCGAATTGGGCGAAGACGAAATGGTCGTCGGGATGGGCCAACATGGCGAGTCCGGCCTGGGCTCGCGCAAACTGGCCACCGCCGACGCCACCGTCGACATCATGCTTCCGCTGCTGCTGAACGACTTGCAGATCAAGTCGGGCGAGGAACTGCTGGTGCTGCTTAACGGCGTCGGCTCGACCACGTTGATGGAACTGTACGTCGTGTTGCGGCGAGTCAAGCAGGTGCTGAGCGAACGCGGCATCCAACTGGCCCGCAGCCTGGTCGGCGAGTATCTGACGGTGCAGGAAATGGGCGGCTTCCAGATGTGCACGGCCCGCCTGGACGCGGAACTGGCCCGGCTGTGGGACGCCCCCTGCGATTCCCCCGCACTGACCGTGCGGTAATGTTGACAAGTCGGGGTCGGGTGTTCAGAAATTCATTTTTTGCGGTCAGAGGACTTTGAAGAAGGAAAAAGTTTTTCCCGCAAGAAATGAATTTCTGAACACCCGACCCCTTGGCCCCAGAGATTCACACCATGACCACTACCTTAGATCGTGCCGGATTGATCCGCTGTTTTCGCGGTGCCGCGGAGCAGGTGCGGGCGAATCACGCCTTGCTGTCCCAGCTCGATTCGGTCGGTGGTGACGGTGACCACGGCACAACCATGCTGCGCGCGATGACCTGCTTGGAGCAGGCGATGTCCGCATCCACGGTGCCGCAGGTCAGCGGCCTGTTGAGTGAGATTGGCTGGGCCGTGATGGGCGTCGACGGCGGCGCGACCGGACCGTTGTTCGGCAGTTTCTTCCAGGGCATGTCCGATCCGGCGGCCGGAAAGGACGTGCTTGATGCCGCCACGTTGGCCGCTATGCTCGAAGCCGGTTTGGCCAGCGTGCAGCGGCAGAGCAAAGCCAAAATGGGCGACAAGACCATGCTCGATGCCTTGATTCCCGCCGTGCAGGCGGCCCGCCGCGCGGCCGATGCCGGTGCGGATCTGGCCGGCGTGTTCGGCGCCGCCGCCACGGCGGCCCAACAAGGTGCCGAGGCCACGCAGCAACTGCAGGCCAAGTTCGGGAGGGCGCGCAACATCGGTGCCAAGAGCATTGGCACAGCCGATCCGGGCGCGACCTCGGTGTCTCTCGTGTTTCGCGGTTTCTTAGAAGGTGCAACGACCCATGCCTGATGCAGAACCCCAAGTCAAGAAAGAAGACAAGAAAGATTTCGCCGTCCACGTACCGATGCAGACCCCCGGGTTCTTCCTGCGGGGATCGGCCCACTTAGACTGGGGCTTGAAGAACCGCCTGTCGCGAATCTTCAACCCCCAGGACGGCCGTACCGTGATGTTGGCTTTCGACCACGGCTACATCATGGGCCCCACCTCCGGCTTGGAACGTATGGATCTGTCCATCCCGCCGCTGATGCAATACGTCGACTGCCTGATGTGCACCCGCGGCGGGCTGCGGACCTGCATCACGCCGGAAGTCAACAAACCGGTGGTGATGCGTTGCAGCACGGGCGCGACGATTCTGAAAGAACTCAGCAACGAAGTCTTGGGGGTCTCCGTCGAGGACGCGCTGCGGATGAATGCCGCAGCTGTGACCACCCAGGTCTACATCGGCGGCCCGCACGAGCGCGAGTCGCTGGACAACCTGGGCCGGCTGATCAACGAAGGCATGCGCTACGGTATGCCCAGCCTGGGCGTGACGGCCGTCGGGCTGGAAATGGTTCGCGACTCGCGATACCTCGGCCTGGCGACGCGCGTGGTGGCGGAGTTGGGTGCCCACTTCGTCAAGACCTACTATTGCGAGCCGGGGTTTGACGAGGTCGTGGCCGGTTGTCCGGTGCCCATCGTGATCGCCGGCGGCAAGAAGCTGCCCGAACTGGACGCCCTGACGATGTGCTACAAAGCCATCCAACAAGGTGCTGCGGGCGTCGACATGGGGCGTAATATCTTCTGCTCCGACGACCCCTGGGCCATGGTCCAGGCCGTGGCCGCCGTGGTGCACCAGAACGCAACGCCCAAACAGGCCTTGGACCTATTTAACAGCCTGAATGGCAAGCGGCCAGCGTAAATCGGTCAGTTGCACGGCAAGCAGCGGGTATTCTCTCGTTCCCACGCTCCGCGTGGGAACGCAAGTGTCTTGACGCTCCGCGTCGTTTGCCCAAGGACGCAGAGAGGCTGTGAAGAAATCGTAGGGTGGGCCAAGTACTCGCGGCCCACCATCGAGAGCAAGGCCGTCTTCTCAGAATTGCTGGGCCGCGAGTACTTGGCCCACCCTACCGTGAATTGTGCTCGCACATTTTTTCACAACCTTAGAGCGTCGGAACGAGAAAAATCGCTCTGGTTACGAGGCTCGGCCTCGTAACCCACTGGAAGCGAGTCTCCGCCTCGCACGAAGGCCGGCGGAGCCGGCAATGCACTGCGTTCCCAGGCAGAGCCTAGGAACGAGGGGGTCCAAGGCGTTCACAGCAGTGGGCGTCAGCCCCCTGAGGCCCGTTCGCATGGCCCATCCGGACCAGCTCACTTCGCGCGGATATCGAAGACCAGCAGATTCTGCTCGCACCGGAGATACATGCGGCCACCGCAGATCACGGGGTGCGCCAGGTAGGTATTGGCCGGCTTCTTGCCCAGGTCAAACTGGCTGACGACGTCGAATCCGGAGGGGGTGATCGCTAGCAGGTACATCATACCCTGATGGTTCAATGCATAGATCATCCCGTCCGCGCAGGAGATCCCGACCTTGCCCAGCGTCTTATCGAGTTTCCGGGTCTTACCGGTGAGGAAGTCGACGCAGTAGAAGTGCTTGCCCCCCGCCCGGCAACCGCAGCCGTACAGCTTCCCGTCGACCAGAAGGGCACCGCCGTGGCAATTGTCCAGGTCTTCGCGATCCCACACAGTCTTGGCACTCCGCGACGCCGCGTCGATCTTCATCACCGTGCCGCCGGACGAGTGGCCACAGGCCACGAATACGTAGCCGTCGTGGTAGACCGGCGTGAGGGCATTCTGGGGCGAGCGGGGGATGAAGGGGGCCGACCACACGAGCTTGCCGGTCTCGACATCCACACCAACCACTGACTTCTGGGTCATCGTGAGTAATTGACGCACGCCCTCGTGGGTGATCACGGTCGGCGAACAGTACGCGGCGGAATGCTCGATCTCGGTGTTGACCCACACGATCTTCCCCGTGCGTTTGTCCAGGGCCACCACGCGGCCTTGAGGCCCGCCGGGCATGCACAGCACTTTGCCGCTGTCGACCACCACGTTTTCCGAGAGCGCCCATACGCCGTACTCGGCAGCAAACCGGGCCTGCAGATCCACGGCCCATAGTTCCTTGCCCGTCTTCGCAGCAAAGGCCCCCAACCGCCCCTTGGGGTTCATCTGATACACCACGCCGTCATCGTAGGTCGGCGTGGTGCGCGACCCGGGGCTGGACCCGAGCCAGGCCTCGCCGTTGGGCGTCTTCCACAGCAACTTGCCGTGCAGATCGAGCGCCAGGACCATTTCCGTTTTGTCAAAGTCGCCGGCCGTGAAGAGCATCCCGTCGGCGATCGAGACGCCGGAATATCCATCTCCACAGTCCGCATACTTCCAGAGCAGTTTCGGTCCGCCCGCGGGCCATTGTTTCAGGAGTCCGGTCTCGGTCGAGATGTTCGTGCGGCCGGGACCGTGAAACTCGGGCCAACTGGGATTGTCGGCGGCGTCACTCGCCTGCAAGGCGGAAATGCCGAGGAGTGTTGTCGCGAAGATGGCCACGGTGGCCAGACCAAGGAGCCGTTGTCTGCTCATGATTTCTCCAATTCTCTGGGCGGGTTGTGCGAACAAGGTGCGGGGCGGAAAACCTGCTGGCCGATCATGTTAACTGGGAAAGCAACGAGGTGCAACTGAAGCTCAAGCTCTGAATGTCAAGCTCTGAAGCTCAAGCTCTGAAGCTCAAGCTCTGCGCGGGTTCATGATTTCTCGCGGGTCAGCGGTCCGGTGGTGGCCTGCGTCGCGCGCAAGTAGTCCTCGGGAGTCAGGAGCAACTGGGTTCCCCGGACGCCCGCGGAAACGGCGATTTGGTCGAACAGGATGAGCGTCTCGTCCACGAAGACCGGATAGTCTTTCTTGCCGCCTAGAGCGGTCACACCGCCGCGCAGATAGCCGGTCAGGGGCTGCACGTCCTTGAGGGGCACCAACTCCGTGCTGCGGTCCCCAGTCAGGCGGGCCAGAGCCTTGGGATCCAGTTCCGCATTACCAGGCACCACGGCCAACACCACTCCGTGGCGGTCGCCGCGTACGACCAAGGTTTTGAACACCTGCTCGGGCGGCAGGCCGATCTTCGCAGCGACCTTCTCGGCGCTCAGATCCTGCGGGTCCACTTCGTAGTCGCGTAGCTCGTAGGGGATGTCCAGTCGATCGAGGATGCGCGCGGCGTTGGTTTTCATGGGCTTCAGTTGCCATCGTGTTCACGGGGTACCGACTCGTACGGTGCCTCGAGCTAGCGTTTGGCCTGTATACAGCGGCGCTCGTCAAGTATGCCCCCGGATTATTCATGCTCCTGTAGGCCGGAACAAGCAACCGGAAGCACTGCCGGAACTTCGGTCGCGTCCGGCGCATGGCGTCTGCACCAAGCGGGTTCTTCCGGCGAGCGTCGGTTGTGCCGGTCCGGCATAGTCTTGCGAGACCTCGTTCCGGCCTACGTGACTAATCCGGGATCACCTCCGCTTGAATCGCGTGTCGAGTTCTTCCCGGGTGAACACCAAGGCCGTGGGGCGGCCGTGGGGACAATGGTGCGTGTCCTGGAACAAGTGCCGCTGCTCCAGCAGCGCGGTGA
>JAPLNJ010000867.1 GCA_026692885.1 Planctomycetota bacterium | reverse complement strand
CTAGGGCTCAGACGTACAGAATTCAAAATTGGCGGTTTGGCGACTTTGCCAAGTCAGAGTGGTTTGTCCGCCAATTTTGAATTCTGTACGTCTGAGCCCTGCTTGGGGCCCGGCACTGCGGAACAGTAAAATCTCATTCTTCACGCGTCAGGACCAAGAAACCGGTTGGTGCTAGCGCCTTGCGGCTCACCAGGTCCGAGTGCAAAGCAAGTGGCAGTAGCGTTAACCCCCTGATGCGTTATCTGCCAAAGCTCTGGTTGTTAGCGGCCTTCTTCTTCGGCGTCATCCACAGCACCACGGGAGACGCGACATAGATCGTGCTGTAAGCACCCGTGATGGTCCCGATCAACATCGCGTAGGCGAATCCGTGAATGCCGGCACCGCCGAAGAAGTACAGAATCAGGACGACCAAGAACACCGTCGTCGTAGTCAAAATGGTTCGGCTGAGCGTTTGGTTGAGGCTCTTGTTGAACAACTCGGCCGTCAATTCGGGACTCTTGCCGCGCACTTCTCGCACCCGATCGAAGACCACGATGGTATCGTTGATCGAGTAGCCGACGATCGTCAGCAGGGCGGCGATGATATTCAAGTCGATCTTGACTTCCTCGACCAGCAGGAAACCTAGGACACCCGCCAGCCAGTAGCTAAACGCGACGGCGGCGACAGTGATCAACACGTCATGCACCAACGATGCCACGGCCCCGATACCGAAAATCAGGTGTTGGAAGCGGACCCAGACATAGATGGCGATGCCTACGAAGCTGGCCAGCAGAGCCACCACGGCTAAGACCTGTGTGTCGCCCGCGACGCGTTCCCCAATCTTGCTGGACGACGGCCACACAGGCGTGGTCGTCAGATTGTTCTTCATGTTGGTCAGGATCTTGGCGGCATCCTGCTTGTTCACGCCCAACGCCACCTTCCACTGGGTGTAGCCTTTGGCATCGTCGATCCTCCAGTTGGCATCCTCCGGGATGACACTGAGGATGATGTCTTCACCCGTCAGAGGAATCCGTACCTCCTGGCCTTCGGCCGCTTGGCGGATGCGGAACTCCAGTGTGCGACCGGCGATTCCCTGCCCGAAGGTCAACTCCGTCGTGGTCGTAACTCACTCCAGCGACGGCTTGGCGGGGCCCGGCTTCGTCTCCGCGTCGGCCGGCTTCGGTTGGACGCCGCCAGCGGGTTCGGGCGTTGTCGCGTCGGCCGGCTTCTCCGCCGGTCTATCGCTGGCCGTGGCTTCCTTCTTCTCAGGGGCTTTGGCCGCCCCTGGGTCCGCCGTCTTCTCCTTGGCCGGTTCAGCGGTTTTTTCGGCCGGCTTCTCGGAGGCAGGCTGTTCCACCGGTTTTTCCGCTGCCGGCGCTGTCTTGGCCGGCGCTTCGGCAGTCGCCGGTTTCTCGGCGTCATCAGCCAGTGCCAACAGCAAGTCGCCCGCGCCGATCATGGCGTAGACGTTGAGCGGCGGAAGTTCGGTTTGTGAACTATCCGGCTGCTTCTCTGCGGGCTTCGCCGATTCTGTGGCCGGTGGATCCGCCTTGGTTTCCTCTGCCTTCGGCTTTTCGGCGGGGGGCTCAACCGGTTTTGCTTCGGCCGGTTTTGCTTCGGCCGGCTTAGTCTCTGCCGGCTTAGTCTCTGCCGGCTTGGCTTCGGCGGGCGGAGATTCCTTGGGTTTTTCCTCCGCTGGCTTCGTTTCCGGCACAGCGGCTTCGCCTGGCTTCGCCTTTTCCGGTTTGGCGGTCTCGGCCGGTGGTTGCTCGGCGGGCTTAGCCGTCGGGGATTCGGGGGCAGCCGAAGTCTGATCGGGTGCCTCGCCCTTCGACTTCACAGGCGTCTCTGGTTTCTGCAAGGCGGGTTGGGCCTCCGCAGACTTAGGTTTTCCCGTGTCGGCCGGCGCGGTCTCGCGTTTTTCGGACAACGTCTTCTCGTCGAACTCCATCTCGTAGTGCGCGACATCGAACGTCGATTGCAGGATTTCTTGGAGTTGTGTTTCTTCTTTGAGTGAGGAATCGATCTTCCACCACGTCCCGCGTGGCTTACCTGCCACGTCGACCCGGCTGAGTGTGTACTGTTGCGCCTCTCCCTCGGCCTTCTTCAGTTCCTCGAACTGCTCGTCTAACTTGGCACGTAAGTCACGCTCTTCTTGAGGCTTTTCCAGGACCATCGTGACCGAACTGCCGCCCAAGAAGTCGACAGCAAAGATCTGCTGGCCACGATACACGGCTGCCGCGAGTCCCACCGCAATGATGATCACGGAGGTCGCAAGCACCACCTTGCGCATGCCCATGAAATCGAAATTCGTGTTGGTCAGGAAGTGGCGGAACCGCAGGCGGGTGATGATCCCCTTGCGTTCGCAGATGTCGAAGGCCACACGCGAGCAGAACACGGAGGTGAACATGCTGATGCACAACCCGAGGGTCAGCGTCACACCGAACCCTTTCAGTTGATCCGTGCCGACTACGTACAGGATGAGGGCCGTGAGAATGGTGGTCAGGTTGGAATCCAAGATCGTCACCCACGCCCGGTCGAACCCGTTGCGGATCGCCATCCGCAAGGCACAACCACGGTCCAATTCTTCTCGCATCCGCTCGTAAATGAGCACGTTCGCGTCCACGGCCATACCCATGGTCAGCACGAGACCCGCCAAGCCTGGCAGAGTCAAGGGCGCGTGGATGGGAATCATGATGGCCACGGTCATAATCAGGTTGGCCGCCATTGCCACGCAAGCGATGAAACCCGGGAACCGATACCAGTAAACCATGAAAAAAACCACGGCAATCAGCGATGCGCCCGTCGCGTTCGTTCCTTTACGAATCTCCTCGTCACCCAACTGGGCGCCGATTTGGTTGGCGCTGATGGGACTCTTCTTCATCGCCGCTGGCAAGCTCCCGGCCTGCAGGATGCCCACCAGAAAGTCGACCTCGGGCTGCGTAAACCGGCCCGTGATACGGCCGCGGTCGCTGATGGTGCTCATCACGCGCGGAGCGGAGAGCAGTTCGCCGTCGAGCATGATCCCCAGGAGTTGATAGAACGGCGGCTGTCCCCGTGGGATGACACTGCCGGTAAGACCGCCCATCTTGCCGATGCCTTCGCCCTTCATGGCGAAGTTGACGCTGGGCTGCATCACTTCGTCGAAACCACGGCTGCACATGCCCAGGTGCGCGCCGGTCACGTCGTAGCCGTCATTGGTCTCCATGAGGATGTCGATGTCTTTGACCCCTTGGCCTTCCAGGTACTTCTCGACCGCGTGTTGACCTTCCAATCGCGTGGCCGCTGTGAGGTCCAGGATCTCGCCCGTCGAAGCGTTTCGAATGATATGCCCCAGGGGCGAGACCTTGAAGGGCCGAATGCTTTCCGGGTTCACGTCGCGGCCGATGCGAGCCCAGAAACCGATGTGCTTGTTGTCCTTGCCGACGATGGTCCTGGAACGACGGGTGGACGAATTCTGTGCCTGATCGCGGGCCGCCGCAATGACATCCGAGTTCTCGCGTTCATTCGCCACGATCCGAAACTCTAGCGAGCCGGCGGTCTCGATTAGCTTCTTGATTCGCTCGATCTCGATCGGATCGACTTCCGGCACGATGATTTCCACCTGCCAATCACCGTAGCGCCGCACGACGATTTCTTTGGTGCCCGCCGGGTTGATACGTTTGACCAAGGCCTGAATCAGGCTGCCCCAATTAACCTTGTCGGCCGAGATCGGTATGTTGGCCTCCGTCTGCAGCGATTCGCGGTCGATTTCGTAGACCAGGATCACGCCGCCCTTCAAGTCCACACCTTTATTGATACGGCCCGCCTGGAGCACCACGGCGGCACAGAAAATGGAGGTGAAGATCACCCCCAGACGCCAGCCGTACTCTTTCATCCGCAGCCAGTTGGCTACGAACTGGCCCAAGAACAGCGGCAGCGGAATGGCCACGAGCACTCGCAGGAGTGTCAGGACTCCGGCCGGAAGGCCAAACGGACCACTGGACTGCGCGGCCGGATCGGCTGCACCAAACAATACCGAGAGAAAATCAAGCGACATAAGAGAAACTTCCTGATCCTCAGAGAACCAACCGGTCTCGTGCTAAATCCATCGTTCTGGGTTAGTGAATTCGTCCTCAACTGATCTTTGCACCGCTCGCGTCATCTTCGATCTTGTCGCTCGACACGACTCGCGAAATGGCACTCCTCACCACGCGGATTCGGGTGTTCGTGTTCTCGTCGATGCGAATGGTCACCTCATCCGACCCCTGCTGCGTGTTCACGACCACGCCGACGATGCCGCCAATGGTTACCACACGATCGTTCTTCTTCAGTTCCTGTTGCATCCGCTGGATGTCAGCCTGCTTGCGCTTTTCCGGCCGGATCAGCATGAAGTAGAACAGAATGCCGATGATGACGATCGGCCCCAGGAACCCGAACTGAGCCAACGGATTGGCGGGGTTGTCTTCCGCCAGCAGAATCGGGATAGTCACAGCAAAAAGGTTGGGCATGCGTGTCACCGCAGGAACGAAGGATCGCTTGTCGTCACGGCCGCGGGCCGCGAACGTAAATGGCCCGACTGTCAAACGCGATCGGGCCGACGGTAGAACAACAAGGCAGGTATCTTAAGGTGTTGCCGGATAACGGGCAAGAGCATCAAAGGCGGCTAGCCCGGATTGCGCACGGTCGACGAAATATCGACGGTATCGCGCCTCATAATAACCCGCAGCGTAAGCGAGGATAACCCGTGTTGCGGTCGTCGCTTACGTTTCGGGTTACCTACCCGCGGCTAGCGTTTTGCACAACGTTACGATCAACGTTACGATCATGGCCAAAGCGAGCCGGCGTTGGTCGTAACACTGCGAAATGCCGTCACTGCTAGCTGATCCCGTCCGAGAAGCTTCCGACGTAAGTCGGTGAGAGCAGTCCCGCCAACTCCTAACACCGCGGCGCCTCACCGAGTTCTCCCGACTCGTCGGCTGCCCGCCGCCGGAAGCGGCGGGCAGCCGACGAGTCGGGCCGGTCGGATAGGGGGCTCCGGGTTAGGCACAGGGCGGGAACACTCCCACCGACTTACGTCGGGAGCTTCTCGGGGGCGATCACG
>JAPLNJ010000866.1 GCA_026692885.1 Planctomycetota bacterium | reverse complement strand
TCCGATGTCATATCCCTCAATAGTCTTGTGCAAGTTGATTTGAGAAGGGCTGTAGCAGTGACGGCATTTCGCAGTGTTACGATCAACGCCAATCCGGGCTAAGGAACTGGGCAGCGTCGGGGACTGCGCCCCGACGTGGTGGCCGCGACGCGACAGTCTTCGTTTAACTGCCAGCCGCAGGCGTGCGCAATGGACGTAAGGCGAGCGGCAGGAAATAACTTACCCAACTTAATGTAGGATGGTCTTCCAAGACCGTCCCGATCGGCCTGGAAAGGCCGACCTACGGGTAAGCTATTTCCTGCCGCTCACCTAAGTACTTTTTTTTCAAACAGGCTGAAGTTCAACGTCTGTTCGCAACGGAAGAACATCGGAATCCAGTCAGAAAAAAATACGTCGCCATTGACGTATGTCAAAATTGACGTACCTCGGAGAAGGACTCGTTCGCAGTTTGGCCAACTGGAAGAAATCCTCGCTCCCGCATGAGGCCTTGCAGGCGTGGACTCAACTCTGGAGCGAGGTGGGTCGTGACCATCCGGAGTTGGAAGTGCCATTGCGCATCTTCGGCGTGGGAGTGCGCTACCTCAAGAGCGAGGATTCGCGGGTGCTGCTGGACCTGCTCGCCTCGGAACGCGCCGTCCTGCGTCAGGCGCTCGGACTGGACGAAGAAATCGGTGGTCAAGGTGATGATCATTTGATTTTCAAGAGCAGGTCAGGGAGGTAGCGCAGGTCTCCGTCGCGTTTTGTGAAGCCGATGTGGTCCAGGTACTCACAGTACGGGATCGCGTACTTGCGGGTGGTATGGAGCCATTCCCGAATCTCGCTCAGGGTGGCGCCCCGGCCATCCGCCAGTTTCTCCCGCAGCGTCGCCTGCAACTGCCGATCGATGTCCGGGTGCAAAACGAAGTCAGCCGCGATCCGGATCAGTTCTCCGTCCGCGACCGCCAGGGCAATTAACTGGGGCACCGCCTGCTGGTTCCTGGCGACCCGCGCTTGGCACTCCTTGACGCTGGGCGGTTGGAGCCCCGCTTGGCGATAGACCTCGATCAATTCCACCAGCATCTTGCGTTCGTTCTGCGACAGCTTCGGCCCGTGCCCGGCCAGCGCCACGCCCTTGGCGGACAGCCGAATCCGTTGCTGGCGCGCAAGATCCTCGAGCAGCGCGTCCACCAAGACGCGGTCGCCGAGGTAGTCGAAGCCGGCCGTCACCTGAGTCCGGTCGAGCATCGTGCGCAGCGGGTTCTGTTCATGCAGTCTCCGCAAGGCCGTTTCAATCCGCTGAACAAGCTGTTCGACAACCAGCCGGTGCACGCGGACACGCCGCGTGGGCGAGACGGCGATCTCCCGCAAGTCCCCGCCGTCCAGTAACTGTTGATGGATCTCGGCGGCGTTGTCGATCCCAGCGGAGCGTGCCAAGTCCCGAGGCTGCCAGTCACGCAGCCCTGCAAAATATAAGGCTGCGGACGCGCGCCGGAGCGGTTCCGGCGAATCCAGATCTCGCAGCAACTGCAGCACCGCGGCGTCCGGCTGGCGGAGCTTGTCGGCCTGGGAATCCAGGACGCGCCCACCGCCGATCGTCCGGACCGGCGATTCGCTGCGAATCACCAGCGGTTGATGCCAGACCGTCACGGCAGGTTCGTTCAGGAACAGCTGGGCCAACGCCGTCTGCCCGGGTTCGATCTTCTCGCGGTCCAACGGCATGACCGACGCCAGCAACTCCGCGGTCCCGACATGCAGCCGCACACGGGAACGGCTCTTGAGCGGCCGCGGTGCGGAGTCGAGCACGCTCAGGGAGACCGTCAGCCACCGGCTGGGCAGGAGATGTCCGGGTGCGGCCAGTTCCTGGCCGCGGCGGATTTCGTCGTGATGCACGCCTGCCAGGTTGATCGCCGCGCGTTGGCCCCGGTGCACCTCGTCGACGGGTCGGTCGTGGTTCTGAAGTCCGCGGACGCGTACCGCCACTGCGCCTGGCTCCAGCACCAGTTCGTCGCCGACCTGCGTGCGGCCGCTGCTCACGCTGCCGGTGACCACTGTACCATAGCCGGCCACGGTAAAGGAACGATCGATGGCCATTCGAAACGGCGCCGCGAGGCGTCGCATCCGCGGCGATTGGGCCGCCTGGGCCGCCGCCCGAGCCAGTTGACGCCGCAGTTCGTCCAGTCCCTGTCCGGTGAGGACGCTGGTCCGCACGAGTGGGGCCGCGGCCAAGAACGTATCGGCCACGAGCCCTCGGATCTCGCTTTCGACCAAGTCGGCCCAGTCCGGTTCGACCAGGTCGCACTTGGTCAGGGCGATGACACCGGATTCCAACTCCAGCAAGCGTAGGATCTCCAGGTGCTCGCGGGTCTGCGGCTTGATCGAATCGTCGGCCGCGACCACCAGCAGGGCCACATCCAGGCCCGTGGCGCCGGCCAACATGTTCTTGACAAACCGCTCGTGTCCCGGGACATCGACGGCCCCCAACCGGTACTCGCCCAAGTCCAGTTCGGCAAACCCCAGGTCGATCGTGATACCCCGCCGTTTCTCTTCGGGCAAGCGGTCCGGATCGACGCCCGTCAAGGCGCGGATCAGCGAAGTCTTGCCGTGGTCGATATGGCCGGCGGTGCCGAGAATTAGGTCGATAGTCATCGGAATCTGGGGAGAGAGGTGAGGGGCGAAACGGCAAATGCCGACGTTGTTGTTTGGCCGCTCCCAAGGGTCAAAATAGTGAACGGCTGGTGATTATACCAACGGTAACCGCGCTCGTGACCACCGCGTTCACGGGTTCGCCCTGCCCGTTGACTCGCTGCGGCACGCAGCGAATCCGCGATGGCTTGACCATTCAGGGCCGCCACATTCCCGTCGAGATGCATGCCGGCTAGAATTATCGTGACGGTTGATTCCGATATAATTCCCACTATTCCCGGGACCCAGGGTAACGAGGTGTAACATGAGCATGGCCGGGATCGAAACGAGTTTCCGCGAAGAAGGTCGGCCAGAAGGTGCGTTTGGCCCAGGAAGGGTTAAATCGCTTTCGCGTCTTCACGCCGTTCGTTTTTGACGATGGCGACCACTTGTCCATCGTCCTTCGCCAACGAGGCCGGTCATGGGCGTTGAGCGGGTAAATCAAAGGGGTCAGGACTGGCGTGTTCAGTTTGTCTGATTTTGCCTTGAATTGGTGTTTTCCCGAATGTCTGCTTCTGTTCCATTCTGGAACGGGGCAGCCACAAATCAGCCCAGGGCAGAGCGGAGCGGCGTAGCCGCGTAGCGCCGCCCTGGGTTACGAGCGGATTGAGAACACCAGCCCTGAAGGGGCGAAACAAGCCTTGGCCGCATCGGACGAACAATGCGTGCGAGATGAACCGATTTGTTTCAGCGGGTAAAGGAGAGGCCGGGAAACCCGGCCTCCCCCTCCCCGTTGTCGCGATGGGGTCAATTCCCCATATTTACCGGCGTGAAGGTCTCTCACCGGGCGACCCCAACCAAAGTTGCCCCACAACGAGGAATCACGCGGCGCGCTTCCCCACGAGCATCCCGATACGTACAAAATTCCTCCAAGGTCAGTAAGCTCAGCTTGCGACGAAAGAACCCCGCGCGCAGTTTCCTGTTGTCGTTGTAGTTTTTCCGCTTCAGCTTCATGCAACGAAGCCGCATGCGAGTCCACGAGTCCAGTTTCTGGAACATCCAGCGACACGTAGAAAACTCGGTCGCGAAGTAATTCGCCGTTCCCCTAATCACCCGATTTAGTTTCTTGATGGCCTCGGCATCCAAATTGCACTTGCGGACGGTTAATTCACGGACCTTGGCCTTGAACTTCTGCACCGACTTCTCACGCATCCGACGGGACCGTGACGACAGGAAAAAGCCGAGGAATTCGTACCCTTTCCCAAACGTCGTCACCTTCGTTTTCTCGGTGCTCAGTTGCAGTCCGAGATCGTCCTTCAGGACACGCTCGACCAAAGCCAGTGCCTCGTACGCTTGCCGGTAGGTCTGGCACACTACGACGAAGTCGTCGGCATACCGCGCGAAGCGGTAGCCCGCTTCGTGCAGTTTCCAGTCCAGGTGATTGAGCACGATGTTCGCCAACAAAGGCGAAATGGGTGGGGTAACACGCGAACGGAATACGCGGGCGGCGCGACTTTGACAATTCACCAGGAATTGCATCGGCCAGCATCAAGATCGAGTAGTGATTGCCGTTGTGGCTCCGCGTGCGAAAGGCGGGAGCAAGTGTGGTTATCGGCCGCATTAGGGTAATGTACCCACAGGTGCCCGAATCGCCAGCGAGGGACGCCGGGGATTCCCTCGCTGGCGCGTCGGGCCAGTTCCGGCAATCCGATCCGTGGCGGATTTCAGTCCCAACTTAAACATCCCGACCAAGTCAGACGGCCACAACGATGCCACAACGACGATTGCATTGTTCTGGCAGACGGCTACACTGTGGGAGTCACGACGAATCGTGACGAGCAAAGAAGAGACGTAGGTCTGGACGCATCGGATCGTTCTTCTCGTCACCCCGCAGGTTCCGTAGCGGTGCCCTTCCTGTAAGTGCCTGCCTCGATCTTGTGGCCATTTGCTCCGATGTTTTCGGGCCGTGTGGTTTCCTCGGCCCAGGGGTTTCACGCTTATTTCTGTGGAGGGCAGCAATGCCACAAGGTACGATCAAGAAATTGGTGGCGGATCGAGGTTTCGGATTCATCAAAGGGGATCAGGGGGAGCTGTTCTTCCACCACTCGGAAGTGCAAGGTGTGGCGTTCGAGGATCTCCACGAAGGCCAAAATGTGGAATATCAAATCGGCCAGGGCAAGAAGGGGCCTTGCGCCACTTCGGTCCGAGTGGTCTAGCTGCGATGCTCGCCGGACTCCGCAAGCAAGCACGCACACTCCGGCGAACTGTGCCCGCAGTTGAGCAAGAAGAGTGGACTTATTCCCCGACGACATTCGACAGATTGTGGGCAGACAAATTGTACGATCGGGGGACCAGGAACGCATCAAAGTGGCAGCGGGGACGGTTGCTCGGCCAGAAGCGGGCTGCCGCAGGGCGACCGATACGCGACGGATTCCAACCAGGAGTTGCAACCTGGCCAAGAATCCGAGCAAGACCAGCGTTTCTCTAAGTCTGCCGCTGGACGAGGGCCTCAAGGCCCACTGCTGTGCGCATCTTTGCAGCCAGCCAAAGGCTGGAAATACAAGCACGACGCGCAAGCAAGTGGGTCTGGATTTCACTTGCCAGTCCACCGCGGACCCGCTCGTTTGCGTCGTGCTTGTAAAATACCGGCCTTCGGCCCCTATGAAGATGTACACAGCAGTGGTATTCAAAGCCCACCAGCGCGGGTATTGGGAGCCGGCCTTCGGTAGTCTGTCCGTCCCGCAGGAACGCCAAAGGCCAAGCCGCCGTGGCACTTGTGGCATCTGGGGAGAATTTTCAAGAAGCTGGCACAGCTTTCGCTGGAAGGCATACAACCTCACGAGCAACCACCGGGTTGTTCCCGGCAACCCGCCCGCGCGGGTACGAGGCGAGGCGGTCCTTTCCAATTCTCGCTGAAGGAGTTTGCACAATGGCCAAGGTCATAAAATCGACGGACAGTTCGAGTCTGGCGTAAGTGGTAGACCGCATCCTAGACAAGGGTATCGTGGTCGACGCTTGGGTGAAGGTATCGCTCGTGGGAATCGAATTGCTGTCGATCGAGGCCCGCGTGGTGATTGCGTCGGTCGAAACCCATCTGAAGTACGCGGAAGCGATTGGCTTGACGGCCACCGCGGCGGCTCCGGCCTGACGCCTGTCGGGAACAGCAGCCACAACGCACCTGCGAACCGCGATTTGGGCAAGGTGGATCCCGGCTGCAAGAAGTCAGTTTGTGATTGTGCGTGGGGCCCGCGAATCCTCTCATGAAACTCTCCGTCTCCAATCTCACTCGTTACCGTCAAATCGCCTCGCTGCTGTGGAAATACGGCCGCTCCGACCTGGCGCAGCAAATGCGTGCGGAGGAAGGTTTCGGCGTGGACGAACAGCCGGCCGTGGACGGTCCGCTGCTGGCGGACGGCGTTACGCCTGCGGGCCAGGCCTCGCCCGAGCATTTGGCGGATGATCTGGAAGCGATGGGACCAACCTACGTCAAGCTGGGGCAGGTCCTCGCCGGCCGTCCGGATTTGCTGCCCGACGCCTACTTGAAGGCGCTCGCGCGGCTGCAGGACAAAGTGAAGTCGTTTGCCTACGCCGAGGTGGAGGCCATCGTCATGGCCGAGCTAGGCATTAGGATTTCCAAGGCGTTTTCGCGTTTCGATAGCGAGCCGGTGGCCGCCGCCTCGCTGGGGCAGGTGCATCGCGCGGCGTTGCGCGACGGCCGGGCGGTGGTCGTGAAGGTGCAGCGCCCGGACATCCGCCGGCAAATCGCGGAGGACTTCGAGGTGCTCGAGCAAATCGCCGGCTTCCTCGACGGTCACACCGCGTTCGGCCGGCGGCACCGCTTCCTCGTCATTCTCGAAGAATTCCGGCTGACGATCCAACAGGAGCTCAACTACGAGCGCGAGGCGCACAACCTCATCAAGCTCGGACAAAACTTGAGGGAATTCAAACTCATCCAAGTGCCGCAGCCGGTGCCGGATTATTGCACGCGTTCCGTCCTGACCATGGAGCAAGTGCAGGGGCGGAAAATTACCGCGCTCGGCCCGCTGGCCCTGCTCGACCTGAAGGGCGCGCCGCTGGCCGAGGAATTGTTCAAGGCCTACCTGCAGCAGGTGCTCGTCGACGGCTTGTTTCATGCCGACCCGCATCCCGGCAACATTTTCGTCACGGACGACGGACGTATCGCGCTCATCGACCTCGGGATGGTAGGGCACACAGCGCCGGCCACGCAAGAAAACCTGCTCAAGATCTTACTGGCCATCAGCGAGGGGAACGGCGAGGCCGTCGCGGAAATCGCCATCCACATGAGCGAGAAGCTGGAGGAGTTTGCGGCACCCGAGTTTCGCCGGCGCATCACACAGCTGGTGGCGCTACGGCGGGACCAGGGGTTGGAGCAGCTCAATGTCGGCCGCTCGCTGCTCGAAGTAAGCGGCATCGCTCAGGAAAACGGCCTGATTGTGTCCAGCGAACTGGTGTTGCTTGGGAAGACCATGCTGCAACTGGATCAGGTCGGTCGGATCCTCGATCCGACGTTTGATACCAACGCCTCCATCCGCCGCAACGTCTCCGCACTGATGTACCAGCGGATGCGCAAAGATCTCACGCAGGGCAGCATCTATAGCTCGCTGCTCGAGATGAAGGATTTCACGACGGGACTGCCTTCCCGCCTCAATCGCATCATGGATGCGGTCGCCAACGGCGAGCTGGAGGTGAAGGTGAAGGTCACCGATGCCAAGCTGATGGTGGACGGCATGCAGAAGATTGCAAACCGCATTGCCCTGGGCATCGTGCTGGCCGGCCTGATTGTCGGCGCGTCGCTGCTGATGCGCGTGGCGACCCCTTTCCAGCTCTTTGGGTATCCCGGACTGGCCATCCTGTGCTTCATCGCTGCCGCGACTGGGGGCTTCTGGCTTGCGATCAGCATCTTCGTCTCGGACTATAAGAGCCGAAAGAAGTCTACGCGTTGAACGCCGCAACCGTAAGCCATGCGACGCAGGGACCAGGCCCTTGTGTTCCCCAATCCACGTTTCTGGTCGCAGGCTGTGATGCCGTGGTCCAAGCCGCGTTGTACCATCCGGACGGCGGATTCCGCGGCGGCGAGGGTGACCTCGTCGAGTTCGTGGAAAAGAACGTCGTGGGCACGATCCGGCTCATCGAAGCCTTGTGTATCGCGACACACGCGAGAACCAGCCGTTGCAATGGTTGGCCTTTGGCAGTCGTCCAGGCCGGTCGCGGTTTTATCACTTCGAGCAGCGCCTGGACGAGGTGGTGGATGATCTGAACCGTCAAGGGCTGGCCTTGGGCATCGAGTTGCAAGTGACCACGGCCACGCGCGCGGCGTTGGACGGTTCGCTGATGGCGGCCAACACCTCGCG